>NZ_JAQYWT010000334.1:0-126729 GCF_036322545.1 Streptomyces sp. SP18BB07
CTCCTGCTCTCCCTCCCGGGCTCGCCGATCCTCTACTACGGCGACGAGATCGGCATGGGCGACAACATCTGGCTCGGCGACCGCGACGCCGTCCGCACCCCCATGCAGTGGACCCCCGACCGCAACGCCGGCTTCTCCTCCAGCGACCCCGGCCGTCTCTACCTGCCGACGATCATGGACCCGGTCTACGGCTACCAGGTCACCAATGTCGAGGCGTCGATGTCGTCGCCCTCCTCGCTGCTGCACTGGACCCGCCGGATGATCGAGATCCGCAAGCAGAACCCGGCCTTCGGCCTCGGCACCTACACCGAACTCCCCTCGTCCAACCCCTCCGTGCTGGCGTACCTCAGGGAGTACAAGGACGATCTGGTGCTGTGCGTGAACAACTTCTCGCGCTTCCCGCAGCCCACCGAGCTCGATCTGCACGCCTACGAGGAACGCCACCCCGTCGAACTCATCGGCGGCGTCCGTTTCCCCGCCGTCGGTGAACTGCCCTATCTGCTCACCCTCGCGGGCCACGGCTTCTACTGGTTCCGGCTCTCCCGAGTCCTCTCCCGCGCTGCCCGAGGGCGTTGAAGCGCGGGCCGGCGAAAGGACGCGTCACCATGTCGAAGACCGCATCCGCACTGCTCCGGCCGAGCGGCGAAGAGGTCGCCACCGGCCTCATGACCTCGCTGGCGGGGCTGTTGCGCGAGTGGCTGCCACGGCAACGCTGGTTCGCCGGCAAGGACCGGCCGGTCACGGATCTCGCACTGCTGTCGATGACCGAGCTGTATCCGGGCTGCCTGCATCTGCTCGTGCACACCGGTCAGCCGAGCCACACCGGTCACGGCGGGGTGCCCGCGCCGGGCGGTACTCCCCCGGCCGGCGACTGCTATCAGCTCCTGCTCGGGGTGCGTGAGCATCCGGTGCCGCGCCTGGCCAGGGCACTCATCGGGCAGGCGCACGAAGGACCGCTGGCCGGTCTGACGGTCTACGACGCGCTGTACGACCCCCGGTCGGCCGAGGTGCTCCTCGAACGGCTGCGGCATCCCGGCTCGGCGGGCCCCCTGCGTTTCGAGGCGGACCCCGGCGCGCGGGTACCGGCCGGGTTGGCGCCCCGGCTGCTGGACGCCGAGCAGTCCAACTCCTCGCTCGTGTACGGGGACGCGTACATCCTGAAGGTCTTCCGGCGCATCCAGCCGGGGGTGAACCCCGATCTGGAGGTGCCGGGCGCGCTGGCCGGGCAGGGGTGCGGCCGGGTGCCGGCGCCGGTCGCCTGGTTCCGGACGACCGATCCGTTCCCGGCGACCCTCGGTGTGCTGCAGCCGTTCCTGCCCGACGCCTCCGACGGCTGGACGCTGGCGCTCGGCGCGCTCGCCGCCGGGCAGGACTTCACCGAACAGGCCCGTGAGCTGGGCCGGGCCACGGCGGACGTGCATCTGGCGCTGGCGTCGGCCTTCCCCGCCGGGGCCCCCGGCGAGAACGCGCGGACGGCGGCCGCGATGACCGAACGACTCGACGCCGCCGCGCGCGCCGTACCGGCCCTGCGGCCGTACGTCCCCGGTCTGCGCACGGCTTTCCGCGCCCTGCTGGCCTGCGACGCGGGGCCGCCCGCGCAGCGCGTGCACGGCGATCTGCATCTGGGGCAGGTGCTGCGGGCCGGCCCGGAGTGGTTCGTCATCGACTTCGAGGGCGAGCCGTCCCGTCCGCTCGCCGAGCGGTGCGGTACCCAGTCGCCGGTGCGGGACATCGCCGGGATGCTGCGCTCCTTCGACTACGCCGCGCGGCAGCGCAGGCCCTGGCGCCCGGAGTGGGCGCGCCGCTGCCGGGAGGCGTACTGCGCGGGCTACGCGGCCCGCGCCGGCTGGGACCCGCGCGAGAAGCACGGTCTCCTGCGTGCCTACGAGACGGACCGGGCCGTGTACGAGGTCCTCTACGAGGCCCGGCACCGACCCGACTGGCTCCCCGTACCGATGGCGGCGATCGAGCGTCTCGCCGTGAGAGGAGACTGAAGCCGTGGCTCTGCGTGACACCACGCCCCCCGAGTCGGCCGGCCCGCCCCGGCGCGGCCCCCGGCTGACCGTGGCCGCCCCTCCCCTGCCCCCCGAGGAGCGTGCACGGCTGCTCTCAGGCGCACATCACGACCCGCACGCCCTGCTGGGCGCCCATCCGGTGCCGGGCGGTGGGATCGCGGTGCGGGCCCTGCGCCCGTACGCCCATGCCGTGAGCGTCGTCATCGAGGGCGAGCGCACCTATCTCGCCTCGGAGGGCGACGGTCTCTTCTCCGTCCTCCTGCCGCTCGACGCCGTCCCCGCGTACACGTTGTTCGTGTCGTACGAGGACACCGACCACGAGGTCCACGACCCGTACCGTTTCCTGCCCGCGCTCGGGGAGCTGGATCTGCATCTGATCCGGGAGGGGCGGCACGAGCAGTTGTGGAAGGCGCTCGGGGCCGAGCCGATGACCCACCAAGGGGTCACCGGCACCCGCTTCACCGTCTGGGCGCCGAACGCCCGGGGGGTGCGGGTCGTCGGGGACTTCGGCTGCTGGGACGGGACGGCGTTCCCGATGAGGTCCCTCGGTTCCTCGGGGGTCTGGGAGCTGTTCCTGCCGGGGGTGGGCGAGGGCGCCCTCTACAAGTTCGAGATCACCGCGCGCGACGGCCGGCGGCTGCTCAGGGCCGACCCGATGGCCCGCCGGGCGGAGGTGCCCCCCGCGACGGCGTCCGTCGTCCACGCCTGGCACTACGCGTGGGGCGACGCGGAGTGGATGGCCCGGCGCGGTGACGTCCCGGTGCACGAGGCGCCGTTCTCGGTGTACGAGGTCCATCTGCCGTCCTGGCGCTCTGGATTGACGTACCGTCAGCTCGCGGACGTGCTGCCCGGGTACGTCGCCGATCTGGGGTTCACCCATGTCGAGTTGATGCCGGTCGCCCAGCACCCGTTCAGCGGCTCCTGGGGCTACCAGGTCACCGGCTTCTACGCCCCGACCGCCCGGCTCGGCACCCCGGACGACTTCAAGTACCTCGTCGACGCCCTGCACCGGGCCGGGATCGGCGTGATCGTGGACTGGGTGCCCGCGCACTTCCCGAAGGACGACTGGGCGCTCGGCCGCTTCGACGGGGAGCCGCTGTACGAGCCCGGGGACAGCCGGCGGGCGGAGCATCCGGACTGGGGGACGTACGAGTTCGACTTCGGCCGCACCGAGGTGCGCAACTTCCTCGTGGCGAACGCCGTGTACTGGTGCGAGGAGTACCACGTCGACGGGCTGCGGGTGGACGCGGTCGCCTCGATGCTCTACCTCGACTACTCGCGGGACTCCGGGCAGTGGTCGCCCAATGTGTTCGGCGGGCGCGAGGATCTGGACGCGGTCGCCTTCCTCCAGGAGATGAACGCCACCGTGTACCGGCGGGCGCCGGGTGTGGTGACCATCGCGGAGGAGTCCACGGCCTGGGACGGGGTGACCCGCCCGACCGACAGCGGCGGGCTGGGCTTCGGGCTGAAGTGGAACATGGGCTGGATGCACGACTCGCTGGGCTACATCGAGCACGAGCCCGTGCACCGCAAGTACCACCACAACGAGATGTCGTTCTCGATGGTGTACGCGTACAGCGAGAACTACGTCCTGCCCATCTCCCACGACGAGGTCGTGCACGGCAAGCGGTCGCTGGTGTCGAAGATGCCGGGCGACTGGTGGCAGCAGCGGGCCAACCACCGCGCGTACCTCGGCTTCATGTGGGCCCACCCCGGCAAGCAACTCCTCTTCATGGGGCAGGAGTTCGCCCAGGGCGGGGAGTGGGTGGAGGCCCAGGGGCCGGACTGGTGGCTGCTCGATCCCGGGTACGGCGCCGAGGCGGACCACCGGGGGGTGCGGGACCTCGTCCGGGACCTCAACACGGTCTACCGTGACACGCCCGCCCTCTGGCAGCGGGACACGGACCCGGCCGGCTTCCAGTGGGTGAGTGGGGACGCCGCCGAGGACAACGTCTTCGCGTTCCTGCGGCTCGCCGCGGACGGCACGCCGCTGTTGGCCGTCTCCCACTTCAGCCCCGCGGTGCGGGAAAACTACCGCCTCGGGGTGCCGGACGGCGTCGCGGCGTGGCGCGAGGTGCTGAACACGGACGCGGCCGTCTACGGGGGCAGCGATGTCACCTGTTCCCAGCCGGTCGAGGTCGAGCCGCACGCCTGGCACGGGCGGCCGGCCAGTGTCCGTCTGACCCTGCCCCCGCTGGCCACGGTGTGGCTGCGCCCGGAGCCGTCTTTCGGCCCGGGGGCAACCGGTCAGGATCGGAGAAGCCCGGCGGTGCCGGTCCGGCCTAGCGTGAAGGCGGATTCCAAGGACCGCAGACCACCGCGAAGGAGTGCGTCATGACCGCCGGACTGAAGACCGTCATCTACCCCGTGAAGGACCTGGCTCGGGCGAAGGCCCTGTTCAGTGCCCTGCTGGAGGTCGAGCCGTACGCGGACTCGCCGTACTACGTCGGCTTCAAGGACGCCGGGCAGGACGTGGGGCTGGACCCGAACGGCCACGCGAAGGGAATGACGGGGCCGGTGCCGTACTGGCACGTCACCGACATCCGGACGGCGCTCGCGGCGCTGCTCGGGGCCGGCGCGCAGACGCTGGAGGACGTCCATGACGTGGGCGGCGGCCGGCTGATCGCCTCGGTGAAGGACGCGGACGGCAACCTGATCGGACTCCTCCAGGACACGGTCGCGGAGTAGGGCCGAGGCGATCGATGCGGCTGCACTAGTTGCACACTCAACGATCGCTCCGCGCTCTGTTACCGTGCACATATGGCAGCGAACACGACCGGTGTCCGGCTCGAGGACCAGTGGCGGGACATCCTGTCCGTGCACGCCCGCACGATGTGCGAGATCGATCGCGTGCTGCATCCGCACGGGCTGGGCGCCAGCGACTTCGAGGTGCTCGACATCCTCGCGTCGGGGCTGGCGGCGGCCACGGCGGCCGGGGACCTGTGCCGGGTGCAGAACATCGCCGAGAAGGTCCACCTCAGCCAGAGCGCGCTGTCCCGGCTGATCGGCCGGCTGGAGAAGGACGGCCTGGTGGAGCGGTCCGTGTGCGCGGAGGACCGGCGCGGGGTGTGGGTCGCCCTGACGGACAAGGGCCGCGAGCTGCACACCCGGGTCCAGCCCCTGCAGCGCGACGTCCTGGCCCGCATGCTGCGGCAGGACTGACCCCGCCCTCGGGGCTCGTGGGAGCGCCTGCGGGCCCTCCCCTCGTCCGTCGGGCGAGCGGTCCCGTGCGGGTCAGATCCCCTGGCCTCCGAGCAGGGTGCCCACGTCGTGGGCGTCGAGGGTGAGGCCGTGCGGGGAGCCGGCGTCGATGGTGAGGGAGAGGTCGGCGTCGGCGGGCCACTGGGAGGCCAGGGCGCCCAGGGGCACCAGGCGGTAGCGCGACACATAGGGCAGGAGCTCGGCCATCGCGGGCTCCGAGGTGAAGACGGGCACGATCTGCTCGCCGCCGGGCTGCTCCAGCACGGGCAGCGCCACGGCCGTCGGATCGTTCACGGCCGCCTCGTCGGCGTCGTCCGGGACCGGGATCAGCACGTCGGTGTCGGCGAGCGTGTGGAGCGCGGCCGTGTCATGGGTGTCGAAGGCGAGCGCGGTCAGCGCCTGCTGGGCCGGCGAGGCGGCCTGGGGCGGGTGGTGGCCATTGGCGGGTATGTCCATCGGAAGATCCCAGGTAGTAGCGGAAGGGCCGCCCGGGACGGCGTCCGTCCCGGGCGCTGCGCTGCTCGCGTACCCGACGGGGAGGCGGGCATTCCTCTACCTGGCCGATGCATAGGGGGTGCGAGGGGCCGGTGCGGCGTGAGGGCCCCGGTCAGGGCGGCTGCGGCCCCTCGGAGGTCACTTCGGACAGGGCTCGTCCGTGCCGATCTTTCCGGGGCCGTCGAGGACGTACACCCGCGGATCGCCCTTCCGGCCTTCATGGTCGTCGTGCCGGTCGGCAGGGTGTGGTCGGCCCTGTTGTCGTCCTGCGTGAGGGGTCGCGCCGCCGACGATGCACCGAAGGGGTCGGCGGTGAAAATGGACCAGTAGTGGTGACCCGCGCCCACGCGTCCGCCGGGATCGGGCCCCTAGCGTGGCCGCATGACCATGCAACCCTGGTTTCCCGCCGCCAAGCTGGGCATCTTCATCCACTACGGCATCTACGCCGTGGAGGGGGTGCCGGAGTCCTGGTCCTTCTACTGGGGCGAGGTGCCGCACGAGCGGTACATGAAACAGCTCGACGGCTTCACCGCGTCCGCGTACGACCCCGCGGCCTGGGCCGAGTTGTTCGCCCGGGTGGGCGCGAAGTACGCGGTGCTCACGGCACGCCACCACGACGGCGTCGCCCTGTGGGACACCGCCCTGGGCGACCTGGGCGTCGTCCACCGCACCCCGGCCGGCCGGGACCTGATCACCGGGTACGTCGACGCGCTGCGCGAGCGGGGCCTCAAGGTCGGCCTCTACTACTCGCACTCCGACTGGAACCACCCCGACTACGCCAGTGTCCGCCACCCCGAGATCGACCAGTGGACCAACGAACACCCCGGCGGCAACGACGCCAACCCCTACTCCCATGCCGCACCCGGCGAGGAGGACCCGGCCGCCTGGGAGCGCTACCTCGCCTACCGGGACGGCCAGGTGGGCGAGCTGGTCCAGCGGTTCCGCCCCGATCTGCTGTGGTTCGACGGTGAGTGGGAGCGCACCGAACAGCAGTGGCGGATGCGGGAGTTGGCCGAGCTGATCCTCAGGGAGAACCCGGACACCGTGCTCAACGCCCGCATGCTCTCGTACGGCGACTACGCCACCCCGGAGCAGGGCGTGCCGCTCGAAGCCCCCGACGGGCCCTGGGAGTTGTGCCTGACCATCAACGACTCATGGGGCTTCCAGCACGCGGACCACAACCACAAGTCCGTGCGGCAGCTGGTGCGTTACTTCGCCGAGACGATCGGCATGGGCGGCAACCTGCTGCTGGACGTCGGGCCGAGGGCGGACGGGTCGATCACCGCCGAGCAGGTCGAGCGGCTGGAAGGGCTCGGGGCGTGGATCCGGCGGCACTCCGACGCCGTGTACGGCACGGTCGCCGGGCTGCCCGCCGGGCACCACTACGGTCCGAGCACCCTCTCCGCCGACCGGCGCACCCTGTACCTGATGTGCTTCGACGTGCCGCGTGAGTCCGTGGCGGTCCGGGGGCTGCGCAATCCCGTCAGCAAGGTCACCGTCCTCGGCACGGGCACCGAGCTGGCCCACCGGGTGATCGGCGGTCTCGACGCGGTACCCGGCGTGACCTGGATCGACGCACCCGCGGAGGCCGACCTCGACCCGTACGCGACCGTCCTCGCCGTGGAACTGGAAGGGGAGATCGACCTCTACCGCGGCTCGGGCCGCGACTGACCCGGCACCACGGCACCGCACCGCGCCCAATCAGCCGGGCGGACCCGGTGTCCCTGGAACTCCTCGACCACCTCGTCCGGCACCCGCCTCGGCGCGCCCCCGTGGTGATCGTGGTGGCCCGGCGGGAACGGCAGACCACGCCCCGGCTCGTCGCCTCCCTCACCCGGGAGCGGAAGCCGGGACGGTGCTCCGTCTCGAACTGGGCCCCTCGACCGGAACGCCTGCCTCGCGGCGCCGGCGCCCGACCACTCGGCCGGTCTCGCCGCCGAGCTGAACGCCGCGCCGCGTGAGGGCGGCGCCTGAGCCGGGTGCGAAGGTTCGCCGGGCCCGGTCCGGAACCACGTGGCCGGCCATGATCTCCGGCGGGAAGCCTGTCCGCCCTTTTGCGCGTGTTTGCCCTAGCTGTCAGGATCGAAGAGGGGCTTGCACACACAAGGTGCGGCCGGGACCACTCCGGTAGCGCATGAAGCCGACGGCTCCTCCCGGGAGTTGAGACAGGTGCCCGGCAACGCTCCGCGGGGCGAGGCGCCCGGACTTCGCCGCGACGGCCGGTCCACGATCTCCCGTGCGGGGCCGGACACTCGTCCGTGGTCGCACGGAGCCCTCCCACCGGCCGCGTTCATCGCGCACGGCCGCCTCGGCAACCCACTCCGACGAGGCGTCGCACAGCACACGACTCGTGGCGTGGCGCGCCGTACTCCCCACCAACTCCACATGGGAGGCGGACCCATGACGACGGCGGAGCTCTTCTCCCCCACGGAATCCGGCTACTTGTCACAGCTGACGAGGGCCGCGGACCGCTTCGCGGACCGGGCCGAGCGGCGGGAGCGCCATCAGGAACTGCTACGGACCCGCGGTGTGCTGTACGCCGACGAACCGGAGCGCGTCGAGAAGCGGCTGAACCGCCTCGGCACCGACTGGTCCCAGGCCAGGGCCATCGACCGGGAACCGACCGAGCCCCGCACGACGAGCGGAAGCACCTTGCGGCTACCGCCCGAGCACTTCGGCAGCGACATGCTGGGGCTGGAGCGCCTGATCGGGCGCAACAACCTCACTCCGGTCGCGTTCCTGGAGAAGGGCGCGCTGGTGGCCCGCTCGGTCGGCCGGATCACCCTCAGCGGGCCGGGCGGCGGCCACGGCACCGGCTTCATGGTCTCGCCCTCGCTGCTGCTGACCAACAACCATGTGGTGCGCAGTCAGGAGGAGGCACGCCGCAGCACCGTCGCGTTCGCCCTGCAGGCCGGCGTCGACGGCCGGCCCCTGGTACCGGCGGTGTTCCAGCTGGAGCCGCAGCGGTTCTTCGTCACCGACCGGGAACTGGACTTCACCCTGGTCGCGGTGGCCGAGCGCGGAGGGCGAGGCGAAGCCCTCTCCTCCTTCGGCCTCCTGCCCCTCAGCGAGGAGCAGGGCAAGATCGTCATCGGGGAGTTCGTCAACATCATCCAGCACCCCGCAGGCGAGCCCAAGCAAGTGGCGCTGCGGGAGAACCAGGTCGTCGACATCCTGGACCGGTTCCTGCATTCCACGACCGACACCCTTCGGGGCTCGTCGGGTGCGCCGGTCCTCAACGACCAGTGGGAGGTCGTGGCACTGCACCACTCGGCCGTCCCGAAGACGGACGCCGAGGGCCGCCCCCTGAGCGTCGACGGCACCCTCTGGACACCGGAGATGGGCGAGGAACGAGTGGCCTGGGTGGCCAACGAAGGGGTGCGGATCAGCCGGATACTGCGCACGCTGAGCACGATCAGCCTGACCGGTACGGCGGCCCGGCTCCGCGACGAGGTGCTCACCGCCGGGCCGACCGGTGAATCGGTCGCGGTACCGGTCGGCGTCCCTCGGCCCGTGGCCCCGTCCCCGCCGCCGGTGGACGGGGCGGGGGGACTGCCCGGCGCCGACGGCACCCGCGTCCAGGTGACCGACGGCATCGCCCACCTCACCGTCCCCCTGAGGATCAGCGTCGGACTCGACCTGCCGGCCCGTCCCGTGACGTCGATGTCCACCCCCGCGCCCTTCCTCGCGCCCGCTCCGCCGTCGCCCCCGGCCGCGCCTGCGGACGGTGCGTCGGCGGTCGAGAGGGACATGGAGGCCGCTCTGATCAGCCTTCGCCTCGGGCGGGAACGGCCGTACTACGACCGCCAGGCCGATGCCGTCGCGCGCGACACCTACTACGCGGGCATCGACACCGGCGACGCGGAGGCTCTGCGCCGCGCGCTCACCGAACTGCTGGAGGACACCCACTCCCCCCGGCCCAGGTACCGGCCCAACCGCCTGGTCTACCCCTGGGTCGACCTGCACAGGGACGGCCGGCTCCGCAGCATCTACTCCGGGAAGGACTTCGCCCCCGAGGAGTTCATCAGGGCGGACGCGGCCGTGGCGGAGGCGCGGCTGGCCCGTGTTCAGGAACTCTTCGCGCGGGAACGCGCGGCGGGTCCGGCGGAGTTCGAGGCGGAGTTCGACGCGCTGGAGGCCTTGATGCCGTTCAACTGCGAACACGTGGTGCCGCAGTCGTGGTTCGCGCACAAGGAGCCGATGCGTGGGGACCTCCACCATCTGTTCGCCTGCGAGGTCGGGTGCAACAGCTTCCGCAACAACTTCGCCTACTTCGACTTCCCGAACTTCCAGGAAGTCGAACGCGAGGAATGCGGGATGCGCGACCCCGTCGGCTCCGACCGAAGCGTGATCGGCTTCGAGCCGGAGTCCGGCAAGGGAGCGGTGGCCCGCGCCACCCTGTACTTCCTGCTGCGTTACCCGGGCCTGGTCGGTGACGTCCGGACCGAGTTCCCCGAGAGCCGGCTGCCCACGCTGCTGGCCTGGCACGCCGGCGAGCCGGTGAGCGAGTACGAACGCCATCGCAACGCCGCCATCGCCGAACTCCAGGGCGATCGCAACCCGTTGATAGACCACCCGGAGTGGGCGCAGAAGATCGACTTTTCCGGCGTCTGGCCCTGAACCACCCGCCCGACCGCCCCCTCACCCCCAAGGAGTGCCTCATGGCTCGCATCACCATCAACGGCGTGAGCGTCGACCCTCTGGCGCAGTCCGCCGAACTCGCCGCCGCGTCCCTGGTGTCGGAGGACGCCTCACAGTCCAACTATCTGCTCGTGCAGACCACGCGTCCTCCCACCGCCGAGGAGAAGGAACAGCTCGCGGCGCTCGGCGTGGTGATCCACGAATACGTTCCGGAGAGCACGTATCTGTGCGGCTACCGGCCCACGGACCTGGAGGCGGTCCGCGCGCTGCCGTTCGTCGCGTGGGCCGACGTGTATCTCGATGGATTCAAGATCGCTCCGTCGCTGAGGCCGGACCGGCTGCAGCCGGCCCTCGCCCTGCTGGCCGAGCCCGTCGAGGTCACGTCGTCCCGCACGCACACCGTGGACGTCGTGTTGCACGACGACATCGACACGACGAACGGCGAGGTACGGGACCGGATCGCCCGGGCGGTCGGCGCCTCCGCCGACGGCATCGAGACCAACCGCCACAAGGTGCGGCTGACGGTCCAGGAGACGGATCTCCCCGCACTCGCCGCGCTGGACGAGGTGCGCCACGTCGAGGAAGTCCCGGAGCTGGTGTTGCACAACAGCGTCGCCGCGACGCTGATGCACGCCAAGATCTCTCTCAACGGGACGTCCTTCCGGGGCAAGGGGCAAGTGGTGGCGGTGGCCGACACCGGCTTCGACCTCGGCTCCACGACGAACGTGCATCCCGCCTTCACCGGCCGGGTCCAGCAACTGACCGCCCTCGGCCGCCCGGTCTCGCAGGCGACGGACGACCCGGACGGCCACGGCACCCATGTCGCGGGGTCGGTCCTCGGCAACGGGAACTCCCCCTCGATGGGCGGCCCCGTCACCGGCACGGCCCCCGAGGCGAAGCTGATTCTGCAGTCGCTCCTCGACGACGGCGGCTTCCTCGGTGGAGTCCCGACCGACCTGCGCGACCTGTTCGAGCCCGCGTTCCAGCGCGGGGCGAGGATCCACACCAACTCGTGGGGGCCGAAGTCCCCCAGCCTGCCGTACGACAGCAGAGCGTTCGAGGCCGACCAGATGGTCTGGGACCACAAGAACTTCGTCATCTGCTTCTCGGCGGGCAACAAGGGGCACGACCGGGACCGCGACGGCCGGATCAACCAGTCCTCGGTGAGCGGACAGGCAGGGGCCAAGAACACGATCACGGTCGGCGCCAGCGAGAGCAAACGCCCGGACATCCCGCTGACGTACGGCGACCTGAGCATCGTCGCCTTTCCCGTCAATCCGATCCGGGACGACCCGCAGGCCGACAACCCGTCCGGGATGGCGGCCTTCAGCAGCCGCGGGCCGACCCAGGAGGGCCGGATAGCGCCCGACGTCGTCGCCCCCGGCACGTCGATCCTCTCGACCCGTTCCCAGGTGGCTCCGGACGGCTCCCGGTTCGGGGTCTCCTCGGACCCGGCCTACTCCTTCCTCAGCGGCACCAGCATGGCCACCCCCCTCGTCGCGGGCTGTGTGGCCGTACTCCGCGAGACCCTGGTGCGGAACGGCACAGCCGACCCCAGCGCGGCACTCCTGAAGGCCATGCTGATCAACGGCGCGGAGGAGCTCCCTGGCCAGTACAACCCCAGCGAGGCCGGCCCGTCCCCCAACAACAACTCCGGCTTCGGCCTGGTGAACCTCGAACGTTCCGTCGTCCTGCCGGGCGACGACGACCGGGCCGGTTTCGCCGACGAGGAGGAGTTGGAGCAGGGCGACGAACGCTCGTTCCGCGTGCCGGTGCCCTCAGGGGCGGCCCGCACCCTGAAGGTCACCCTGGTGTGGACCGACCCGCCCGGTGCGGCCCTGCAGAACGACCTGGATCTGATCGTCCGCGCGGGCGGTCAGGAGCGCCACGGCAACATGGGCACGGGGGCCGGCTTCGACCGCGTCAACAACGTCGAGCAGGTCAACTGGAGAGGTGTCCCCGCCGGTGACGCGGAGGTCGTCGTGCGCGCCCATCGGATCACCCAGTTCGCCCAGCCCTACGCCGTGTCCTGGCGTGTCTCGTGAACAGCCGGTGAACTCCGTCCGAGGACCGTGCCACCGGGCTCGGACCCCGGTGGCGTGGTCCTTTCGGTGACCGTTTAGCATATGAGCGCCGCCTAGCTCGAAAGATAAACCTGTGACTCTCAACGATGACTCGTTCACCGTCTGGAAGCACCGCGAGGAGATCGCGGAATCGATGATCCCGATCATCGGGAAGCTGCACCGCGAGCGGGACGTCACAGTCCTGCTGCACAGCCGCTCCCTGGTGAACAAGTCGGTGGTCAGCATCCTGAAGACCCACCGGTTCGCCCGCCAGATCGCCGGCGTGGAGCTCTCGGTCACCGACACCCTGCCGTTCCTGCGGACCCTCACCACACTCGACCTCGGCCCCTCCCAGATCGACATCGGCCTGCTCGCCGAGGCCTACCAGGCCGACGACCGGGGCCTGTCGATCGAGGAGTTCACCGCCGAGGCCGTCGCCGGTGCCACCGGCGCCAACAAGATCGAGGGCGGGGAGGGACGTGACGTCGTCCTCTACGGCTTCGGCCGCATCGGTCGCCTCGTGGCACGTCTGCTCATCGAGAAGGCCGGCTCGGGCAACGGGCTGCGGCTGCGCGCCATCGTGGTGCGTGGCGGTGGGGGGCGGGCAGCAGAAGATATCGTGAAGCGCGCCTCGCTGCTGCGCCGGGACTCCATCCACGGCCAGTTCCAGGGCACGATCACCGTCGACGAGGCGACCAGCACGATCAACGCCAACGGCAACGAGATCAAGGTGATCTACGCCGGCGACCCGTCCGAGGTCGACTACACCGAGTACGGCATCAAGAACGCGATCCTCATCGACAACACGGGCAAGTGGCGCGACCGTGAGGGTCTGTCGAAGCACCTGCGGCCGGGCATCGACAAGGTCGTGCTGACCGCGCCCGGCAAGGGCGACGTCCCGAACATCGTGCACGGCGTCAACCACGACACGATCAAGCCGGACGAGCAGATCCTGTCCTGCGCGTCCTGCACCACCAACGCGATCGTGCCGCCGTTGAAGGCGATGGACGACGAGTTCGGTGTGCTGCGCGGTCACGTGGAGACCGTCCACTCGTTCACCAACGACCAGAACCTGCTGGACAACTACCACAAGTCGGACCGTCGCGGCCGCTCCGCGCCGCTCAACATGGTCATCACCGAGACGGGTGCCGCCTCGGCCGTCGCCAAGGCGCTGCCCGACCTGAAGGCGCCGATCACCGGCAGCTCGATCCGCGTCCCCGTCCCGGACGTCTCCATCGCGATCCTCAGCCTGCGCCTCGGCCGCGAGACCGACCGCGAGGAAGTCCTCGACTACCTCCGGGGCGTCTCGCTGACCTCCCCGCTGAAGCGCCAGATCGACTTCACCAACGCGCCCGACTCGGTCTCCAGCGACTTCATCGGCTCCCGCCACGCCTCGATCGTCGACGCCGGCGCCACCAAGGTCGACGGCGACAACGCGATCCTCTACCTCTGGTACGACAACGAGTTCGGCTACTCCTGCCAGGTCATCCGCGTCGTCCAGCACGTCTCCGGGGTGGAGTACCCGACGTTTCCCTCGCCGGCGGTCTGATCCATCGGTGCGGGATCCACGGATCGGTGTGAACCGACTCCGAACAGTCGACGGCCTCGGCGCCGCCCCCTTGGGGTGGCACCGAGGCCGTCGTCAGGTTCGGGACCGCGCGGAGCGCGCTAGAGCGGCGTGATGCCGAGTCGCCCGGCGAGTTCGTCGGCGCCGACGCCGTACGTCTCGCGGATCCGTACACCCTCGGTGCCGACGTCGAAGACGCCGTGGTCCGTGTAGACGCGGCTGACGCAGCCGAGGCCGGTCAGCGGGTAGGTGCACCGCGGCACGAGCTTCGGCTCACCGGAGCGGGTGAAGAGGGTCATCATCACGTAGACGTCCTTGGCGCCGATGGCCAGGTCCATGGCGCCGCCGACGGCGGGGATGTCGTCGGGCCCGCCGGTGGTCCAGTTGGCGAGGTCGCCGTCGAAGGCGACCTGGTACGCGCCGAGGACACAGACGTCGAGGTGCCCGCCGCGCATCATCGCGAAGGAGTCGGCGTGGTGGAAGTACGCCGCTCCCGGCAGTTCGGTCACCGGGACCTTGCCCGCGTTGGTCAGGTCGGGGTCGACCGCGTCGCCCTCGGCCTTCGGGCCCATGTTGAGCATGCCGTTCTCGGTGTGCAGCACCACCCCGGAGCCGGACGGCAGATGGTCGGCGATCTTGGTGGGCTGCCCGATGCCGAGGTTGACGAAGGAGCCGGCCGGGATGTCGCGTGCGATCACGGCGGCCAGTTCGTCCATCGAGAGACGGTGATCGGTGGACGTGGTGGTCATCGTGCCCCCTGGACGGTGTAGTGCCGGGCCGCGACCTGGACGACCCGGTCGACGTAGATGGACGGGGTGACGACGGCCTCGGGGTCGAGCTTGCCGGGCTCGACGACCTCGTCGACCTGGACGATCGTCGTCGTCGCGGCCGTGGCCATGACCGGTCCGAAGTTGCGGGCGGTCTTGCGGTAGACGAGGTTGCCCATGGTGTCCGCGACATGCGCGGCGATCAGCGCGTAGTCGCCCTTGATGGGGTACTCCAGCAGGTACGTCCGGCCGTCGATCTCCCGCACCTCCTTGCCCTCGGCCAGCGGCGTGCCGACCGCGGTCGGGCAGTAGAAGGCGCCGATGCCGGCACCGGCCGCGCGCATCCGCTCGGCGAGGTTGCCCTGCGGCACCACCTCCAGCTCGATCTTCCCGGCGCGGTAGAGGCCGTCGAAGACCCAGGAGTCGGCCTGGCGCGGGAAGGAGCACAGCACCTTGCGCACCCGGCCGGCGGCCAGCAGCGCGGCCAGTCCGACGTCGCCGTTGCCGGCGTTGTTGGACACGATCGTCAGGTCCTTGGCGCCCTGCCTGATGAGCGCGTCGATCAGGTCGAACGGCATCCCGGCCAGACCGAAGCCGCCGACCAGGATGGTCGCCCCGTCCTCGATGCCGGCGACCGCCGCGTCGGCGCTCTCGACGATCTCCGCCCGGCTCACTGGGCCGCCCCCGTGACGTCGCAGTTCTCCAGCACGACCGCCAGCCCCTGGCCGACGCCGATGCAGATCGCGGCGACGCCGTAACGCTGCCGCGTCTCGCGCAGCACCTTGGCCAGCGTGGCGAGGATGCGGCCGCCCGAGGCGCCGAGCGGGTGGCCGATCGCGATGGCGCCACCCTTCTGGTTGACGATTCCGGGGTCGATCTTCCAGGCGTCGACGCAGGCGAGGGACTGCACGGCGAAGGCCTCGTTGAGTTCGACCGCACCGACCTGGTCCCAGCCGATCCCGGCCCTGGACAGCGCACGGTTCGCGGCCTCGACCGGGGCGTAGCCGAAGGCCTGCGGCTCCAGCGCCATCACCCCGCGGCCTGCGATACGGGCGATCGGGTCGGCCCCGATCGCGGACGCCGCCTGCTCACTGCCCAACAGCACCGCCGAGGCACCGTCGTTGAGCGGGCTGGCGTTGCCCGCGGTGATGGTGCCGCCCTGATCCGGTGTGCGGAAGACCGGCTTGAGCCCCGCCAGCACCTCGGGGGTGGATGCGGGCCGAATGCCCTCGTCGCGGGTCAGGTCGATGCCGTCGACCGGTGCCACCAGGTCGTCGTAGAAGCCGGACTCCCAGGCAGTGTGGGCGAGTTGGTGGGAGCGGGCGGCGAACTCGTCCTGGCGCTCGCGGGAGATCCCGAAGCGCTCGTGGAGCTGTTCGTTGGCTTCTCCGAGGCTCACCGTCCACTCCTTCGGCATCCGCGGGTTGACCAGTCGCCAGCCGAGCGTGGTCGAGACGGCGGTGACGTCGCCGGCCGGGAACGGTTTGGCCGACTTGGGCAGCACCCACGGCGCACGCGTCATCGACTCCACGCCGCCGGTCAGCACCACCTCGGCATCCCCGGACTCGATGGTGCGGCTGGCCGTCATCGCCGCGTCGAGGCTCGAGCCGCACAGACGGTTGACGGTGGTGCCGGGGACGCTCACCGGGAGACCGGCGAGGAGCGCGGCCATGCGGCCGACGTTGCGGTTCTCCTCGCCGGCGCCGTTGGCGTTGCCCCACACCACGTCGTCTATGGCGGCGGGGTCGAAGCGGGGCACCCGGGCGAGCGTCGAGGTGATCGCGGCGGCGGCGAGGTCGTCGGGGCGCACACCGGCCAGCGCACCGTTGAAGCGGCCGAACGGCGTCCGGGTCGCGGCGTAGAGGAAAGCACTCATGGCAGCGACGCTAGCCCCGGGGAGCGATATTCTGAAGTACGCATATCGAAGCCGATTGATATGGACCACATATGGATCTGCGACACCTTCGGTACTTCGTGGCGGTGGCCGAGGAGCGACACTTCGGCCGGGCCGCCGAGCGGCTCCACATGGCCCAGCCCCCGCTCTCCCAGCAGATCCGGCAGCTGGAGGCGGAGCTGGGCGTCAAGCTGCTGCACCGCACGACACGGCGTGTGGAGGTGACCGAGGCCGGCCGCGCCTACCTGGAGCGGGCGCGCGCGATCCTCGCCGACGTCGACGAGGCCGGCCACCACGCGCGGCTCGTCGCGGCCGGTTCGGTCGGGCACCTCGCGATCGGATGCGTGGGCTCGGCGACGTACAGCCTGCTGCCCGCGCTCTCGCGGCGGCTCACCGAGGAGCTGCCCGGCGTCGACTTCTCCTTCCGCGGCGAGATGCTGGCACCCGACCAGGTCGAGGCGTTGCGCACCGGCGCGATCGATGTGGCGCTGCTGCGCCCTCCCGCGGCCGACCTCTCCCTCACCGTGCACACCCTGCGCCGGGACCGGCTCGTCGTCGCCGTACCCGTCGAGCACCCCCTCGCCCGCCGGAAACAGCTGCGCGCCGCGGACCTCGCCGGCGCCGACCTGATCGTGCACTCCGCCGACCGCCGGTCCGTGATGTACGACGTCGTCCTGGGCCTGCTGCGCGACGCCGGCGTCGAGCCGCACATCCGCCACGAGGTCGGCGAGACCTCGACGCTGGTCACGCTCGTGGCCGGCGGGCTGGGTGTCGCCGTCGTGCCCGAGCCGGTGACAGCGCTGGCACTCGACGGCGTCACCTACCTGCCCCTGGCGGGGGCCGACGCACGCGTGGAGCTGGCCGTCGCCCACCGCGCCGACCGCGCCGAACCGCATCTGGCGCGCACGGTGGGGATCATCCGGGCGGCGATCTGAGAGACCAGGTCGGCGCCCTCCTCCTTGACGCGGCCTACCAGGAAGTGGACCGTGCGGTGCACGACCGCAGGCACTGCGGGAGTTCGGATCGGTGTTCGCGCCAGAGGCCTGGAGAAGCCGGGGCCGCCGGCGCTCTCCGAGGAGACCGCGGCCCCACCGACCGCCCCTACGGCATCGACTGCGGCCTGCGTGACCCGTTCGGCAACAGCATCCGCTTCACCCAGCCGAAGGGCTGAGCCGCCGCGCTCCCCCGGCGCGAAGGGCATTGTCAGTGGTGGGCGGCAGGATGGGGGCATGACGACATCAGCTGCAGTGATCGTGGATGCCGCCGCCTACGCACAGGCCGTCGAGGACGCGGTGCGGGCCTCGGCCGCCTACTACGCCGGGGGTACGTCGGCGCTGGACGACGACACCTACGACCGGCTCGTGCGCGGCATCGCGGCGTGGGAGGCCGAGCATCCCGACGGGATACTGCCCGACTCCCCCACCGGCAAGGTCGCCGGTGGCGCGGTCGAGGGGGACGTGCCGCACACGGTGGCGATGCTGAGCCTGGACAACGTGTTCTCGGGCGAGGAGTTCACCGCGTGGACGGCGTCGCTGGCCCGGCGGATCGGGCACGACGTGGAGCGGTTCAGCGTGGAGGCCAAGCTCGACGGGCTGGCGGTCGCCGCGCGTTACACCCAGGGACGGCTCACGCGGTTGATCACCCGGGGCGACGGGACGGCCGGGGAGGACGTCTCGCACGCCATCGGCACCATCGAGGGGCTGCCCGGCGAGCTGGCCGAGCCCGTGACGGTGGAGGTACGGGGCGAAGTCCTCATGACCACCGCCCAGTTCGAGCACGCCAACGAGATACGCACCGCGCACGGCGGGCAGCCGTTCGCGAACCCGCGCAACGCCGCGGCGGGCACCCTGCGCGCCAAGGAGCGTGCCTACACCGTGCCGATGACGTTCTTCGGGTACGGACTGCTGCCGCTGCCGGGCACGGACACCGCCGACGCCACCCGGCTCGCCGAACTCGCCCACAGCGACCTGATGCCCCGGGCCGCCGAACTGGGGGTCAACACCACCGCCGGTACGGCCGTACCCGGCATCACCGCCGGTTCCGTCGAGGAGGTCCTCGCCCGGGTGAAGGAGATCGCCGAGCTGCGGGCCGCACTGCCCTTCGGGATCGACGGGATCGTCGTCAAGGCCGACCTGGCCGCCGACCAGCAGGCCGCCGGGTCCGGCTCCCGCGCCCCGCGCTGGGCGATCGCCTACAAGCTGCCCGCCGTCGAGAAGATCACACGGCTGCTGGAGGTGCAGTGGAACGTCGGCCGCACCGGCATCATCGCGCCGCGCGGCGTGCTGGAGCCCGTCGAGATCGACGGCTCCACCATCACGTACGCCACCCTGCACAACCCGGCCGACATCACCCGCCGTGACCTGCGGCTGGGCGACCACGTCATGGTGCACCGCGCCGGTGATGTGATCCCGCGCGTGGAGGCGCCCGTCGCCCATCTGCGCACCGGCGACGAACAGCCGATCGTCTTCCCCGAGGTGTGCCCGAGATGCGGCTCCGGCATCGACACCGGCGAACAGCGCTGGCGCTGCGAGAACGGCCGCAACTGTCACCTGGTGGCGTCCCTGTCGTACGCCGTCGGCCGCGACCAGCTCGATGTGGAGGGCCTCGGGCACACCCGGGTCGTCCAGCTCGTCGAGGCGGGCCTGGTGGCCGACCTCGCTGATCTGTTCGCCCTCACCCGGGAGCAGCTCCTCGGGCTGGAGCGCATGGGGGAGACCAGCACCGACAACCTTCTCGCCGCGCTGGAGACGGCCAAGGGGCGGCCGTTGTCGCGGGTGCTGTGCGCGCTGGGGGTGCGGGGCACCGGACGTTCCATGTCCCGCCGTATCGCCCGGTACTTCGCCACCATGGACAACATCCGGGCGGCGGACGCCGAGGCGATCCAGCGGGTCGAGGGCATCGGCACCGAGAAGGCCCCGTCGATCGTGGCCGAGCTCGCCGAACTGGCCCCGCTCATCGACAAGCTCGTGGCGGCCGGGGTGAACATGACCGAGCCGGGCGCCACGCCTCCCGCGCCGGCCGACGAGAACCCCGCCGACGCCGAGGAGGGCCCCGCGGCCGTGGGCGGGCCGCTCGCCGGGATGGCCGTGGTGGTCACGGGCGCGATGACCGGCGTCCTGGAGAAGCTCAGCCGCAACCAGATGAACGAACTCATCGAACGGGCCGGAGGGCGGGCCTCCTCCAGCGTCTCCAAGAAGACCTCCCTGGTCGTCGCGGGGGAGAACGCCGGCTCCAAGCGCGCCAAGGCCGAGACGCTGGGCATCCGCCTGGCCGACCCGGACGAGTTCGCCACGCTGGTGGCCGACTTCCTCACAGCCGAATGATCACGCTCACAGCCGAATGATCACGAGGGCCGTGTCGTCGGTGGCGCGGCCGTGGTGGAGGAGGTCGAGGAGGAGGGCGTCGGCGAGGAGCTCGGGCGTGGAGCGGCGATGACGGGTGAGCGCTTCGGCGAGGCGGCCGAGGCTGACGTCGATGTCCTCGTCGCGGCGTTCGATCAGACCGTCCGTGTAGAGGACCAGCGTGTCGCCCTCGGTGAAGTCGAGGGTGGCCTCGGGGCGGGGGGTGTGCTCGGGGCGGGCGCCGAGGGGCGGGTCGGTGGCGCCGTCGAGGAAGGCGACCGTGCCGTCGCGGCACAGCAGAGCAGGCGGCAGATGGCCGGCGCTGCTGTAGGTGATGGTGTGGCTGTCCCAGTCGACGCAGGTCTGCACGGCGGTGGTGTTCTCGGCGCCGTCGACGGAGCGGGCGTACAGGCCGAGCGCGTCCAGCGCCTGGGCGGGACCGTCGGCCACCAGGGACGCGGCGCTCAGCGCGCTGCGGAGTTTGCCCATGACGCAGGCGGCGGCCAGGCCGTGACCGACCACGTCGCCGACGGCGATCCCGATGCGGTCGACGCCCTCCAGGTCGACCAGGTCGTACCAGTCGCCGCACACGTTCAGCGCGTCCGTCGCCGGCTGGTAGCGGACGGCCACGCGATGGTGTCCGATCGGGTTGGGCGCGGGCAGCATCGCCTTCTGCAGGGCGAGCGCGACCTCCCGTTCGTGGGCGTGCGCCTCGCGCAGCCGTTCGTTGACCTCCTGCAGCTCCCGGGCGCGGGTGTAGAGCTCGGCCTCCATGACGCGGTCCCGGTCGCCGGGGGCGCGCTCGCGGGCCCGGATCAGTTCGGTGACCTCCTCCACCTTGTGGATCAGCAGGACCACCTTCCCGTCGGGGCCGAGGATCGGCGCGTTCACGGGGCTCCAGTACCGCTCCTCCCACTCCCCCGGCTGCTGCGCCGACTCCACGTCGTAGCGCTGCAGCGCCATCGCGTCCCGCTCGCCGGTCTCCACCACGCGGTGCAGCGAGGCCGCCAAGTTCCGCATCCCGTTGGCGGACGGGTCGTCGGGGTTGTCGGGGAACACGTCGAAGAGATACCGGCCGATCACCTGCTCGCGGGTGCGGCCCGACATCCGCAGGAATTCCTCGTTCGCGTCCGCGTACACCAGCTCGGGTGTCAGCAGCGCCACCATGCCCGGCAGCGCCTGGAACACCGCCGCGTAGTCGATCGCCGTATCCGCCATGGTCGCCGCCTCAGCGTCCGTCGCCTGCCTGTGATCTCCACCATAGGAGCCGCGAGCCCCCCGAGCGCGGTCCCGTTCCCCGGAAAGCAGCCAGGTCACGCACGGTCGTGCTGATGAGGACACAGCGTCGCGGGCCTGCTGGGATCCGCCGGGGAGGTCAGGGGGCGGTGCGCGGGAGGGGGCCGCTGTCGATGCCCGCGTGCCAGGCGTCCGCGCAAGGGTCACGCAGGGTGAGGAATGCATCACGGGAGTCGGAGTCGCCGCCCGGCCTCTCCCTGTCGTCGCCTCAGCAGGGCTGTCGCCACACCCCCAGCTCCAGTCGTTTGACCATCGACGAGAGCTTCAGTCGGCGGGACTCCGCGCAGAAGCTGCTCCTGGGTTCGGTGTACTCCACGTGGAACACGGCCTTGCCGGCCTCGATGAAGGGCGAGAGCCGCGCGCATTCGTCGTACTGGGCGCACTCCTCGTTGACCGCGAAGTCGAAGTCGGCGAGCAGCTCGGGGATCTGGGGCAGGTCGTTCTTCAGGCCCACCGCGAGGCCCCGCTCGTGGGCGATGTCCGCGATCATGCGGTTGTAGGTCAGCTGGTCCCGCGCGGTGAGCGGGAAGCCCGTGTCGTCGGCGTAGCCCTCCACCAGGTCGGGCTCCACCGCGTCGAAGCCCTTGTCGCGGCACATGTCGAAGCGGCGTTCCATCAGGGGCCGCAGGACGTCCAACTGCCGTATGTCCAGCCAGCGTTCGCCCGACCAGCCGTTCTCCTCGCCGAGCAGCGAGCGCGGGAAGGCGTCCTTGTCGGGCCGGAAGTCCTCCCAGGCGCCGACGTTGACGTAGCAGATGACCTTGCGGCCGTCCCGGTGCAACCGGGTCACGTCCTTCGCGGAGTTCTCGAAGCCGTCGATGTCGTAGACCGGCACGTCCGCCGAGGGGTCGACCCTGCCGTCCAGCTGCCACTGCCAGGCGAGACCCGGCCGGGGTTTCCAGCGGGGCCCTGACGTGGAGCCGGAATCCGGGTCGGCATCGCCGCCGCAGCCCGCGAGGGTCGAGGCCACCAGGGCGGCCAGCAGCGCCACGTACGCGGACGTCGGCCGCCTCATCGGTCCGTCCCGGTGAGCGCGGGTGTCAACTGGGCCCAGGGGTTGGGTGGTTCACCCGTCACCGGACCGCAGACGGCGGCGCCCCGGTCGTGTGCGGTGCGCACGGCGAGCGGTACGAGTGCCTCGGGGACACCGTAGACGAGGTGGCAGAGCCGCTCGGGCGGGTAGCGCTCGGCCCAGGCGGGCCGGCTGAACGCCGACACGTACGTCGA
The DNA here is from genome assembly GCF_036322545.1 of Streptomyces sp. SP18BB07. Lineage (NCBI taxonomy): Bacteria > Bacillati > Actinomycetota > Actinomycetes > Kitasatosporales > Streptomycetaceae > Streptomyces > Streptomyces sp. SP18BB07. The sequence goes on from NZ_JAQYWT010000334.1 coordinate 22,508, forward strand.
CCAGTGGCCCTCGAAGGTGACGGTCAGGTCGGCGAGGCGGGCGTACCCCGGGGCCGGGTGGACACCGGGGTTGAGGACAACGGTGGCGGCGCCCAGTCGGCGGACGGCCCGGACGAGTCTGCGGCAGGCGGGCAGGCCGTCCGGGGTGGCCGTCACCTGGTCGAGGAAGCAGCCGTCGGCCGCGTACCACTCCTGGTGACGGCGTACGTCGTCGGCGATCTCGGCGCGGTCGCGCACGCCGTAGTCGGTGTCGACATAGCCGAGCAGCCGGGCCCCGGCCGCGCGCAACGCCCCGGCCGCCGCGGTGAACGCGGGGTCGGGGACGTCGCCGGGGCCGTTCGCCGGGTTGAGGACGACGGCGTACGTGCGGGGTGCCGCCCTGATCAGGCGGTGCCAGGCGCCCGGGTCCTCGGCCGGGTGGACGTACAGCGGGATGAGCAGACTCACGGCGTACGGGCACCTTTCTCGCCGCCCCCGTGTTCCCCGCTGCCGTCCGGCACGCCGACGGCCTTGTCCTCCCCGCCGCCGCTCTCCCAGAGTGCGGTGAGCGCGTCGTCCAGGCTGTGGGCCGGCCGCCAGCCGAGGGCCGCCTCGGCGGCGGTGATGTCGGAACACTGCCACGACACGTCCACCGACCGAACCGACCCGTCCGCCCGGGTCTCACCGGCCACCGCGCCACTCACCGCCGACCCGACCGGCCCAGCCGACCCGACGGGCCGCGCCGACCCGACCGGCCGCGCCGGAGCAGTCGACCCCGCCCTGTCTGCCACGGCCGCATCCGGGGCCGCGCCCGCACCCGCGCCCCCGCCCCCCGAAACCCTCGCGTCCGAAGCCCTCGTCGCCGGAGCCCCCGTCCCCGTCGCGTTCTCCGTGATCCGTCCTCGGAAGCCGGCCTTGTCGGTCAGGAGGTGGGCCACCTCGCGGACCGGGACGGCGCGGCCGCCGGAGATGTTGAGGACGGGCGGCAGGGGGCCGGGGGCCGTGGCGGCGAGGACGACCGCTCGGGTGACGTCGCGGACGTCGACGAAGTCGCGGTACGCGGAGAGGTCCCCGAGCCGGAGCACGGCCTCGGGGTCGGGGCCAGCGGTGCGCAGCAGGGTGGCGATGCGCCCGGGGAGGCTGGTGGGCGGTGCCCCGGGGCCGACGGGGTTGCCGACCCGCAGGACCACCGCGTCCAGGCCGGACGTGGTGACGGCGACCGTGCCCGCGAGCTTGGTCGCGCCGTAGGGGGCGAGTGGACGCGTGGCCGCCGACTCGGTCACCCGGACGTCCGGGACGCCGGGACCGTACTCGGCGGCCGAGCCCAGGTGCACCAGCCGCGCGCCGGGGACGGCCTCCCGGAGCGCCGCGCACAGGACGGCGGGGCCCCGGGCGTTGACCTCGGCGAGGGTGACGGGATCGCCGCCGGTCGCGCCCGCACAGTTGACCACGGTGTCGGGCGCGGCCGACGCCAGCGTCTTCGCCAGGTCCGCGGGGCGGACGGTGGCGAGGTCGACGGCGTGGTCGGCCGTGGGCGCCCGGCCACCGCCGAGGACCAGCGCGCCCGGCAGGGCCCGCAGCCCCTCGACGACATGGGTGCCCAGATAGCCGGTGAAGCCCAGGACGAGAATGCGCATGGGGTGCTCAGGCTCCCTTGAGCAGAAGCGACTTGCGGGTGGTGAACTCGGCGTTGGCCCGGTCGTAGTCGTCCGGGCGGCCTATGTCCAGCCAGTATCCGTCGAAGTCGTAGGCGTGCGGCTGGTTCTGAGCCCTGATCAGGTCGAGGACCAACTCGTCGAAGCCCAGCGGCAGTCCGGGGGTGTAGCCCTCCAGGGTGGAGCGGGACACGCCGTAGACGCCCATGGAGACGCGGTAGTCCATGCTCGGCTTCTCGGTGAAGGCGACGACCTTGGTGTCGTCGGTGGTCAGGACACCGAAGTCGATGTGGACCTTGCGGGCGTAGGTGGCGATGGTGAGCGGCGCCCCGGACTCCCGGTGCCGGCGCAGGACGTCGGCGTAGTCGAGGTCGGTGAGGATGTCGCCGTTCATCACGAGGAACGACGCGGGCAGCTTCTCGCGCAGGTTGAGCAGCGGCCCCATGGTGCCCAGCGGGCTCTCCTCGAGGGCGTAGTCGACGGTCAGGTCCCACTGGGAACCGTCGCCGACGTAGGCACGGATGATCTCGCCGAGGTGGCCGATGGCGAGGGTGACATGGGTGAAGCCGGCCGTGGAGAGCTGGCGCAGCACGATCTCCAGGATGGCGTGCTGGTCGCCGATGGGGACGAGCGGCTTCGGCAGCGCGGTCGTGTAGGGCCGCAGTCGTACGCCCTTGCCTCCCGCCAGGATCACTGCGTGCATGGTGCTCCTCCTTGGTCGATGTGCTTCTGCCGGACGGGAGTCAGATGTTGTAGATGCCGGTCTTGTAGCGGTCCAGGTTGGCCGGGTCGCGGAAGAACTCCACGGTGTGCGCGAGGCCTTGCTCCAGGGTGTGGGCGGGCTGCCAGCCGGTGGCGGCGGTCAGCCGGCTCGCGTCCGCGACGAGCCGCATCACCTCGGAGTTCACGGGCCGGATACGGGCCTCGTCCTCGCGGACGTCGAGTTCGCTGTCCATGACCTTGCCGATCAGTGCGACGAGGTCACCGATGGAGATCTCGCCGCCGGTGCCGGCGTTGAAGGTGCGGCCCACGACCTGTTCGGCGGGCGCGGTGCCGACGGTCAGGAACGCCTGCGCGGTGTCCTTGACGAAGGTGAAGTCCCGGGTGGGGCGCAGATCGCCGAGGGTGATGGTCCGCTCCCCCGCCGCGACCTGGCCGATGACCGTGGGGATCACCGCGCGCATCGACTGGCGGGGCCCGAAGGTGTTGAAGGGTCTCAGGGTGACGACAGGGGTGTCGAAGCTCGCGTGGTAGCTGTCGGCGAGCCGGTCACCGCCGGCCTTCGAGGCGGCGTACGGGGACTGCGTGTTGATGGGGTGGTCCTCGGTGATCGGCACGGTCCGGGCGGTGCCGTAGGTCTCGCTGGTGGAGGTGTGGACCAGACGGGGTGTGCCGAGGACGCGGACGGCCTCCAGGACGTTGAGGGTGCCGGTGACGTTGGTGTCCACGTAGCTGTGCGGTGCCTGGTAGGAGTACGGGATCGCGATGAGGGCGGCCAGGTGGTAGGCGGTGTCGGCGCCGTCGAGGAGGCCGCGGACCGAGCCGGGGTCGCGGACGTCGCCGAGGACGATGTCGACGTGGTCGAGGACGTCCGGGTGCAGGGTCTCCAGCCAGCCGTAGGAGGAGAAGGAGTTGTACTGGGCCATGGCCCGGACCCGGTGTCCGGCGGCGACGAGCGCCTCGGTCAGATGGGAGCCGATGAAGCCCTCGGCTCCGGTGACGGCGGCGAGCGGTGCGGAGGTCAACTGGTGTGTCCTTCCGGTCGGTTGTGTGAGGGTGGCGCGTGGGGGCTGTGCGGTGGTCGAGGTGGGCACGGGCTCAGGCGTGCGGGGCGGGCCGGCCGAGCAGCCACAGCGCGCACGCCGACAGACAGAGCGCGGCGGCGGCGCAGCACAGTGGCAGCGCCAGGTCGCCCGGTGGCAGGCGCAGCAGGGTGACCGTCCCGGCGCCGCCGGCCGCCGCGAGACAGATCGCGGCCGACGGCCAGGCCGCCCCGAAGGCCTGCAGCAGCAGCGCGGTCCACAGGGCGGCGGCGAGCAGCAGCAGGGGGGCGGGGGCGGCGTCGGTGAGCAGGGCCGCGGGCAGCAGCGGGAGCAGGTAGGCGAGCAGGCAGAGGCCGAGGATCCCGGCCGAGCGCAGCAGGAACCCGGCGGGGGTCAGGGCGGCGCGCAGCGCGGCGACGGACAGTCCCCGGTAGCGGTAGAGCAGCCACTCCGCCGGGCCCATGCTGACCGTCAGCACGATCACCGCGTACGGCTCCTGCCGGCCCTCCAGCAGCACCAGCACACCGGCGGCCAGGCCGAAGAGGCCGTACGGCAGGGACCACAGCAGGCGGGGGCGGCGGGCGTCCGGGACGGCCGGGGCGGCGAGGGTGTCCCGCAGGCTCCGGCCGGTGACGGCGAGGGTGGCGAGCAGCGCGAGGAGGGGCAGTCCGCCGCGGAGCCAGGGGCCCGGTTCCCACCAGGGCAGGACGGCGGCGCCGACGATCAACGGGCTGAGCGCGGCGAGGAGTTGGCGTTCCCGGCCGAGGACCAGCAGGACGCCGGCCGCGCCCAGGTACAGGGACTGGGCGGCTGCCACCAGGGTCACCGGGCCGCCGCCCGCGGGCAGTGCCGCGATCGCCGTGGCGACGAGCGCTCCGACGGGGGCGCCGGTCAGGAGCGTACGGCCCGCTTCGTGCCGCCCGGTCGCCAGTCGCAGATGGGCCCGGTGGCCGAGGGCCTGGCCCCAGGCCCAGGAGACGAGTCCGGCGACGACGAGGGCGGGGGCGTGGGCGCCGGGGTTCCACAGCGGGGCGGTCAGGAGGTAGGCGAGGCCGGGCAGGGCGAAGAGGACGCCGCGCAGCAGGCAGCGCACGGTGTCCGGGCGCCAGGGGTCGGCGCCCCGCGCGGGTTCGGGGAACGTCCTCGGCACCCGTTCGTACAGCGCCGAGGCCAGCGAGAACAGGTTGGGGTGGCCGTAGCGTTCCTTGATGAGGGTCGCGGACAGGCCCTCCGCCTCCAGCAGGGCGGCCACTTCGTAGGGGTGGACGGCCGGGCCGACGCGGTCGGCGAGTTCGGCGGCGAGTTCGCTCACGGCCTCCTCGTCCGGGCCCCGGCGCGGGAGCCTGATGGTGAGGGTGGTGTCGTCGCCGACGGCCCAGCTGGGGCGGCGGCGCGGGCGGCGCCGGTCGGCCAGCCGGATGGCGAGGGTGTCCTGTTCGACGCCGCCGGGTTCGAGTGACAGGGGGCCGCTCATCCGGCCACCGTGCCGACCGGGGCGGGTGTCCGCGCCGGGACCTCGACGGTCGTCGACCGCCTTTCCCGGGTGGGGAGTTCGAGGTAGATGGAGCGGAAGGTGTCGATGGTCCGGCGGAGGGTGAACTGTTCGATCACCCGGAGCCGTGCCGCCTCCCCCATCGTCCGGCGTCGCGCCGGGTCCCCGAGCAGCTCCAGCGCGGCCCGCGCCATCGCCTCCGGGTCGCGCGGCGGCACCACGAGCCCGGTGTCGCCGACGGCCTCGCGCACACCCCCCACATCGGTGGAGACGGTCGCCCGCCCGCACGACATGGCCTCGATGAGGGTGAACGGGAAGCCCTCGCTGATGCTGGAGAGCATCACGACGTTGCCGGCCGCGTAGGCGTCCTTGATGTCGTCGACCCTGCCTTCGAAGGTGACGGCGTCGCCGTGGCCCAGCTCGGCGGCGAGGGCCTCGCAGCGTTCCCGGTAGGCCTCGCCGCCGCGCGGTGTGCCGCCGAACAACCGCAGCCGCGCGTCCGGGAGTTCCGCCCTGACGAGGGCGAACGCCCGGATGAGGGTCTCCAGGTCCTTGATGGGGTCGACGCGGCCCGCCCAGCTGAGGGTGAGCGTCTCCGGCTCGGGCCCGGCGGGCGGGAACGCGGCGGGGTCGACTCCGTTGTAGACCGTACGGATCGACTCGGGGTCGGCGCCGCCCTGCTCCTCCCAGAGCCGGTTGTAGCGGTTGCCGGGGGTGATCAGGGCGGCCCTGCGGTAGGTCTCCTCGGCGAGGAGGCGGAAGAAACCGAGGACGACCGCCTTCACCGGCCAGCGGTAGGGGGCGGTGCGGTAGCCGAGGTAGCGCTCGCGCAGATAGACGCCGTGTTCGGTCAACAGCAGCGGTACGCCGTGCCGTTCGAGGGCGGCGAGGCCCGGGAGGACGGCGACGCCGCCGCTGACCGCGTGCGCGACGCCGGTCTCGGGAGTCGGTGCGGCGAGCGGGCGCAGGGCGTGTTCGAGCAGGGAGGTCGCGGTGAGCGCGTCGTGCAGGGTGGGCCGGGCCTCGCGGACGGCGAGGCCGGGGCGGTTCCAGACGGCGGTCAGCTGGGCGATCGCCCGGTCCGAGCGCAGGAAGGGGCTGAGGGTGCCGTCCGCGGCGGCCCGGGCCAGCTCGTACAGGGCGGGTGCGAAGCCGTCCTCGGCGCCCGGGTCGAGCAGGGCGGTGAGGAACCGTTCGTAGGCGGTGGTGAGTCGGTGGCGGGCGCGGCCCCGGGGCGCGCGACCTTCGGGCGGGTCGCCCCACATGGGGACGGACAGCACACGACGGACATGGGCGGGCAGGTCCCAGACGAGGGGTTCGCGTCCGGTGCCGGTGACGGCGATGACGTCGAAGTCGAAGTCGGGCATGCCCTGGACGAGTTGGTCGCACCAGACGCTGACGCCGCCGTGACTGTGGGGATAGGTGCCTTCGGTGAGGAGGGTGACGCGCGCCGCGCCGAGTCGGCGCGCGTCGTGGGGAACGGGCATCGGTGTGCTCCACGGCCGTGGTGTGGGGTGGTTCCGGCCGGTCCCGGCCGCAGGTGACGCGGCCGGGACGGCTCGATGGGCGGGTGCCGCAGGTCAGTCGTCCGCGGTGTCCGTGCCCGCGGAGTCGGTGTCCGCGGTGTACGGCACTCTCTCGCTCACGCCCGCGGGAACGCGGGTGTCCGGCGCGGGGGCCGTGGCGTCGCCCGGCCCGGTGGTGACGGCGGCCGAGGGGTCGGCGGGCGTGGGCAGGGCGAGGGTGAGGGGGGCGCCCGTGGAGGGGGTCCAGCCGGAGACCGCGCCCGCGTAGGCGTCGCCGAAGGCGGAGCCGGCGAGGGTGGTGCCGGTGGGCGCGGTGACGGTGACCGCGACGCCGTCCGGTGCCTCGACGGTGACCGTGCCGCCGATGCGGTGGGCGGTGACCTCGCCGGACCGGAGGGCGGCCTGCCAGTCGGCCCTGCGCCGGAGTTCGGCGCCGATGTCCTTCATCCGCGGGTTGACCACGGGGGTGTTCTCGGTGAACAGGGCCGCGTAGGCGTCGAGGACGCCGTCGAGCACCGGGTAGGCGATGCGGTCCTCGGCCAGGTTCGACTGGTGGATGAAGTGCGGTTTCGGATCGTTCGCCAGGACGTGGCCGAGGGCGATCCGCTTCTCCAGCGGCACGATGACCTCTTCGTAGCCGGTGGCCGTGTCCAGCGGTGCCGGGAGGCAGGTGGTGGTGGCCGGGTTGTCCTCGCAGATGCCGCTGCCGCCCTGGGCGCGGCTGGTGTAGATCCAGTTGTACTCGTCGACCTGTTCGGCGGCGCGGCCCGCGTTGTAGAAGACGTTCATCGGGTAGCGGGGGACGGTGGTGGCGGGGCCGATCTGACGCTGGGCGGGCTCGCGGGAGTTGTCGGAGCCGAGCCAGGCGATGTCGTTGTCGTCGAGGGCGAGCGCCAGGTTGGGATTGTCCTCGGGCTGTTGCGGCAGCACCTTCATGCCGGAGTGCTCACCGGTGACCAACTCGTCGTTCTCCAGCGGGAGTCCGGCCGTCTCGCCCCAGACGCGGTTGGTGGCGATCTCGTCGGAGATGTCGTCGCGGCTCACCCACCGGGTGGAGCCGTCGGCTTGGGTCGCGCATTTCCAGGGGACCACGCTGGTGTCCTGGACGCAGCCGAGGAAGGGGTGCGAGTAGGTGTGGTTGATCCAGCGGAACTGGTCGCGCTCCGCGATGAACTTGTCGGTGAGCGCGTCGTCGCCGTTGTTGTCCTCACGGTGGTCGACGCTGCCGGCGCCGTTGTAGGCGAGGTCGAGGGTGAAGCCCCGCGCCGTCTGCCAGGCGGTGGTGTGGTCGACGTCGTCCGGGGTCATGCGGATGGGGTCGGGCTCGACGTTCGGGTCGGTGCAGTCGACGTCGCCGGGGGTGCAGTTGAGTGCGGTGTTCCAGCGGTCGTCGGCGGCGAAGACGTCGTCGACGTGCACGGCGAAGTAGTTCCGTGAGGCGCCCAGGTGCACCCCGCCGGTCATCCATTCGACGATGCCTCGGGCGAGCAGCCGGAACTGCTGCTGGTACTGGTTGTAGACGAAGGTGACGACGAGCTCGCGCCGTCCGTCGTGCCGGTACTCGCCGACCAGGGTGCCGCGGGTGGACTGGCCGGGGATCGCCGCGTCGACGTAGGAGGTGAAGTCGGCGCCCGCCACCGGTCTCGACAGGTAGGCGTAACTCTCGCCGATGGCGGGGTCGTTGTCCTCGAAGGGCACCGCGCCGTCGAGGTAGCCGAAGGGGCCCGCCTTGCCGGCGTCGGTCACCCGGGCCTCGGCGCCGTCGAGGCCGCCGGAGTAGCCGCCGTACACCGGGTACTGCAAACCGGCTTCTGGACGCGCGTAGGTGTAGGCGTCGACCTGGGGGATCGCGTACGTCCGCTCGTACTCCGCGAGCGCCGTCATCTCGGCGGAGCCGGCCGGGAACGGGTTGTCGTTGGGCAGTACGACCGCCTGGTACTTGGCGCGGGGCCGGCCGTCGACGGTGTCCGCGAGGAAGGCGGCGTCGATCACGGGCCGGTCGGCGCTCGTCAGGTCGATCTCGGTGTACGGCGTGCCGGCGGTGGTGAGTTCGGCGGCTATCGCGTCGGTGGACGGGCCACCGTCGCTGACCACCAGGACCCGCAGGTCGACGCGGGGCGTGGTGTCGTCGGCGTGGACCGGTCCGGCCGGCAGGCCGAGCGCGGCGATGAGCGCGCCCACCGTGAGCACGGTGGTGCGTAAGGTCCGCTTCATGCGGTGAAGTCCCCTCCCCGGGCAGGGGTGAGCACGCCTCTCCTGGAGCGGACGCACCCCCTTGCGTGACGCCGGCGTCCCCCTCCAGAACCCAGTCGTCGACGCATCCGTCGCGTCACATAGTGGTGTCTGTGTGTGGCTTTCGTGCTCATGCCGCGAAACATGACGGAAAAGCGCAGGTGTCCAACTGAGCGAACCTGGAACCGAATTGGCCGTTTTCTCATCCGACCCGAACGGGACGCGGAACGACCGCGAGGGCCCGGCACGCTGGTCCGGGCCCCGCGGGGCGCGTCGGCGGACGGTACGGGCCCGCCGGATCGTCCGTCAGTGGTCCAGACCATGACGGAAGCCTGATCACAGATCATTTCAGGTCACTCCCGTCACGACCGCCCACCTCGTCAACGGACCGTCAGGCGCAGAGCACCCGGGTCTCCGGCGTGAACACCGGACCGCCGCTGACGTTCGTTCTGTCGCTGAACTCGGTGTAGAAGTACGAGTAGAACCCGATGTTGCCGTTGCAGCCGGAGTCGCCGGCGACCTGGAGCGTCAGCGTGACGGTACGGCTCTGGCCGGGCGGAATGGTGGCGCCGTAGTTCGTGCCGAGGTTGGCGGGGCCGGTCCCGGAGCAGGGGGTGGCGCCGGCGGCCGTGGCGAGGCTGCAGCCGGTGAAGGAGTACTTCAGGTCGGGGCGCTGGTTGGTCAGCCAGGTGGGCTCGATGGTCTGGTAGATGAACCAGACGTCGTAGGTGTGGTTGTTCGTGATCGTCATCGACAGGTTGACCGTGCCGCCGGGCGTGGTGGTGGCGCTGTCGGTGGTGAACGTCAGCTCCGCGGGTGCCGCGGCGGCCGCGCTCGCGCCGGGTGCGGCGCCGAACACGGCGAGAACGAGGGCCAGTACGGCGCCGAGGCCGAAGCGTCTCATCAGTGGTGATCGCATGGGCCGGGAGGCTAGGCATCCGGCGGGCGCACCGTCTGCCCCGACGGACGGCGTCCGACCGCCGCCCGGCCGGAAGTGCGCGCCGCGTGAAGGCGATGCGGTGGATCCGTGACGGTCGCTCATGGGTCCGCGTCAGCGCACGGTAACCGTCGTGTGACTGGGGGTGCGGGCGGGGTCGGTGCGGCCGGTTCGGGCCGTGACGGGTACGGGACGGCATTGGCGCGTATCGCACCTGGCGGGCCGCTCACCCGCCGCCGCGCGGTACGCGGCATCTCGGCCATTCGCTGATTTCCGGCCCCGTTCCCATGGCCGTTCTCCGGCCGCGCGCCTCCCCTGCGGCCAAGGGCCGGAAGTCGTCCGTGGAAACCGCCGCCCCGTTGATGAGTCGGCGCATCGCCTGTTGCATGGCCGTGCCCGGCGGTCGACCACCGCCGGTTTCCGATGCTTGGGGGAATGGGGGCACTGTGGGCCGGTCCGGAGCGAGTTCGCAGAGACGGTCGAGGACATCGGGGGCGCGTCGGTACGGCGTGTCGGGTGCGGCGGCGCTGATCGGCGTCGCCGCACTCGTCGTGCCGGCGGTGCCCGCCGGCGCGGCGACGGGGGCGACGACGCCACCACCGAGCCCGGGAGAGGTGATACCGGGGCAGCGGACGGCGACACCGGCGCTGGTGGAGGGCCTTGAGGAGCCGGCCCCGGACGCCCCGAACGCGGTGGCCGCGGCACGCGCCCACCTCGCCGAACAGGAGGACCGCTACCGGATCGCGGACCCGCGGCGCGATCTGGAACCGGCGGGCACCTTCACGACGGGCGACGGGCACGAGATCGTACGGCTGCGGCAGGAGCACCGTGGTGTGCCGGTGCTGGGCGGCCAGTACGTCGTACGCATGGAGCAGCGGGACGGCGAACGGGTCGTCACCGGCACGTCCGGCAAGTACTTCACGGGTCTGCGGGCCGACACCACCGCCAGCGGGGTGGACGACGCGCTCGCCGTCGAACGGGCCGTCGACGCCGTCCTGTCCGACCTGCGCGCACGGGACTTCACCGCGTACGAGGAGAACGGCGGGGACGGCGGCGAGGAGGAGGGCGCGGAGGACGGGCATCCGCTCACCGGCACCTCGAACGGCCTGGTCGTCCTGCCCTCCGGCACCGGCATCCTCACCCGGCACATCACCGTCCGGGGCGAGAGCCCGGTGGGCGGTGAGCCGGTGCTACGGGAGGTGTACGTCGACGCCGACGCCGGGTATCCGGTCCTGCAGTACAGCGGGATCAAGACGTTCGGCACGCCCGGGGCGGTCGCCGAGGGGAACGCGGCCGGGCGGGTCGATACGGCCGGGCGGGCCGCCGCGGCGGGCTCCGGTGTCACGCTGGACGGCCGGACCGTGGGCCTGGAGGTCACCCTGGACGAGATCCGCGGCGCGCACGTCCTGCGCGACACGTCGCGGGTCGACGAGGAGACCGGGCGTCCCGTCCTGTCGACCTGGGACGCGCGTGGCAGGCAGGTCACCGACGTGGCCGGCGTATGGCCCGCGGACCTGGGGGAGTTCGCCTCGCCCGGCCCGGACTTCGGAGCGGAGGCGACCGAGGCGGGGGCCGTGGACGCGCACTGGGCCGCCGGGCAGGTGTTCGACTGGTTCAAGAGCAAGCAGGGCCGGCACAGCCTCGACGGGCGCGGTATGTCGGTCGACTCCCTCGTGGGCGTGACCAACTACGGGCAGCCGTACGTCAACGCCTTCTGGGACGGCACGAAGATGGTCTACGGCACCGGGGACGCCGAGTACCGCCCGCTCTCCGCCGGGCTGGACGTCGTCGGGCACGAGATGACCCACGGTGTCGTCGACCACTCCGCCGACCTCGTCTACGCGGGTCAGTCGGGCGCCCTGAACGAGGCGTTCGCGGACTACTTCGGCAACGCCATCGAGACGGATGTGTACGGCGACTCCATGGACGACCCGGACGCCGGACTCCTGGGCGAGCGGCTGTGCCGTACGAAGGCACCGTCCGAGTGCGCCCTGCGCGACCTGAACGACGGGCGGACCACGGCCAAGTCCTTCCTCGGGGTCGGGTTCGGCACGGACAGCGGCGGCGTCCACCTCAACTCCACCATCTTCTCGGGGGCGTTGTGGGACATCCGGGAGGATCTCGGCGCCGCGCTCAGCGACCGCGTCGTGTACAAGGCGCTCACCGAGTACCTCACCCCGCTCGACGGGTTCACCCAGGGCCGGGACGCGGTGGTCGCCGCCGCCGGGGCCCTCGGGGTGGAGGGACAGGACCTGAACGCGGTGCGGCGGGCGTTCAACGCCCATGGCATCGTCGCCAACTGGGAACTCGCCCTGGGCGTCGACTCCGACCCGCTGCTGGAACGCGTCAACACCACCGACTCCCGCCTGGGCGCGGGCGGCGACTGGTGGGTGGCCTCCTCCTCGAACGAGGCGGGCACCGAGGCGTACTCCGTGTGGGCCGGGCGCACCGACGGCTCCGGACGGCTGAGGTTGATGAGCCCCAACGACGGCCGCTACCACGTCGATCCGGCGACCGACGGGAAGACGGTGGTCTGGGCGGCGTACGGTTCCGGTCCCGTGGAGGTCCTCGCGCGGCCGATCGCGGGCGGTCCCGTCCGCAAGCTGTGGTCGGGCCGGGGTGTGGGCCACTCGATCGACGTCGAGGGCGACACGGTGGCCTTCGAGCACCACAACCACGGCGGGCGCCGGGGCGTGACGTATCTGAGCCTGAAGGACCCGGCGGCCAAGGTCTCCGTCGGCGGCGGCACGTACCGCCGGGCGTCCTTCCCGTCGCTGAGCGACGGCCGGGTCGTCTACCAGGACTACCGGCGTGTGCGGGCGTCGTACGCGTACTCGACGCGGATCATCGACGTCGCGACCGGTGAGGACACGCTGCTGCACGGGTCGGAGGCGACCACGAGCCTCGGCCCGACCGCCGTGAACGGCCGATACGCCTACTGGCTCGCCAACGAGGTCCGGAACGACGGCAGAACACTGCTGAGGCGCTCCGCCCTGGACGGTTCCGGCGTGGTGGACCTGAGCCCGGAGAGCGGCCCGAACTCCCTCAACGTCTCCGACGTGACGGCGTCCGAGGACACGGTCACCGCGACGGCCCGCACGGGCGACCCCGCGATCCGCAACGAATCCCTGGCCAAACTCTGGCAGTTCCCCGGTGACGCGGGGCAGCGCGTCCGTGTCTCCTGCAACCGGGGGGAGCAACTGTCCGCCGCCGCGGCCACCGGCACCCGGGTGATCTGGCTCGACGCCACCACCGGCGTCAGCAGCGTGGTGACACGGGCCCGCCCGACCGGCAGGTGCGAGACCGTGCCGGCGTCGGCCGGGGCGGCGATGCCCTGACCCCGGGGCGGACGGGGGCGGTGCCGGGCCGGCCGGTGGGCGGGCACGTGTCACTGCGGAGTGTGAGCGCCGCGGCCGCGCGGCGCCGCCTACGGCGACTGGCCGGTAATACGTACTCCGGTTACGTAGGTCTACGGATGCGTCGCCCCTGTTCGCTTCGATTGGCTTGCCGGACGCCGGAGGGGTCGCCCCGTGTGCCCGTCGCGCCGTCGAGGTCCCCGACGTGCCGGAGGGGGCTTCACAGGGAGGCGCCGGACCGATTGTCAGTGGCTGCCGCTAGCGTTCCGCACATGGTCGCACTTGGGCCGGGATTCCCCGGCTGAACTGTGCTTTCTTCCTGTGCAATTGACGCTAGGGGCTGGGGTTCGTGGGTTGGCTGTCGGCGGGCGACGGGTACGAAGTCGCTCTTGTGGAGGGGCGGGTGGCCGCACGAGCCACCTCGGGCCGTGCGGCGGGACGGCAGTTGAAGTCGCTGCCGAAGGCGCTGAAGGACCACCCCGAGGTGGACCGGCTGCGCCGGTTCGCCGAATGGCTGGATCGACACGCGACGGCATGTGTCGAACAGGTGGACGCCTGGATGGTGTCGTCACTGCCCGTACCCACCGGTCTGCTGGCCCGGGTGTGGCCGGACGAGGCGTGGCAGGCCGCGCTGCGGGACCTCGCGGTGGTCGGCGACGACCCGGACGAGGTCGGCTTCCTGCGGGGCGCCACCGACGCCGGCGAACTGCGGGTGGTGAACCTGGACGGGGAGACGGTCCGTCTCTCCCCGCGCACGGTGACCCTGCCGCACCCGGTGCTGCTGCCGGACCTCGACGACATCCGGGAGTTCGCGGCGGAGCTCGGCATCGTCCAGCGCGTCGAGCAGATACACCGGGCCACCTGGCGACGGCCGGACGACCTGGCCGCCAAGGCCACCCAGGTGCGGGAGTTCACCGGCGGCAAGTACCGCTCCCGCTTCGCCCTCGCCGCGCGCGCCACCTCCCTGGGGTACCGCGTCTCCGGCGGGTACGCCACCGCCCGGGTCCGGGACGGCGTGCGCACCGTCGAGGCCTGCGTGTGGATCGGGGAGCCGTACTGGGACGACGAGGTGGAGACCGGCAGTCTCACCTGGCAGGACCAGGACGGCCGCGCACTGCCGCTCGGCGAGGTGGGCCCGGTGGCGTGGTCGGAGGGAATGCGGATGGCCGCGGCGCTGCACGCCGGGCGCGTGATCGAGGAGGGCAAGGACGCATGAGCGGGGGGACGCAGGTGTCGTACGAGGACGTGCTGGCCGCGGGCGGGGTGCTGCCGCCGGACACCGAGGGCGCCGGGGAGCGGGCGGTGCCGCTGACCGCGCGGACGTACCGTCACCCGGGCCTGGACGACCGGGTGGTGGTGCGGCTGGTCGCCGGGGAGCTGGGCGCGGCGGAGGATCTGGCCGCGGGGTTCCTGGGCCTGGAGCAGGAAGCGGAGCCGGCGGTCGTCGGGCTGGGGCTGCGGCAGTCGCTGGGCTTCCCCGAGTGGGTGCTGGTGCACCACCCGGCGGACGGCCACCACGCGCTGGGCATCGTGCCGGACCTGGAGCGGGCCGCACGGCAGGCGAAGTCGAAGCCCAAGATGGCCATGGACGCCTATCTGGAGCTGGGCGAGCGGCTGGCGGCGTCGGTGCCGCACTTCCTGCCGACCTTCTTCGAACAGGCAGGCCGGGTGTTCCTCGCGGAGGAGAACGCCACGTACGCGGCCCAATTGTTCACCCGCGCCCGCAAGGCCGAGGCGGAGCACGGGCTGGTCGTGGAGGAGGAGCGGCTCGACGCCGTGTTCCTGGAGTTCGCGCTGGCCGGCGCGCTCCCGGTGAAGGTGCTGTCGGCGTACGCGAAGGAGTTGGCCGCGCGGGTCCCGGCCGAGGAGGCGCTGCGGCGTTTCACCAAGCTGTGCCTGCGCCGCACGGCGGGCGGTCTGCCGCCTTCGGCGCAGATGGCGAACGACCTGCGCCGGTTGGCGCGGGCCGCCGGCCGGGACGCGGACCTCACCGAACAGGACTACCTGGCCGAGCTGCTGGTCCTGCCGTCGACGCTGCGCGCGGCGGCGGGCTGGTGGAAGGGGCACCGTACGGCGCTGGTGGCGCTGGCCGCGCGGGAGCCGAAGATGCGGGGCACCCTGCTGGACACGCTCCCCTCGTCCCACGACGACGACATGCCCGCGATGTGGCTGGACATCCTGGAGGCCTCCGGCGCCACGGCCGGGCTGTGGGACGGTTCCCTGCCCGCGGAGCAGCGTCCGCACGACGGAACGGCGGGCTGGCTGGAGCGGTTCCTGACCTACCGCGAGCGGGCCCGGTCCTGGCGCGGTTCCACCCGGATGCCCCGGCTGTATCCGCTGGTCGAGCGGACGGCGGACCGACTGCGCGCCGAACTCACCGCCGCTGGACTCGAGTTGCGGGTCACGCACGACATCGACCTGATGGATCTGCTGCTGTCCCTAGGCGTGCCCGTGGCCGCGCCGGCGAAGGCCTCGTCGCTGCCGCTGGAGCAGTGGGCCCCGGGCGAAGGGCACCGCGAGCTGCTGTCGCTGGCCGCCGATTCCCGTTTCCACGACGCGTTCCGGCGGGGCGCGGACCGGTTCGCCGACGACGATCCGGGGCGGCGGGCGATCCGTGTGCTGGCGGCGTCGCCGGGCGGGCGGCCCCTGCTGGCCGAGTGGGTGCGCTCGGTCGTCCGGCGGTTCACCGCCGTGGGTCTGCCGCAGCTGCCCGAGGCACTCGCCCGGCTGAAGTGGCTGCCCGCCGAGGCGCTGGCGCTCGCCGAGGACGAGGTGCGCGCCGCCGTCTCCACCGAACTGGCACCGGTGCTCTCGCGCACCCTGCGCGCCGGTCTCTTCGACGAACTGGGCTGGCCCGCCTGGGAGGACGCGACCACCACGCTCGTCCCGAAGAACGACGTCGAGGACATCATCGTCGCCGACGCCTGGCCGCACCTCGTCGTGGCGGGTGCCGCCCAGGCCCGGGTGATCGGCGCGGAGGGCACGCTCCTCACCCACGATCTGCGCATCCCCGCGGACGACAAGTGGGGCGACCCGGGCTTCCACCACGTGGACGGCGAACTGCTCGTCTACTGGCGGTCCCGCGACAACGGCCTGCGCGGCTACTGGCACACCCGGGCCGACAGCCCCCAGCCCATGGAGGGCCCGGGCGGCACCCGGGGCACCGAGATGGACTGGTACAAGGCCGACCTGAAGCTCACCCTGCCCCTGCCGGGCGGCGGCCGGACCACCGGCGCGGGTGTGCTGCACGCCGGGGACACCACGATCCCCGACGAGCGGTGGCTGGTGTTCGACGGCGCCTCGTACTGGGTCTGGCACGCGGAGGGCGAGCGGGACACGCACGGGTTCTACGAGTACGACCCGGCGACGGACAGGCGCGGGCGGATGAGCGTGCCCGCCTTCCTCGCCGACGCGCTGCGCGACGCCCCCGAGGGCAGCGTCTACGACAGCGGCTGGCTCGGCCCCTCCCCCACCGTCGGCCGCACGCCGGCCTCCGCGCCCGTGGACGGCGTGGTCGGCCTCCGCACGGTCCGGCTGCCCGACGGCGCCTACCGCACGCAGGACCTGGCCGGTCACACCGTCACCCTGCCCGCGGGGAAGGGCCGGCCGTCCGCGCTCGTCGTGTTCCCGGGCGACGACCGGGCCCGTGCCGTCGTCCGCAACGGCTGGCAGCTGGAGATCCTCGACGACGATGGCGTGGTCACCTCCGTCGCGAAGACGGACCGCACCCCGGGCGTCTACGGCGAGGGCACGCTCCTGCTGCCTCCGGTGCAGTTCTGGGAGTGCATGACACCCCGCGATCCGGAGGGCTCCGCCGCGCTGCGCCGCATCGACGCGGCCACGTCGACGGCCCTGCTGGCCGCCGCCGCCCAGGACGACAAGGACGCGCTGCCCAACGCGATCCGCGCGCTGCTGCCGGTCACGCACGACGCCCTCGTCGCGGGCATCGCCGGAGTCGTCCGCCACGCCGCCGACCAGCAGGCCGTCCTCGACACCGCCGCGGCCCGGCTCACCCGGGCGCTCGACGAGGGAGTGGACGTGCCGGAGGGGCCCGCCGGGCCCGCCGACACCGTCCTCCAGGGCGCGCTGAGCGGCCTCGGCGAGTCGACGAGCCACTGGTGGAACCGCGACGAGGAGGCCGACACCGTCTTCCGTTCGCTGCGCACGCTGAGCAGGGCCGCCGGGCTGCGCCCCGCCACCACCGCCGCGAAGTCGGCGGACGTACGCCTCCACCTCGACGGGACCGAACTGCCCACCGGGCAGCCGGACCTGTGGTCGCTGGCCGACCGCACCGCCGCCATCGTCTTCCGCGCCACGGCCGCCACCACCTCGCCGGAGCACCGGGAGGCGCTGCGCGCCCTGCTCGACCGGTTCGAGACGCTGGGGCTGGGGATCGGTGCCCACGCCGAACGGTGGCGCGGGGTGATCGTGAGCCTGACGGCCGACCAGCTGCGCACCGCGTCGGGCGAGTGGCGCTCCGGCTCGTGGAACGGTCTGCTGCCGCTGGGCGACGACGCCTTCCTCGCGATCGTGGGACGCCTGTCCCTGAACGACGACGGCGCCGTCTTCACCGGGTTCTTCCACGACCCGACGGGACGCTTCGAGACACCGGAGCCGTACACCCTCCGCGAGTCCTGCCCGGTGCCCGGGACGAAGCACGCGGACCGGCTCGGGGCGTTCCTCGCGGAGCTGGACGCGCGCGGCCCGGCCCCCTGGTTCCCGGAGGCCGCCGAGGAGTTCGCGCGCCGCACCGGCGTCACCGAGACGCTGGCCCGGCTGATCGTCGCCGGACTGCCCCAGGTCGACGTCTACCAGCGTGCGTTCCTGTCCACGGAGGCACGCGCCGCCATCGGTGTGAAGCTGGCGCCCGCGGCCGTCGCCAAGGACGAACTGCGCCGCGTCGACGGCGGGATCCGCGCCGAGGTGGTGGCCGCGCTGCTGCCCGCCGACCCCGCCCGGCTCTGGACCGACGGGCCCGACGCGGCCGCCGCGGCCGAGGTCTGGAACAGCAGGGTGGGCAGGCGGACGGCCGTGCCCGAGGAGTTGTTCGCCGACGCGACCCGCGCGGTCAAGCACTCCCCGTGGGAGCTCCGCGCCGCCCTGCCCGCGCTGCTGCACCCGGCCGGTGAACCCCGGCTCACCCGGGACCTGGAATGGGCGGTCAAGGGCGACCGGGTCCGTCCCGTCGACGACGACGCGGTCGGATTCACCGCGGACACCCTCGTCGGCTCGGTCGGCCTGGCCGCCTGGCTCGCCCACCGGCTGCCCGCCGGCGACCCGCTGCGGGCAGCACTGCCCGCCGCGCTCAGCGCCGTGCGCGAGCGGCTCGCGCACCCCGGGCTCGTGCTCGACCTCGGGCGGTACATCGGCCTCCCACAGTTCCGCAAGACCGCGGGTGCCCCGACGGAGGTCGGCGAGGGCTTCGAGCGGTACGGCGCCGTCATCCTGGCCACCTACGACGACCAGCCGTCACCGGGCATCAGGGTGGCGCTGCTCGACGAGGCCGGCGAGGACCCGTACCTGCCGGCGCTGCGCATCGACGACCAGCGGCCCTACGCCGCCGAGGTGGCGCTGCGGCTGGCCCGTTCCGCCCCGTACGCCGCACTGCTGGCCGATCCGGGCGACCCGGTGGCGGGCGAGCGCGGCAAGGACGGCACCTGGTGGCCGCAGGACCCGAGCCGTTCGGTGCCCGAGCTGGTGACCGAGGTGGCGAAGGAGTACGGCATCGGCGAGGACGCCGCCACGCTCTATCTGATGCTGCTCGCCATGCCCGACCCGACGGACCGCGTGACGGCCCGCTGGACGGGGTGGAAGCCGGCCCGGCTCAAGGCGGCCCGTGCCGAACTGGCCGGGGGCGAGCTGGTGGTGGAGGCCAGCCGCGCCAGGGCCGGGCGTTCACTCTTCCTGCCCGGCGCCTGGGTCGACCCGAAGGCACCGCGGCTGCCGCTGGAGCGGTGGAAGCTGCCGCTGTTCGCCGGCCTGATGAACGAGGAGCACGCCACGTTCGGCGTGATCGTGCCGTCGGAACCGGCCGCCGAGCTGTACCGCAGGGCCTGGCAGCGGATCCAGGACGGCGACACGCCCCGGTTCGAGGAGCTGAAGGTGCGGCGGGGCCGACGCCGCTGAGCGAGCGGGGCGCCCGGCGACGGGCGCCCCGGGCCCCCGACGCCGAGAACGACCGACAGACGTACAGACATGCAGACATAGAGACCGACCGACCCACCGGCCTACCGACCTACCCAGCAAGGACATCCATGACCGCGACCGACACGGCGACGGCTCTTCCGGCCCGGCAGATCCTGCCCGCCGAGGAGCGCCACGCCACCGAACTCGACTTCCTCGCCGCCCATGACGAGGGCCCGCGCCCGCCCGGCTGGCGCCTGACCCCGCGTTCCGTGGTCACCTTCGTCTGCGGCAGCGGCGGCGAGGCGCTGAAGCTGCCCAAGCCGCACGAGACACTGCCGGACAAGCTGGTGATCGCGCCCAAGTTCGTCGGCGAACGCGCCCTGGTCGAGCGGTGCGTGGTCACCCTCGCCGGTGAGCGCGGCCTGCTGCTCGTCGGCGAGCCCGGCACGGCCAAGTCGATGCTCTCCGAGCTGCTGTCGGCCGCCGTGTGCGGCACCAGCGCGCTCACCGTGCAGGGCACCGCCGGCACCACCGAGGACGCCTTCCGCTACGGCTGGAACTACGCCCTGCTGCTCGCCCAGGGCCCGACCCCGCAGGCGCTGGTCGACTCGCCGGTGCTGGGCGCGATGCGCTCCGGCCGGGTGGCGCGGGTCGAGGAGATCACCCGCTGTCTGCCCGAGGTGCAGGACGCCCTGGTGTCGATCCTGTCCGACCGCCGGGTGAGCGTGCCCGAGCTGTCCGGCACGGACGACGCCCAGGTCCCGGCCGCGCCCGGGTTCACGGTCATCGCCACGGCCAACCTGCGCGACCGGGGTGTCTCGGAGATGTCGGCCGCGCTCAAGCGCCGCTTCAACTTCGAGACCGTGCACCCCATCGCCGACGTCGACGCCGAGACAGCCCTGGTCCGGCGGCAGGCGGAGGCGGCGGTGCAGCGGGCGGGCGCGGCCTTCGGTGTGGACGACGCGGTGCTGGACGTGCTGGTCACCGTCTTCCGCGATCTGCGTGCGGGGCGTTCCGCCGAGGGCTGGGACGTGGAGCGTCCTGGCACGGTGATGTCCACCGCCGAGGCCGTGTCGGTCGCGGCCTCGCTCGGGGTGGCCGCCGCGTACCTGCCGGGTGGGGACGCGCTCGACCTCGTCCCCGGGCACCTGCTGGGCGTGGTCCGCAAGGACGACCCGGCCGACCACGCCCGCCTCCTCGGCTACTGGGACGGCCCGGTGCGCCGTCGCGCCGAGGACGGCTCGGCGATGTGGCGCCGCCTCTGGGACCTGCGGGAGAACCTTCGGTGACGACCACTCAGGACCCGCGGGCCGCCGTCACGGCCCTCGCCGACTCGGCGGCGCCGTACCTGCTGGGGGTACGGCACCACAGCCCGGCCCTGGCCGCGGCCGTGCCCGCCCTGCTGGACGCCTCCGGCGCGGACGTCGTCTGCGTGGAGCTGCCGGCCGACTTCCAGCACTGGCTTCCCCACCTCGCGGCGCCGGGCACTCTCGCGCCGGTCGCCCTGGCCGGGGCGAGCGAGGGCGGCCGCCTCGGCTTCTACCCGTTCGCCGACTTCTCCCCCGAACTCGCCGCCCTCCGCTGGGCCCGGGAGCGGGGCAAGGAGGTGATCTGCTGCGATCTCCCGATGTCGGACCCGGCGTGGAGCACGGACCGGCTGGGGGCGAGCACGAACGCCCCCGGCCCGCACGCCGACCACCGGGCGACGGGCGCGCACACGACTACGGCCGGTGGGGACAACCCGACGGGGGGCTCGGGCAGCCGTACGGCTGGTGCGGGCAGCACCACGGGCACCACCGCCGGCGGGGACAGCCCCGTCGCCGGGGCGGACAGCGTCACGGCCGGTGCGGGCGGGCCCTCCTCGGAGCGGGGCACGCGCAGCGTGGTGGTCGAAGGGACCGCCGTCGCCTCGCCGACGGCGTTCGCGGCGGCCCTCACCGCCGCGGGGACCGGTCGTGACGGGGACGACCTGTGGGACCGGTGCGTGGAGGTGCTCGCCCCCGGCTGTATGCCCGAGGCGATCCGGCGCGCGGCCCTCGGCGTCGGATGGGCGTTGCGTCGCGACGCCGAGTCGGCGGGCGGCGTGCCGCTGGTCGACCTGGCCCGTGAGGCGCACATGCGCGACACGATCGCCCGCGCCGCGGCGGGCGGACGCCGGGTCGCGGCCGTGATCGGCGCGTTCCACGCCCCGGCGTTGACGGACGCGGCCGACGCGGACCCCGACCCGGCCGACGCGGAGGAGGCAGCGGCCGCCGACAGGGGGAGGCCCGCGACGGGCGGTGCGACGGCCGCCCGGAGGGCGGACGGCAGCGCGGCCGGGGCCCCAGGCACGGGCCTCGTCGGGGAGCACCCGCCGGTCGTCACCTCGCTCGTCCCGTACGCCTTCGACCTGCTGGACTCCCGCTCCGGGTATCCGGCGGGCATCCGTGACCCGCGCTGGCAGCAGGCGGTGTTCACGGCGGGGGGCGACCCCGAGCTGCTGTACGGCGCCGCCGCGCGAGCGATCACCGATGTGTGCCGGGAGCTGCGCGCGGCCGGGCACACCGCGGGCACGGGCGAGGCGACCGAGACCCTGCGGATGGCGGGCGACCTGGCCAGTCTCCGGGGGCTCGCGGCCCCCGGCCGGGGCGAGGTCCTGGAGGCGCTGACGACGGTGATGGGCCAGGGCGAGCCGCTCGGCCGTGGCCGGGCTCTCGCCCGGGCACTCGAAGTGGTGCTGGTCGGCACCGACCGGGGCCGGATCGCACCGGGCACCCCGCGTTCCGGTCTCGGCCCGTCCGTGGAGGCGGAGTTGACCGCGCTGCGGCTCCCCGGCCCTGACGACCCCGCCTCGCGCGAACTCCGGCTCGACCCGCTCCGCTCCGCCCTCGACGGCCGCCGCGAGGTCCTGCTCCAGCGCCTCGCGGTGTGCGGTGCCGGCTACGGCGAGACCGTCGAGGTGGCCGGCACGGGCGACGGCACGGCTCTCACCACCCGGTGGCGGGTGTCGTGGAGCCCGGCGGTTCCCGTCCGGCTCGACCTGGCCGGCATACGGGGTGTGACCGCGGCGCTGGCCGCCGAGGGCACCCTGCGGGAGACCTTCCGCCGGGAGTCGGCAGACGGCGGGCCCACCTGTGCCTTGGTCCTCGCCGGGCTCCGGGCGGCGGCCCGCTGCGACCTGCCCGCGCTGGTCGCCGACCGGCTGGCGGACGCCTCCGCCGTGCTCCCGGCCGCGGCCACCCTGCCCGAACTGCTCGAAGCGCTCGACCTGTTGGAGGCGCTGCGCCGGGGCCATCTGCCCGGCACCACACCCGAGGGGCGATCGGCGGCCGCCGATCTGGCCGTCGATCTCCTGGAGGTGGCGGTCCGCGCGCTGCCCGGACTCGCGGGCAGCGACCAGCCGGAGGACGCTGCCGCGCTCGTCGCGCTCGCCTCCCGGGCCGGTGAACACCGCCTCGGTCTGCGCATGGACGACGCCCTGGGCACGCTCGCGCGCTCCGGTTCCGCGCTGATCCAAGGGGCAGCCCTCGCCGCCCGGGTCCTGCTCGACCTCGACGGCGCCGACACCGTCGGGACGCGTGCGGCCGGCTGGATCGACACGGCCACCGGCCCCGACGGCCGCCTCGGACTCGCCCGCCGTCTCACCGGCCTGCTCAGCGGCGCGGCCCCACTGCTCCAGTCCGCGCCGACCGCGCTGGACCCGCTGCTCGACCGCATCGACACGCTGACGGACCAGGGCTTCCTGGACCGGCTGCCCGCCCTGCGCGGAGGCTTCGACACGCTCACCCCGGCCGGGCGTGACCGTCTGCTCGACACGGTCACCGAACGCCTCGGCGACCGCCTCGACCTGTCCCTCACCGCCTCACCGGAACTCCTCGCCCTGTGGACGGCGGCGGACACGGCGGGCCTGACAGCAGTCAACTCCCTCCGCCTGCCGACCGGTTCGACCCCGGCGGAGTCCCCCGAGAGCCCGACCTCCGTACGGCCCACCGGGGCCACGAACGGACCGAAGGCCTCACCCGAATCCTCGACCACCGGTTCGTCGACCGCCCCGGCGACCGCCCCGGCGACCGCCCCGGCGACCGCCCCGGCGACCGCCCCGGCGACCGCCCCGGCGACCGAGGCGAACGAGACTGCGGTGAGCGCCGATGTGGGTCGGACGTCGGTTTCCGTCCTCCACCTCTCCCCCACCGACCGCTGGCGGCTGCTTCTCGGCCGGGAGAGCGAGAAGCTGCCGCAGGGTGCCCGGCGTTACGCGCACGCGCTGGACGAGCTGTACGGCACCGGCCGGGGCGAGGGCTCCTCGGACCTCGGCCGGGGAGCCCCCGGTCAGGGCGGTGGTCAGGAGGCGTCATTCCCCACGGCCCGGGAATGGGGCGAGGAGTTGGACGCGCTGTTCGGCGCCGAGGTCCGTGAGGAGGTGCTGGCACGGGCCGCCGACCGGGGCCGTACGGACGTACTGGCCGAGCTGGACCCCCAGGCCGTCCGCCCGTCGGTCGATCTGCTGACCTCCGTGCTGAACCTCGCCGGAGGAATGCCCGAACAGCAACTGGCCAGACTGCGCCCGCTGGTACGACGGCTGGTCGACGAACTGGCCAAGGAACTCGCCACCCGGATGCGCCCCGCCCTCACCGGCCTGGCCACCCCACGTCCGACCCGCCGCCCCGGTGGCCGGCTCGACCTGCCGCGCACCCTGCGGGCCAACCTGGCGAGCACCCACCGTACGGCGGACGGCCGGACCGTGGTCGTACCGGAGCGGCCGGTGTTCAGCACCCGGTCCCGCAAGGAGGCGGACTGGCGGCTGATCCTGGTCGTCGACGTGTCCGGGTCGATGGAGGCCTCCGTCATCTGGTCGGCGCTGACCGCGGCCGTCCTGGGCGGCGTGCCCACGCTGTCGACGCACTTCCTGGCGTTCTCGACCGACGTGATCGATCTGACCGACCGGGTGGACGACCCGCTGTCGCTGCTGCTCGAGGTGCGGGTCGGCGGCGGCACGCACATCGCGGCGGGGCTGGCGCACGCCCGTTCCCTGGTGACCGTGCCCAGCCGCACCCTCGTGGTCGTCGTGAGCGACTTCGAGGAGGGCTACCCACTGGGCGGGCTCCTGGGAGAGGTCCGGGCCCTCGCGAGTTCCGGGGTACACCTGATGGGCTGTGCCGCCCTGGACGACACGGGCACCCCTCGCTACTCGGTGCCCGTCGCCCAGCAGCTCGTCGCGGCCGGCATGCCGGTCGCCGCCCTCAGTCCCCTCTCCCTCGCCCGCTGGGTGGGGGACCGCCTCCGCGGAGAGAGCCGATGAACGCCGAACTGCCCCCGGCGGCGCCCGACGTGGTGGCCGCCGCCGTCGAGAGCCTGACCTCCCGGCTGCGCAAGAAACTGGACGCCGCGGTCGAGACGTACGCGGCGCTGCCCGTCACGGTCGACGGCGGTGACCTGCGCATCCGGTGCGGTGAGGACGCCGAGGTCACGCTGACGCCCGGTCCTTCGGGCGCGGTGACCGACGCCGGGCGGGCGGTGTGCAGTTGCCTGCTCGCACCCCGCTGTCTGCACCGCGCCGCCGTCCTGAGCGCCTGCCCGGTGGCCGACGCCGAGGACATGGCCGCGGCAGAGCCGGAGCCCGTGCCGGCCGGCACGGCGGCGGACGCCCACGGAAGCAATGGTGAGGCCCCGTCGCCCGGGGCCCCGCAGGCAGCGGGGGGATCCTCAGCAACCACCGCACCCGCCGACGGCACAAAGCGGTCCGGAGCCACCACCGCTGCCGCCCCGACGGGACCGACCGAAACCGGCAGCACAGGCACCACCGGCACCACCGACACCACCGGCAGCACCGACACCACCGGCAGCACAGGCAGCACAGGCACCACCGGCACCACCGGCAGCACCGGCAAGGCCAGCACCGCTGGGACCAGTGCCGACGTCGGCAAGGCCCCCACCCCCGCCCAGATCGCCGCCGCAGCCGGTCTCTGGGCGGCCACCGCGGCCGTGCTCGCCGCCGGAGTCCCGGCGGCGGGAGCGGTGCCGCAGGCGGAGTTGCTGCGGGCCGCGCACACCGCCCGGCTCGCCGGACTGCACCGCGCCGAGGCGGCGGCTCTCCGGGTCGTACGCGGACTGCGCGGGGCCCGCGCCCGGCACGACGGCCATCGGCTCGCCGACCTGGTCGCCAACGTACGGGAACTGCTGCTCACCACCGGCCTGTTGTCGGCGGCCGACCCCGACCCCGCCCTCGTCGGCACGGCGCGGCGCGCCTATCGGCCGGGCGGCAGTCTGCGGGTGCACGGCGTGTGCCGGGAACCGGTGATCTCGGCCACCGGCTACGGCGGTGTCGTGACCCATCTGGTCTCCGACGACGGGAGCTGGTTCTCGATCGCCGACGTCAAACCGGGCGGCCCGGCCCGCGCCCGGGGTGCCGCGAAGGCCACGGTCGCCCTCGGTTCCGGCGCCCTCGACCACGCCCGGCTCTCCCGTGGCGGACTGCTGATCTCCGGCGCCACGGTCTCCCCGGACGGCCGCCTCGGCTCCGGAAAGGGTGTGCGGGCCACTCCGCTCGCCGGTCTCTCCTGGACGTCGGGCCCGCTCGCCGCCCTGTTCGCACGCCCCCTGGCGGAGGCGGTCGCCGAGCGGCTCACGGGCGGCCCCGGCGCCGACCCCGAGCAGGCACAGCAGGAGGCACGCAGGCTGATCGGCTGTGACCTGGTCGTCGTCGGCGCGGCGGGCGACCAGCTGTTCGCCCGGGAGGTGTCCGGCTCCGGGGAGTCGGCCGACGGCGGCCTGCTCGTCCGGCTGACCCCGGCCAACGGCCACCCCGACCTCGCCCACACCGCCAACTTCCGTCAGCTGGCCACCCGTCCAGGTCTGCGGATACGGGTGCTGGGCCGCGTGGAACCCGACCGTGCCGCCACGCTCCGCCCGCTCGCGATCGGCCCGGCCCCGGACACCGAGGCGACTCTGCGGCTGCCGGACGAGTGGGAGGGCCACGCCGACCTGGGCTACGACCGCCTCCAGGGCGCGCACTTCCCGCCGGCGGACGCCCTGGCCGGGGTCGCCGGCCCCGCCGGGGTTCCGGCGGATCCGCTCGCCGAGGCTCCGCTGTGGCGGCTGCGCCGACTGGTCGAGGTCGCCGTCTCCGGGGGCCGCCGCGCGGTCGCCGAGCCGGCTCGTGACGGCGATCGCGGCGGAGGGGGCGCGGCCCTGCGGCGCAGTGGGTTCCGGGCGGGGGCCGACCTGGCGACCGCGCTCGCCATGGAGGCGGACCGCCGCTCCCGCGACGTCTTCGGACGCGTCACCGACCCCGACCCGGACCGCTACGCCCGCGCCTGGCTCGCCACCGCGATCTACCTGACCGGCACCGAACGTGCCCTGATCCAGTCCACCTGGCGGCCCCCGTCCCACACCGCCTGACCCACGCACCACGCCCGGACCGCCCAGACCGCCCGGTCGGCCCGAACCACCCGCACCGCCGCGCGGCCCGGTCCGGCCCCAGCCCTCAGCCCCCCAGCCCTCAGCCCTCACTCCCTGACCCTGACCAACCCCTTCTCGTAGGCGATCACGACGGCCTGGGCGCGGTCGCGCAGGTGGAGCTTGGCGAAGATGCGAGCCACGTGCGACTTCACGGTGGCCTCGGTCAGGGTGAGTTCGGCCGCGAGTTCCGTGTTGGACAGACCGCGGCCGAGGAGGGTCAGGACCTCGAGTTCGCGCGGGGTCAGGACCTGGAGGTCGGCGGAGATCGCGGGCGGCCCGGCGGCTTCCGTGGCGAAGCGTTCCACCAGTCGCCGGGTGATGGAGGGGGCCAGCAGGGCGTCACCGGTGTCGACCAGGCGTACGGCCGCCGCGAGGTGCCGCGGCGTGACGTCCTTCAGGAGGAAGCCGCTGGCGCCGATCGACAGGGCCGCGTAGACGTACCGGTCGAGGTCGAAGGTGGTGAGCATGAGCACCCGGCACTCCGGGTTCGCGGCCAGGATGCGCCGGGTGGCCTCCAGGCCGTCCATGGTCGGCATCCGGATGTCCATCAGCACGACGTCCGGTCGCAGTTCGCGGGCCGTCGCCACCGCCTCCGCGCCGTCGGCGGCCTCGCCCACCACCTCGATGCCCCGGGCGGTGAGGATCAGCCGGAACCCGGTCCGGATCAGGGTCTGGTCGTCGACCACGAGCACGCGCGGCGCCGCTTCGGGCCCGGCCGGCGTCACGGCCGGTCCAGGGGGATGCGGGCGCGGACCCGGTAGCCGCCGCCGAGGCGGCGTCGGGCGTCCAGGTCGCCGCCGTACACGGCGACGCGCTCGCGCAGGCCCAGCAGCCCGCGCCCCGTGCCGTACGGATGGCGCGGGGTGGGCCGCGCGGGGTGCGACGGGGAGGGGGTGCCGCCGGTCAGGACGCTGGGGCCGGTGTTCAGCACCTCCACGCGCAGCGCCCGGTCGGCGTACCGCACGGTGACCTCGGCCTTGCCCCCGTCACCGTGTCTGAGCGCGTTGGTGAGCGCCTCCTGCACGATCCGGTACGCCGTCACGTCGATGCCCTGCGGCAACGGGCGGGGCTCGCCGGAGATCCGTACCTCGACGGGCAGACCGGCGAACGAGACCCGGTCGACGAGCGTCCCCAGCCGGTCGAGCCCGGGCTGGGGCGTCAGCTCCGCCAACTCCGGCCACTCCACTCGCTCCACACCGGCAACAACCACATCCCCCTCCGCATCCCCCTCCGCGTCCCGGACCGCCCCCTCCCGCGCGTCCGAGGCCGCCGTCGCGTCCAGGCCGTCCTCCGAGTCCTCGCCGTTCTGCGACGGCGCCAGCAGACCCAGCAGATGCCGTAGGTCGGTCATCGCGCCACGGCCCGCGTCCTCGACGGCGAGCAGAGCGGCCGCCGCCTCGTCCGGCATGGTGCCCAGCACCTCACGCGCCGCTCCCGCCTGGACCACCATGAGGCTGACGTTGTGGCTGACGATGTCGTGCAACTCCCGGGCGATACGGTCGCGTTCGGCCGCGATCGCGGCCCGCGCGGCGCTCTCCCGCTCCCGTTCGAGCATCCACCCGCGCTCCCCCACCGCCTTCTGCCATCGGCGCCGGGTGCGCACCAGGGCCACCGCGAGACCCGCCGCGAGACCCATCGCGACCGCCGCCACCACCCCCAGCGCCGCCGCCGGTCCGTCCGTCCCCCACTCCCACATGGGGTTCACCCTCGCAGACCGGCCCGCCGCCGCGCATCCGCCCCGGGATGGGGTCCCCTGCATCTGCGGGATGAGGCGCGGGTCATGGTGCCGTCCGGGGAGGGATGTCCTGGCGGCGCCGCTCGCCTAGCGTCCGGTGCATGGTCACCGAGGAGAACACGAACAACAGCGCGGAGGCCGTCGTACGACTCGACGGTGTGCGCAAGGAGTACGGGGAGGCGACGGCTCTGGACGGGGTGTCGCTGGAGATACGGTCCGGTGAGGCGGTCGCGGTGATGGGCCCGTCGGGATGCGGCAAGTCCACGCTGCTGAACATGATCGCCGGTCTGGACCGCCCGACGAGCGGCACGGTGACGGTGCACGGCGAGAACGTGGGGGAACTGACCGAGAAGGGGCTCGCCCTGTACCGGCGGCGCCGCATCGGCATGATCTTCCAGTTCTTCAACCTCATCGACGACCTGTCGGCGCTCGACAACGTGGCGCTGGCCGCCCAGTTGACCGGCACCCCGGCCCGCCAGGCCCGTCGTCGCGCACTGGAGCTGTTCGACGAGCTCGGCATCGCCGACCGGCGCAACGCCTACCCGGCGGTGCTCAGCGGTGGTGAACGGCAACGGGTCGCCGTGGCACGGGCGTTGATGAACCGCCCGGCCCTGCTGCTGGCGGACGAGCCGACCGGCGCGCTGGACAGCCGGGCGGGAGAGCAGGTGATGGACCTGCTGCTCGATCTCAACCAGATCGGCCAGACGCTGATCCTGGTGACGCACGACGAGCGTCTCGCCCGGCGGTGCGCCAGCCGTCTCGTCGAGTTCGCCGACGGCCGCGTGCGCGGCGAACACACCCTGGAGCCGTCCGCATGAGGGCCGTGTGGCGGGCCGCGCGCGCGGCGGTACGGCGGCGCAGGCTCCAGACGTTGGTGATCGGGCTGGTCACACTGACCTCGACGACGGCGATCGTGGTGGCGCTCGGGCTGGTCGACGCGGCCTCGTCGCCGTTCGACAAGGCCTTCGCCCAGCAGCGCGGGCCGCATGTGGTCGCCGCCTTCGACCGCGCGAAGGTCACGGACGGTCAACTGACGCGAGTGGCCCGGCAGTCCGGCGTCGCGGCGACCGCGGGCCCCTTCCCCCAGGCCACCGTCGAACTGCCGAGAGAGGTCATGAACTACGGCCTGAACAGTGAACTCACCGTCGTGGGCCGCTCCGATCCCGGGGGCCCGGTGGGCCGGTTGGACCTGTGGGCGGGCCGCTGGGCCACCGGGCCGGGCGAGGTCGTCCTCAACCGGCAGTCGGACTGGTCGGCGGACGACCTCGGCAAGAAGCTACGGCTGCCGTCCGGCCCCACCCTGACCGTCGTCGGCTTCGCCTTCGATCTGAGCCGCACCGCCGACGCCTGGGTCGCGCCGGGGCAGATCGACGCCCTGCACCCCACCGCCACACAGCTGCTGTTCCGCTTCGAGGACGCCGCGTCGGACACTGAGCTTCGCACCCAACTCACGGCGGTGACTGAGGAGTTGCCGTCGGGTGCGCTGGCCGGCTCACGGTCGTACCTCGCTCTCAAGGACCAGATCGGCAGTACGGCGCGGGCGTACGCTCCCTATCTGCTGGCCTTCGGGGTCCTCGGCGTCGTGGTGGCCGTGCTCATCGTCGCCAACGTGGTCAGCGGCGCGGTGATCTCCGGTTTCCGGCACATCGGCATCCTCAAGGCGCTGGGGTTCACCCCGGGTCAGGTGGTGGCCGTCTACCTCGTGATGATCTCCGTCCCGGCGGTGCTGGGCTGTGTCGTCGGGACGGCCGTCGGCAATCTGGCGGCACGGCCCCTGCTGCGGTTCGCGTTCACGGGCCCGGACGCGGGGGTGTTCCACGACAGTGTCTCGCTCGCTCCCTGGGTCACCGTCCTCGCCCTGACCGGCATGCCGGCCGTGTGCCTCCTCGCCGCGCTCGCGCCCTCGGTGCGCGCCCACCGGCTGTCCGCCGCGCGGGCGATCAGCGCGGGCAGCGCACCGCGCGCCGGCCGGGCGCTCGGTGTCCAGCGCCGACTGGCGGGCAGCCGGCTGCCGCGCTCGGTGAGCCTCGGGCTGGGCCTGCCGTTCGCCCGGCCGGGACGCAGTGCTCTCACGCTCGCGGCGGTGGTCCTCGGCGTGACCACCGTGACGTTCGCGACGGGCCTGGCCACGACGATGGACCGGTTGGGCAGCGCGGGGCGCGACGCCTACCAGGTGACGGTCTACGTGGGGAAGTACCGCGACGGCAAGGAGACCGGACCGGTCCACGACGACCGGGCCCTGCACGCCCTGCTGCGCTCGCTGCCGGAGGCGCGAGAGGTCACCGCCAGGGCGGACACCGAGGCCCGGCTCGCGGGTTCCACGGAGAAGCTGTGGCTCGAAGGCCGTCGCGGCGACCACCCTCTGATGGGCAACGTGCTCACCGAGGGGCGGTGGCTCCGAGGCACCGGTGAGGTGGTGGCGGGATCGGCCTTCCTGCGCAGGCACGGCCTGGACGTCGGCGACCGCTTCCGGGTCGAGAAGGGAGACCGTGGCGCGGACGTGGTCGTCGTCGGGGAGTACATGGAGACGAACGCCCGTGTCGTCGTCACGGACTGGGCGACCATGCGGGCGGTGGCGCCGGAGGAGAAGCCCATCGCCTACCACGTCAAGCTCCGCGACGGGGCCGACGCGGGAGCCTACGCCCGCGCCGCCGAAGCGGCCGACCCGGGGGTCAGCCCGTCCGTGACCGGCGCCAACTCCATCACCCGAACCATCATCGGCTCCGCCACCGCGCTCACCCTCCTGCTCGCCGCCGTGACGTCCCTCGGCGTGTTCAACACCGTCGTCCTCAACACCCGCGACCGCCGCCGCGACCTCGGCATGCTGAAGTCGATCGGCATGACACCACGCCAGGTCACAGCGATGACAGTGGCCTCCATGGCGCTGCTCGGGGCCCTCGGCTCGCTCCTGGGCATCCCGCTCGGCATGGTGGGCCACGAGCTGGTCGTCCCGCGAATGGCGGACGCGGTGGACCTCACCCTGCCGTCGTACATGACGGACGTCTGGAACGCCCCGGCGCTGGCCGGCCTGGCCCTCGCCGGCATCGTGATCGCCGTCCTGGGCGCGTACGTCCCGGCACGCCGCGCGGCCCGGCTGACGATCGCCCAGGTGCTGCACAACGAGTGAGGGGCCCCCTGAGGGGCGCGGCCGTTCCTCGGCCGCGCCCCAGTTGCATCACTCGGATCATAAATACAATTACGATGTCCTCCACTCTCCCATCCACCGGAACGAGCGCGGGGACCCATGTCACGGCCGAATCTGACCACCTCCCTCGCCACCCGCCTGGTGGACCTGATGCGTCGCAGCGAACTGCCGGAGGGCGCGCACGTCACCGAGCAATGGGCCGCGGACACCCTGGACGTCTCGCGCACACCGGTCCGCAAGGCCATGCTCTTCCTGACCGAGGTCGGCATCCTCGAACGGGTCCCCCAGCGCGGTTTCTTCCTCACCCGTGACGCGGGCGCCCTCACCCGCCCATCCCTCGGCGAGGGCGACCACACCGGCGACGACGCGGAGCGGACGGCCTACTTCGAGATCGCCGACGACCACCTCGGCGGGCGCTTCACCGGCCCTTTCACCTCGGCCGACGTCAGCCGCCGCTACCGGCTGACCTCCCGCCAGGCGGACCGGGTCCTGGCCCGCATGGAGGGCGAGGACCTGGTGCGGCGCAGAACCGGCGGCCGGGGCTGGGAGTTCCAGCAGGTCATGGCCACCGTGGAGGCGCACACCCAGAGTTACCGGTTCCGGATGATCGTCGAGCCCGCCGCGCTGCTGGAGCCGGGCTTCACGGTGGACGCTGCCGCCTTCGCACAGCATCGGCAGCAGCAGGAGGCCCTGCTGCAGGGGGACATCCTGCTGCTGCCGCGCGCCGAACTGTTCCAGGTCAACGCCTCGTTCCACGAGATGCTGGTCGGCTGCTCGGGCAACCCGTTCCTGCTCGACGCCGTACGTCGTCAGAACCGGCTCCGCCGGCTCATCGAGTACCGCCACCAGGTCGACCGGTCCCGCCTGGCGCGCCAGGCACGCGAGCATCTGCGCCTGCTCGACCTCGTGGAGGAGGGCGACCTCCCGGCGGCGTCGGCCTTCCTGCACGAGCATCTGGACCAGGTGCGGGTGATCAAGACCGGGTAGCCCACTGCCCCTGCGACCCGTTGTACTAATGCGCGGACTAAGACAATATGAGCCTCTGAAGTACCCGGGAAGTACCCGGTGAGTCCCGGACTCGCCGGAAGAGGGACTCACCACCGCAGCAGGGGACCATGAACGCCGACCGCACCACCGCGCCCACCGTTTCCGCCGTCCTCACCGCGCACGGTCGCGCCCACCGCTATCTGCCCCTGGCCGGACTGCTGCCGCGCGCGGAACTGGACGCCCTCCCCTACGCGATCCGCGTGCTGCTGGAGAACGTCGCCCGCCGGGCACCCGAGGCACTGGCGGACATGCTGCACCGGGCACGCACCGGAAGCGGTGCGTGCGAGGTACCGGTGCATCCGAACCGGATCATGCTGCACGACACCACCTGCCTCCCCGCCCTAGCCGACCTCGCGGCCATGCGCGACAGCGTCGCCGAGCTGGGCGGCGACCCCGGGCGGCTGCAACCGTCGATCCCCGTCGACCTGACCGTCGACCACTCCGTCATCGTCGAGGAGTACGGCCGGCCGGACGCCGTCGAACGCAATCTGCTGATCGACTTCCGCCGCAACACCGAGCGCTACGAGATGGTGAAGTGGGCCGAGCGCAACGTCGACAACTTCCGCGTCGTACCGCCGGGCACCGGCATCATCCACCAGGTCAACATGGAGACGCTGGCCCGTGTGGTGTGGACGGAGGAGTCGCCGGACGGCGCGCCGCCCGTCCTCCACCCGGACGTGCTCGTCGCCACCGACAGCCACACCCCGATGATCAATGCCCTCGGTGTCGTCGGCTGGGGCGTCGGCGGGCTGGAGGGCCAGGCCGCCATGCTGGGCGAGCCCGTCACCATCCCCTACCCCGAGGTGGTCGGTGTCCGGCTGACGGGTCGGCTGCGCCCCGGCGTGGGCGCCACCGATCTCGCCCTCACCCTCACCGAACTCCTGCGCGCGCACGGCGTGGTGGATAGGTTCGTCGAGTTCTGCGGCCCCGGTGTCACCACCCTCGGCTGGGCGGAGCGCGCGGCCGTCTCCAACATGGCTCCCGAGTACGGGGCGACCTGTGTGTACTTCCCGTACGACGACGAGACGGCCGCGTATCTGCGGCTCACCGGCCGGGACGAGGAGCACGTCCGCCTCGTCGAGGCCTATCTCACCGCACAGGGCCTCAAGCGCACCGACGACCGACCCGAACCCCGCTACGACACCGTCGTCGATCTCGCCCTCGGCACGGTCGAGCCGAGCATGGCGGGCCCGAACCTGCCCCACCAGCGGCTGTCGCTGTCCCGTGTGCCCGAGTCCTACCGCGCCGCCGCTCCGGCCCCCGCTCCGGCCCTCGCTCCGGCCCTCGCGCCGGCCCCCGCCCGGGAGGGCGCCGTGGACGAGAGTGCCTTCGGTGAGCCGTTGCCCGAGGGCCCGGTCGCCCTGGCCTCGATCACCAGTTGCACCCACACGGCCAACCCGGCGCTGCTGATCCAGGCGGGCCTGCTGGCCGAGCGGGCGGTGGCGGCCGGGCTGACCGCCAAGCCCTGGGTGAAGACGTCCCTCTCCCCCGGCTCACGCGTGGTCGAGGAGTATCTGCGGGCGTCCGGTCTGCTGCCCGCGCTGGAGAAGACGGGCTTCCACATCGTCGGCTTCGGCTGCATGACCTGCATCGGCAACTCCGGGCCGCTGCATCCGGTGCTGGAGCGCCTCGCCGAGGAGGGCACGATCGCCCCGGTCGCCGTGCTCTCCGGCAACCGCAACTTCGCGGGACGGGTCAACCCCCGTACCCCGCTGTCGTATCTGGCCTCCCCGCCCCTGGTCGTCGCCTACGCACTGGCCGGCTCGGTCCTGCACGACTTCGAGACCGAGCCGCTGGGCACCGGACCCGACGGCCGCCCCGTACACCTGCGGGATCTCTGGCCCTCCGAGGAGGAGGTGCGGGACCGGGTCGCCGAGCACGTCCGGCCGGAGCTGTTCCGCGCGAACGCCGAGCGGCTGCGCGAGGGAACCGATGCCTGGCGCCGGCTGGACGTGCCCGCCGGCATCCGCTTCCCCTGGGACCCGGAGTCCACGTACATCCGCCGTCCCCCACACCTGACCGGCCTGTCGACGGCCGCTCCGGACCGCCTCGGCCCGCACGTCGCCAAGGTCCTGCTGCACCTCGGCGACGACGTGACCACGGACCACATCTCCCCCGCCGGCCGCATCCCCGTCGACAGCGCGGCGGGCCACTGGCTCACCGAACGCGGAGTCGCCCGCCGTGACCTGAACCAGTACGCGACCCGCCGCAGCAACCACGAGGTCATGCTGCGCGGCGCCTTCACCAACCCGACCGTCGCCAACCTGACCCTGCCGGGGCGGCGAGAGGGCGGGCACGCCTACACGGCCGACCGCACCGAGGTCCTGCCCGTGCACCTGGCCGCGCCGGCCTACCGGGAGTCCGGGTACGACCTGGTCGTCGTCGCCGGTCGCCACTACGGCGCCGGTTCCAGTCGCGACTGGGCGGCCAAGGCCCAGGCCCTGCTGGGTGTCCGGGCGGTCGTGGCCGAGTCGTACGAGCGCATCCACCGCAGCAATCTGATCGGCATGGGAGTGCTGCCGCTGGAGTTCACCGAGGGCGACCGTGCCTCCTCGTACGAGTTCACCGGCGAGGAGGAGCTGACCTTCGAAGGTCTCGACGACCTGACCGTGGGCGCCCATCCGGTCGTCCTGCGCATCGCGCGAGCCGACCGCGCCCCCGTGACCGTGGCCCTGAGGCTACGGATCTACTCACGGCAGGAACTGTCCTACCTCCGGCACGGCGGCATCCTCCCGTACGTCGTCCGCCGCACCCTGACCCGGTCCTGACCCGACCCCCCTCACGCCCGGCCCGGCGCTCCCGAGCGCAGGCCGCGCATGACGAGGTCGAAGAGGCGGCCGGCCCGGGGGCGCCAGTCGCTCTGCGGATCGAGCTGCCAGACGCCGGCGATGGCGAGGAGGAAATCGTCCCCGGTCACACCGGGGCGGATGGTGCCGGCTTCGTGGTTGGCGTCCAACAGGAGGTCGATCGCGGCGAGGAAGCGCGGATAGCCCGGTTTCGCCGAACCGCCCGTAGCGGCGGCGGCCCGGCGGAGCGCGTCCGCCAGGCCGGCCTTGGCCATGGCATAGCGGGCAAGGCCGTCCATCCATTCCCGCAGGGCCCGGTCGGGTTCCCGGGTCCGCAGCAACTCGGCGGCACTGTCGGCGAGTTGACCGACCTCCTGGCGGTGGATCTCCAGGACGAGCGCCTCGCGGTCGGGGAAGTTGCGGTAGAGAGTGCCCTGTCCGACACCCGCCTTCTTGGCGATCACACTGAGCGGGACGTCGGCGGAGCGCGACAGCTCGGCCAGCGCCACCTCCAGAATGCGCTCACGGTTGCGCTGCGCGTCCGACCGCTGCGGCCCCTCACCCCTCGACACCACTCACCGTCCCGTCACCCTCGCGGACAACCGTCCACTTAGGCGCACCTTACCGCGCCCGCATGAGCAGCCGGAACGCGCCCTTCCGCTGCCATCACGGATTAGAACAGTCGTCATAGAATCGTGTACCGTCCCCCTATAACGATCGCCATAGGAGGCAGCATGACCGTCATCACCGTGAACACCGCACAGGGACGCCTGGACCTCGAACAGCGCCGGACGCTGGCCGAGACACTGACGGACGCGGTCCTGGTGCCCGAGGTGGGCCAGTTCGCCCCGGCCGCGCGGGCCGGGTTCCAGGTCCACTTCGTGGAGCGGGCCGCCGACATGATGGCGATGGGCGGGCGTCTGCTGGTGGACGCCGAGCAGGCCGCCGACGTCATGGTGATCGATGTGACCGTGATGGACGGCGACTGGCGCCGGGAGGTCCGGGCCGAGGTCATCGAACGGATCCTGGCCGCGCTGACCGAGGCGTGCGGGGTCGCCCAGCCCTCGCCCGCATGGTGGGTCACCTTCCGGGTCGTCGACGAGGGCAGCTGGGGCGCCGGCGGCGGGGTGCTGTCGGTCCTCTCGCTGCTCGACAGCGGTGTGTTCACGGAAGAGAAGGCCGAGGCGATCCGCGCGGCCCTGGGCGTCCGGGGCACCCGAGGCGCCTGAACAGGGCGCGACCAACCTCCGGGCACCGGTCTGGTCGGCCTCGCGCACCGCGTCCTTCAGTCAGTCGGACGGCGGCCGTGCCGAGCGGGGCGTCCACGCCCCGGGCCAGGGCGAGTTCGGCGAACAGCGCCTCCGCGGTGTCGGGGTCATGGGTCAACGCCCGCCGTTGCCGCCCAGACACTCCAGCGCCTCGGCGGCGAAGCCCGGTCCGCGCTTGGTCACCCAGTACCTGCCGCCGGCGGTGACGATCCGACGGTCCGGCACTTCGTCGGCCGTCCCGATCCGCCCGCGGGGGAACTGGCCGCGACCCTGTGGCCGCTGGACGCCTGGGCGGTCACCGCCGAGACGTCCAGCGGCCACATCGAGCGGACCCGGGAGCCCGCGGAACGCTTCACCGCCCTCGCGGCCGCCGTACGCCATCTGCTCGCCGACCCGGTCCTGCCGGACGACCCCTCCCAGCCGACTGGCCGGGCCCCGCGTTGCGGGCCACGTACACGACGTACCGACGGGAGCTGGTCGAGACGGTGCTGGGGCGGACGGACCGAGCCGGGACCGAGAGACCGGGCACGGACCGAGCCGCACGCGCCGTCAGGTCCGCCGTTCGACCGCCCCGGCGATCAGCGCCTCCAGTTGCTCCGCCACCTGATCGAGGGGCGCGATGCTGCGCTTGGCACGGCACATGGCGATCGCACCCTCGGCCGAGGCCACAACGAGCGCGGCGAGGCCGGAGGCCCGCTCCGGGTCTACACCGTGGTCGCACAACGCGTCGGCGAGCAGGCGCTCCCAGCCGTCGAAGGCCTCGGCGGCGGCGGTGAGGGCCGGCGGGATCTCATCGGCCGGGGGCTCCTCCACGGACACCGCGAGCACGGGGCAGCCGGCGCGGAACTCACTGTCGAGGACGACGCCGCGCCACAGGGTCAGGAACGCGCGCAGCCCGGCGACGGGGCCCGCCTCCAGCGCCCTGCCCAGGACGCGGGCGATGGCCGTGTCCGCGTAGCGCACGGCCTCGGTGGCCAGTTGCCCCTTGCCCTCGGGGAAGTAGTGGTAGGTCGAGCCGAGGGGCGCCTTGGCGTGTTTGGCCAGGTTCCGGATGCTCGCGGCGTTCAGGCCGCGCCTACTGATCAGATCGGCCGCCCCGGCCACGATGCGTTCACGGGACGGCGTGCCCTCCTGCGCCAAGACCGTGCTCCCCTCTGGCTATATCGCTCGTCATAGTCTAGCGTGACCTCCGTTTATAACGATCGTCATAGACCGTGTGAAGGTCTTCGATCCATCCCGACGACCCACCCCCCGAAGGGACTTCGCCATGCCGATGATCCGGCTCACCGCCCCGACCGGTTCACTGACCGAGGCCGGCCGCGAGAAGGTCCAGCGCGAACTCGCCGCCGTGCTGCTGCGCCGGGAGGGCGCGCCCGACACCGCGTTCTTCCGCGCCCAGGCGTGGAGCTATCTGGTCGAGCTGCCCGAAGGGGCGCAGACCACGGCAGAGGACGACGCACCGCGCTTCCTCGTGGAGGTGACCGTTCCGCAGGGGGCGCTGTCCGAGCGACGCCGGGCCGGGCTGGTCGAGGACGCCACCGGGACCGTCCTCGAAGCCGCCGGACTGCCCGCGACCGAGGCCCCGCGGGTGTGGGTGCTGGTGCACGAGCAGCCCGACGGCACCTGGGGCGCGGGCGGCTCCGTCGTCCGCTTCGCCGACCTCGTGGCCCTGGCGAAGGGGCAGCGGACCGATGCGTGAACTGACCTACGTGGCCCGCCGCACCGTCGAGTGGCGCGAGGCCCCCGACCCGGAACTGCGCTCCGACGCGGAGGCGATCGTCGCGCCGGTGGCCGCCACCCCGTGCGACGTGGACTCCGCGATCCTCGCCGGTCACGGTTTCATCGAGCCGCCCTTCGCCCTGGGACACGAGTGCGTGGCACGGGTCGTGGAGACCGGCGACGCCGTCACCACCGTGGCCCCCGGTGACCTGGTCGTCGTGCCCTGGTCCATCAACTGCGGAGCCTGCGACCACTGCCGGGCCGGGCTCACCGCGCACTGCACGGCCGTACCGCACATGGCGATGTACGGGGCGCCGATCGGCGGCACCTGGGGCGGCCTCTTCTCCGACCTGGTCCGCGTGCCGTACGCGCAGGCCATGCTGGTTCCCCTGCCCGCCGGCCTCGACCCCGTCGCCATGGCCTCCGCGAGCGACAACTGGTCGCTTTCCTGGCGCCTGGTCGCACCCCACCTCACGAACCGTCCCGGCGCCCGTGTCCTGGTCGTCGCGCGGGGCAGCATCGGCCTCTACGTGTGCGACATCGCCCGGGCGCTCGGCGCCTCCGACGTGCTCTACGTCGACCCCGACCCCGCGCACCGGCAGCTCGCCGAGGGCTTCGGCGCCCGTACCGCCGAGACGGTCGAGCCCGTCCCGCACGGCTTCGACCTCGCCGTCGAGGCCACCGGCCGCGTCGACCAACTCGCCCTCGCCGTCAAGTGCCTCGCCCCGGAAGGCGTCTGCGAGTCGGCGGGCAACCACTTCCGCCCCGGCGAACTGCCCCTGCTCGACATGTACCTCACAGGCGTCACCCTGCGCGTCGCCCGCGACAACGTCCGCGCCCACATCCCCGACGCGCTCGACCTCGCCCGCTCAGGCAAGGTCGACCCGGCGCGCGTCGTCTCCCACGTCCTCGACTGGGAACACCTCCCCGAGGCGCTCCCCGAGAAACACCTCAAGCCGGTCTTCGTCCGCGCCGCCGGGTGACCCGCTCCGCGGGGTGGGCGAGTTCATGGAGCCGGTGCTTCATCGAGGACGGCGAGACCGACCACCGGACTGACCGGGCTGCCACCGGCGGACGTAGAAGAAGTAGCCCTGGTCCTTTCGAGTACGTCGACGCCGGCGGCGGGCGGGGCCGGGCCGCGCGCACGGCCCGCCCGGCGGGGGCGCCTGCTCGGCGCCTCCGGACCCGGCCTCCGCCGCCCCCTCCTGCGGGCTCAGACCGTGGGGTCGAACCAGGTGACCGTGTCGGACATGGCCTGCTTGATGCGGAACAGCGCGAACTCGCTCAGATCCGGCGGCAGGGCGTCCAGCGAGAACCAGCCGACGTCCAGGGACTCGTCGTCGTTGACGCGTGCCTCCCCGCCCACGGCACGGCAGTAGAACGTCGTGTCCATGTACTGGCAGACGTCCCCGTTGTCGTACCGCACCGGTTCCAACGCCTGTACGAGGACGACCCGTTCGGCCACGCACCGGACCGCCGTCTCCTCCTCGACCTCCCGCACGGCACAGGCCGCCGGCTGCTCCCCCGGGTCCGGGATGCCGCCGATCAGCGACCACTTGCCGTTGTCGGACCGACGGCCCAGCAGCACTCTGCCCTCGTCGTCGAAGACGAGGGCGGTGACTCCGGGGAGCCAGAGGAGCTGGTTGCCGGCGGAAGCACGGAGTGTGCGGATGAAATCAGGGGTAGCCATGGAGCCGACCCTAACGGGCCGGTCCC
The DNA here is from genome assembly GCF_036322545.1 of Streptomyces sp. SP18BB07. Classification (NCBI taxonomy): domain Bacteria; kingdom Bacillati; phylum Actinomycetota; class Actinomycetes; order Kitasatosporales; family Streptomycetaceae; genus Streptomyces; species Streptomyces sp. SP18BB07. Next base: position 62,427 of record NZ_JAQYWT010000334.1, read on the forward strand.
CTCACTCCGCCTCATCCAGGGCGCGCACGCGAGGCGTACGGCTACACGCCACCGGCGCGCCTCCCGCGCACACCGGCCGCGATCGCCCAGCCGAGGCCACCCGCCGCGACCAGCACCAACAGCATCTCGGGCGCGATACCGACCCGGGTGGCGGGCGTCTCGGAGGTGCGCAGCGGCACCTTCTGCACCAGAGAGTCCGGGACGAACATTCCGGTCTTCTGGGTGATCCTGCCGTCCGGCATGATGATCGCACTGACACCGCTGGTCACCGGGACGGTGACGGTGCGGCTGTGTTCGACGGCGCGGACCCGGGACATCGCGAGCTGCTGGTACGTCATCTCGCTGCGGTCGAAGGTGGCGTTGTTGCTCGGCACCGAGATCAGCTGCGCGCCGTCGGTGACCTCGGAGCGCACGGCCCAGTCGAAGGCGGCCTCGTAGCAGGTGACCAGTCCGACCTTCGCCCCGTCCATGGTGAACACACCGGGCTCGGTGCCCCGGCTGAAGTCCTGGCGGACCATGGACGTCCACTCGCTGTTGATTGCGCCGATCAGCGACCGCAGCGGCAGGTACTCGCCGAACGGCTGGATCTGCCGCTTGTCGTAGGTGTCGACGGGGCCCTTCTCGGGGTCCCACAGGATCTGCTCGTTGTAGAGCTTGCCGTCCCGCTCCACCACGCCGCCGACGGAGATGGGGGCACCGATGGCGGTGGCCGCATCCTCGATCACCGTGCGGGCGTCGGGGTTGGCGAAGGGGTCGATGTCGGAGGAGTTCTCCGGCCAGAGCACGAAGTCGGGCCGGGCGACCTTGCCGGCCTTCACCTCGGCGGCCAGCCGCTCGGTCTCCCTGGCGTGGTAGTCCAGCACGGCCCGTCGCTGGGCGTTGAAGTCGAGCCCCAGGCGCGGGACGTTGCCCTGGATGACCGCCACGGTGGCCGTGCCGGCCTCGGCCTCGTCGCTCACCAGCGCGCGGGAGGCGAGGGCGCCCACCAGGGGTGCGGCCATGGAGAGCGCGGCCACGGCCGCGGTGCCCCGGCGTACGGCCTCTCCGGTGCGCCGGTTCGCCACGAGCAGCCGAACCGCCTCGTACAGCCCGAAGCCGCACAGCACGACCGCGAAGCCGAGCACGGGTGTGCCGCCGAGAGCGGCCAGGGGCAGGAAGACACCGTCCGCCTGGCCGAAGGCGATCTTGCCCCACGGGAACCCGTTGAAGGGGGCACGCGCGCGTGCCGCCTCGCCGGCGATCCACAGGGCGGCGGCCCACACCGGCCAGCCGGGCAGCTTGGAGACGACGGCGACGCCCGCGCCGACGAGCGCCACGAACACCGCCTCGATCACGACCAGCGCGAGCCACGGACCGGGACCGACCTCCACGCCGGTCCACACCAGCAGCGGCAGCAGGAATCCGAGGCCGAACAGGTAGCCGAGACCGAGGCCCGCCTTCCAGCTCCGTCCGCGCAGCACCCAGCCGAAGACCGCGAAGGCCGGCAGGGCCAGCCACCACAGGGTGCGGGGCGGGAAGCTGACATAGAGCAGCACCCCGGAGAGGGCCGCGGCGACGGCCGGAAGGAGCCGGTCGACCCATCGGGACACCCGGGACACGGGCGTGGCCTGGGGTTCGAGCTGTTCCGGCTCGTCTACGGGAGTGGCGGTGACGGTCACTCGGGGAGTGTACGGCGCGTCACCCCGGCGCCGACAGCGCGGCCTGTGCGTCCGGGCTGAGGCTATTGTCTCCCACCGGCCGCATCGTTCCTGCATAACTCGTCCACAAACCGGCGCATCACCCGTTACGGTGTGCGCGAGCCTCTGACGTGCGGCCGGATGTGGTCCTGGCGGTCGAGGCCCGGCACAGTCGGGGGGCGACACGTTGGGGTCCACGGGGACGGAGTCCGCGGCCGGAGCGTCGGCCTCGCACGAGAGACGGAACGTCTCCGATGTCACGGGTGTGCTCATGCTCGGGGCGTGCGCGGCCTGGTCGCTGATCACGGCGGCGGCGCGGGGCGGCCGTCCGGAGGGGGTGCTGCTGGCGGTGCTCGCGGTGGCGGCCGGTTACGCGGCGGGCCGGATCTGCGGGGCCCTGCTGCCGGTGGTGGCACCGTCCGCCGGCGCGTTGGCCGGGATCGGTCTGGCGGTCACCGACCCGCACACCATGACGGGCTCGCCGCTGGTCTCACCGCTCGGGCACACCGGCGCGACGGCCGCGCTGCTGGTCCTGGCCGCCGGTGCCGCCTGCTGTGCCGCCTGGGCGGCCCGCCCGCCGGCCCTGAGGCTGGCCCTGCGGCTGCTGGCCTGCGGCATCGCGGTGACCGCGGCGGTGCTCGGCTCGACCACCGGCTTCGCCGCGTGCGCCGGGGTGGTGCTGTGCTCGCTCGCGGCGGCCCGGATGCGCCGGGGCCTCGGCCTCGTGGGGCTGGCCGTCGCCACGGCCCTGGTGACGGCGACGGTCTGGGCCGTCGCCGAGAACGCCCTGCCGGCCGGACTGACCGACTCGCTGGAGGGGCAGCTCACCCCGCACCGGATCCTGCTGTGGCACGACGCGCTCGGCCTGGTCCACGACGATCCGCTGCTCGGCGCGGGACCGGGCCGCTTCGGGGAGCTCAGCCCGACGGTCGCCCAGTCACTGTCGGGCGACGCCCGGCCCCACTCGGCGCCCCTGCAGCTGGCGGCCGAACAGGGGCTCGTCGGGGTCGCCCTGCTCGCCGCCGTGTTCGGCTGGGTCCTCTACGTCCTGTGGCGGACCCCGCGCTCCACACCGGTGGTCCTCACCGCCGGCGCGGCCCTGACCGCGGTGGCCGTGATCGCCGCCGTGGGCAACGCGCTGAGCTTCACGACGGTGACGGCGGGCGCGGGCCTGCTCGCGGGGATGGCGACGGCATGGCCCCTGCCGGAAGGGGAGCCCGGCAGGGCACCGGACCTCGACCACCGCTAGGGCGGGACGACCGCCGGGGCGAGACAACCAGGGCCCGGCTGACGGATTCCGTGGAGGAAGCGAGCGGCGTCCGGGGTGCGCGCCCGGCGCGGTTCGGCGGGCGCGGAGGCGTCAGTGCGTGGCGTCGGACGCCTTCGGGGTGAGCCGGGCGCGGATGACGTTCACGGCCGTCTCCGCGTTGTCCACGGTGATCGTGAACGTGTGACCGTCCCAGAGGCTCAGCACCACGGCCTCACCCCGTCGTACGACGACGGCGGTGCCCTTCTCGGGCCGCCAGCGGTAGCCCCAGCCGCCCCATTGGTGGGGCGTGACGCACGGGGCGAAGGCGGCGTCGGCGACCTGGGACAGGGGGATGCGGCGGCGCGGCACGCCGATGTGGCCGCAGCGGACCTCGAGGCAGTCCTTGTCGACCTTCACTGAGACGTGCACGAACGCGAGCGTGCCGAAGAGGACGAGCAGTCCGGCCGCGATGCAGCCGACGACGGACATGACGAGCGGGGCGACGCCGGACGCCCACGCGGAGTCGACCGCGAGTTCGATGCCGAGTGCCATGCAGGCGGCGCCGCCGAGTGCCAGCAGCCACTGGCCGCGATTGGTCGCGCGGCCGGTCCAGACCTCGGGGTGCGGGCCCTCGGGGGTGCCCGGCTCGCCGTGGGGGTGGTCCCTCATGGCTTTGAGAGTACTCAGGTTCCGCTGCGCGGGCACCTGGTCGCAGACCGTTACCGGTCCGCCTGGACGACGCGCGCCGCACCCGCCGTGGCGAGCAGCCGACCCTCCTCGTAGGCCAGCGCCGGGGCGGGCAACGAGCCCTCGCGGCCGCTGAGGAGGACGGTCAGCGTCGATCCGGTCCAGTCGGCCTCGGGCTTCGGCAGTTCACCGATACGGCGCAGCGCCTGCGCGGCCACGGCGCCGGCGGAGCCGTGCAGGACGAGGGGCGGGAGGCCCGGCTGCTGGACGGCCGCGCGGATGCGTTCGGCGACGAGTTCGTAGTGGGTGCAGCCCAGGACGACGGTCGTCACGTCGCCGGGTGTCAGCGCGGCGGCCGCGGCGATGGCGGCGTCGATCGCCGCGTCGTCGGCGTGCTCCACCGCTTCGGCCAGTCCCCAGCAGGGCACCTCGGTGACCGGGACGCCGTCGGCGAACTCCTCGATGAGGCCGCGCTGATAGGGGCTGCCGGTGGTGGCGGGTGTCGCCCAGATGGTGAAGGGGCCGCCTCCGGACGCGGCCGGCTTGATCGCCGGGACCGTGCCGATCACCGGCAGACCCGGTTCGAGGAGGGCGCGCAGGGCGGGCAGGGCGTGCACGGAGGCGGTGTTGCAGCCGACGATCAGCGCGTCGGGCCGGTGGGCGGCCGCCGCCTCGGCGACCGCGAGAGCACGCTCCGTCAGGTCCTGGGGAGTGCGCGGGCCCCAGGGCATGCCGTCGGGGTCCGAGGAGATCACGAGATCCGCGTCGGGCCGCAGCCGCCGTACCGCGGCGGCGGCGGGGAGCAGACCGATACCGGAGTCCATGAGCGCGATCTTCACCCGGCCACGATAGACGATGGCCTCGGTGGGGCCGCTCCGGTGGGGCAGACTGCGGGCGTGAGCGCCATCGCGTGGACCGCCGCCGGATCACTCGCCGCCTGGGTATGGCTGCTGCTCGGCCAGGGCTTCTTCTGGCGCACGGATGTGCGCCTGCCACCCCGCCGGGACCCCGACGACTGGCCGGACGTCTGTGTCGTCGTCCCCGCCCGTGACGAGGCCGCCGTGCTGCCGGAGAGCCTGCCGTCGCTGCTGGCCCAGGACTATCCCGGCCGGGCCGAGGTCTTCCTGGTGGACGACGGCAGCTCGGACGGGACCGGTGACCTGGCCCGTGAGCTGTCCCGCCGGTTCGGCGGCCTGCCCCTGACCGTGTCCTCGCCCGGGGAGCCGCCCGCAGGCTGGACGGGCAAGCTCTGGGCCGTCCGGCACGGCATGACGCTGGCACGCGCGCGTGGCCCCGAGTTCCTGCTGCTGACGGACGCCGACATCGCGCATCGCCCGGACAGTCTGCGCGCGTTGGTGGCGGCAGCGCGCACCGGGGGCTTCGACCTGGTCTCCCAGATGGCCCGGCTGCGTACCGAGAGCGGGTGGGAGAGGCTGGTCGTGCCCGCCTTCGTGTACTTCTTCGCCCAGCTCTATCCGTTCCGACGGATCGGCGTACGGGGTTCGCGCACGGCGGCAGCGGCGGGCGGCTGTGTGCTGCTGAGCGTCGAGGCCGCCGATCGGGCACGGATTCCGGACGCGATCCGGCAGTCCGTCATTGACGACGTGGCGCTGGCCGTCGCGGTCAAGAGGAGTGGCGGTCACATCTGGCTGGGGCTCGCGGAGCGCGTGGACAGCGTGCGGCCCTACCCCCGGCTGCGCGACCTGTGGGACATGGTCGCCCGCAGCGCCTACGCCCAACTGCTGCACAGCCCGCTGCTGCTCGCCGGAACGGTTCTCGGCCTGGCGCTGGTCTATCTCGTCCCGCCGGTCGCGCTGGTGGCGGGCCTGGTCGTGGCCGACCCGGCGACAGCGCTGCTCGGCGGGCTGGCCTGGCTGCTGATGACGGCGACTTACCTGCCGATGCTCCGCCACTACGGTCAGCCGGTGGGCCTCGCTCCCCTGCTGCCGTTCACCGCGTTCCTCTATCTGCTGATGACGGTCGACTCGGCGGTGCGGCACCACCGGGGGCGCGGTGCGGCCTGGAAGGGCCGCACCTACACCCGCCCGGATCCGCTCCCGGACGAGAGCCAGGGTCCCGCACCGGAACCTCTCCCCTAAAGCGGAACCCCTCCGTCGTACGGAGGCCGCTATTTCCGGCCGGGGGTCCAGTTCATGCCCCATCCGTAGGCGTAGTCGACCGTGCGCTGCGGGCTCACCCCGCGCTCGGGGACGAGGTAGCGGGCCTCGCGCTGGACGATGAGGTCGCCGCCCTGGTTGGTGATGAGGGCGAGGGCGCAGACGGTGGAGGGGACGGTGCACTCATCGAGCGAGAAGTCGATGGGTGCGCCGTGCTGCGGCTGGAGGGTGACGGTGGCGTGCAGATCGGCGAAGGAGCGGGCGCCCTCGTAGATGGTGACGAAGATGAGGACGCGCCGGAAGTACTGCTTGTGGTCGAGGTTGACGGTGAGGTTCTCGCCGCTGCTGACGGCTCCGGTGCGGTCGTCGCCGTCGAGGTGGATGAAGGGCGGCTGGTGCAGGGAGCCGAAGGCGTTGCCGAGTGCCTGGACGACTCCCTTGCTGCCGTCGGAGAGTTCGAACAGGGCGCACAGGTCGAGGTCGAGGTCCGCGTGCATGGCGACGGCCCGGCCCAGTTTGCTGCCCCATCCCTTGAACTGCTTGCGCACCTCCCAGTTGAGGTTCACGCGCATGGCGCCGGATGTGCCGCCCTGTTTGGTCAGGGAGACCGACGGCGCCTCCTTGGTGAGCGTCACCTTGGTGAGGCGGACGGGGGCCGGGGCCGCCGCGGGCGGGGCCGGAGGCGGGGGCGGGGCGGTCGTCACCGGCGGCGGCACGGTGACGGGCGGGGCGACGGGCGCGGGCGGGGCGACGGGGGCCGGCGTGGGCGTCGGTGCGGCCGCGTGCTGGGGCTCGTCCACGGTGATGCCGTAGTCGCCGGCGAGGCCTTCGAGCCCGGTGCTGTAGCCCTGGCCCACGGCGCGGAACTTCCAGGCGCCCTGGCGACGGTAGAACTCCCCGAGGACGAAAGCGGTTTCGGCGCCGGCGTCCGCGCTGTCGAAGCGGGCCACCTCGGTGCCCGCCCGTTCGTCGAGCACCCGGATGTACAGTCCGGGCACCTGCCCGAACGTTCCTCCGTCGGCCGAGGCGACCACCACCACGGTCTCGATGGCCGGCTCCACGCGCGCGAGGTCGACGAGGAGCGAGTCCGTCACCTGCCCGCCGGCGTCACGCTTGCCCTCGTGCCGGACGGCGCCGGAGGAGTGCGCGGGCTGGTTGTAGAAGACGAAGTCGGCGTCCGAGCGCACCTTTCCGCCGACGAGCAACAGCGCCGAGGCGTCGGCGTCGGGCACACCCGGGCCGGAGCGCCAGCCCAGTTCCACGCGCAGCCCGGCCGTCGGTACCGCGGTGTTCGATCCTTTCGGCATTGACATGTCCGCCCCCATCAGAAGGTCATCCAGAAGATCGTCACCGGGCCGCGTCCCCCGCAGTCCGTCGGATCCGGCCGGATCCGTTGTCGGCCCAACCTATTCCCCCGGGCCCCGGAACCCCCAGAACCCGTACCGAAAGATCCTTGGCCAACCGCCGGTAACCCACTGGGAACTCGCCCTTTACACGATCAGAACGCGCTTTGCTGCCCTTTTTCGCCGAGTTCGCTCGCATTGGGGATCCGGCGTCACGGCCGACACGGAAAACAACCCTCTTATCGGTCTCCCCAACCAGCACATCGTGGGCTTAACTTATGTCCCATGACCTCCCCCCGCTCCACCTACGGCGGCGGTTACTACTCCGCCTCGTCCTTCGCGGACACCCCGATCTACGACTCTCTCGTCGCCGAGCGGGGAACCCCTCAGATCGCCCCGATCCGGGTACCCGCCCAGTACGACACCCCGGGCAGCAACCTGCCCGCCCTCCCGTCGGCGCTGCCCGCGCTGCCGGCCGGTCCCTCCCAGCCCGCCTACGGCTATCCGCAGGCCCAGCAGCCTTCGCCGCTCCAGCAGGCGCCGAACGCGTACATCCCGCAGCAGGCCGCGGGGCCGCGCGGCTACCCGGGCGCCCAGCCACAGCAGCAACAACAACGTCCGATGGCGGGCTACGAGGCCATGCGCCCGGCGGCACCGCGCCCGGCCCCGGCTGCCCCGTACCAGCAGGACCCGTACAACGGCCAGCAGTACCGCGGGTACTGAGGCATTTGGAACGTCTCGTGTGGGGTTGTCACAGCCTGCTGGCAGGATGACCCCATGGGGAATCCGTCACTGCACTCGATCCATGTCCACCCGCTGAAGGCGGCCCGGGGCTTCGCCCCGGACGAGGCCGTCGTGGAGCCCTGGGGGCTGGCGGGCGACCGCCGTTGGGTGCTGGTCGACGACTCGGGCAAGGTCATCACTCAACGTCCGCATCCGCGTTTGGCGTTGGCCGCCGCCGGGCTGCTGCCCGGCGGCGGTCTCTTGCTGTCCGCGCCCGGCCGCGAGCCGCTCACTGTCCCGGTGCCCGCGCCCACCGACACGACCACCGTGGAGATCTGGCGGGACAAGGTGGAGGGCGTCCCGGCCGAGGCCGCCGCGCACACCTGGTTCAGCGACTACCTGGGCATCCCCGTGCGCCTCGTCCACCTCGACGACCCGGCGACGCGGCGCCCGATCGACCCCGAGTACGCCCGCCCCGGCGAGACCGTCAGCTTCGCCGACGGTTATCCGCTGCTGCTCACCACGCTCGCCTCGCTGGCCGCGCTCAACGACCTGGTCGCCCAGGGCGACCACGCCGAGGAGGGCCCACTGCCCATGAGCCGCTTCCGGCCGAACGTGGTCGTCGACGGCGCACCTGCCTGGGCCGAGGACGGCTGGCGGCGCGTCGCCATCGGCGAGGTGTGCTTCCGGGTGGCCAAGATGTGCGGCCGGTGCGTGGTGACCACCACCGACCAGGACACCGCCGAGCGCGGTCGTGAGCCGCTGCGCACCCTGGCGCGCCACCGCCGTTTCGGCGACAAGCTGGTCTTCGGGCAGAACCTCGTCCCGGAATCCCCGGGCACGGTACGGGTCGGCGATCCGGTCCGGGTACTCGAATAGCGAGTTCGATCCCGATGAGTTCCGGGCGGTCCTGAGACAACCCCCGCCTCTTGAAAATTCAATCTCCTACGATTCGGTTCGTGTACAGGGAACACACGCCGCGGGTCCGACCGTTGGGTCTTTGTGAGAAGTTCATGAGAAGGCCGACGGGAGGGTGATTTCGCTCTCTCTTGACCGGGACCGCGCGTGGACGGCTCCGCCTGGGACTATCACGGACGCGTAAGGGGGTGTGGGGCGAGTGCGGGCGATCGGTGGACTACGGGCGTTCGGCGGGCTGTGGCGCTGGCGTCACAACCCGCTGCGGCGGACGACCGATCTGGTCGAGGCCTGGCTGGCGTTCGCGGCCCTCGTGCTGATCCTCGTCGCCGCGCCACTGATCGGCGCCGTCGTCGGCACCACCGCCCAGAGTGCCCTGCAACAGGCCGTGCGCGACCAGCAGCAGAGCCGCCACCGCGTCACGGCCACGGTCGTCAAGAAGGTCGACGGCTCCCCGCTGGACCCGGACCCGGAGACCGCCACGACCCGCGACCGGCAGAGCCGGGTCGTCGCCGACTGGACCGGCCCGGACGGCACCCCGCGCCACGGCACGGTCATGGCGAACCTCAAGACACCGCAGCCCGGCGACCACTTCACGCTGTGGACGGACGGCCAGGGTCGTACGGTGGGGCGCCCCCTGGACACCGCCACCGCGACAACCCACGCTGTCCTGGCCGGATTCGGCGCCACGGTGCTCGCCGCGGGACTCGTCGAGGGCGTCAGACGGCTGATCGTCTGGCGCATGATCCGCCACCGCTACACCCGTTGGGACCAGGCATGGGACAAGGCCGGGCCGGACTGGGGCAGGACGGGCGCGGGCAGCTGACCGCCTTCGCACTCCGGTCAACTCCCCCTGCCCGCGCACGCTACGGTGGACCGACCAGCCGAACTGTTCGGCATCGACCCGCGTTCCACGAGGTGGGGGCACAGCAACGCCATGGCACAGGGCACGGTCCAGGTGACGCACACCGGTACATCGCGGTGGCGGCGCCGCACGGGTGAGTACTCGTCGCTCGCCGCGGCCCTGGAGGCCGCGAGCGACGGCGACGTGCTCATCGTCGCTCCGGGCACCTACCGGGAGAACCTCGTGGTGCAGCGGGGGATCACGCTGCGCGGTCCGGAGGGTTCGCCCGGCTCGGTGCGCATCGCGCCCGCGGACGGCGTACCGCTGACCGTCTCCGCCTCGGCCGTCGTGCAGGATCTGCACGTGGAGGGGCAGGACGCCGCGGCGCCCGCGCTGCTCGTCGAGGACGGCACACCGGAGTTGCTGGACCTGCGGATCGTCACCCGCTCCGCCGCCGGTATCGAGGTACGCGGCGGCGCCCGCCCCACGGTCCGACGCTGCACGGTCGACAACCCGGCCGGCATCGGCATCGCCGTGGTCGACGGCGGCGGCGGTGTGTTCGAGGAGTGCGAGGTCGTCGCGGCCGGCCAGGCCGGTGTCGCGGTGCGCGGCGGCGGCCATCCACGGCTGGAGCGATGCCGTGTCCACCACACGTCGGGCTCGGGCCTGACGGCGACCGGGGAGAACTCCTCGCTGGAGGCCGTCGGTTGCGAGGTCTACGAGGTCCGCGGCAGCGGTGTGCAGATCACCGGGCGGGCCACGGCCCATCTCACCGACTGCGATGTGCATCGGACGACCGCCGACGGGGTCACCCTCGACACGGACGCCGTGCTCACCCTCGCGGACTGCCGCATCCACGACATCCCGGAGAACGCGGTGGACCTCCGCTCGCGCTCCGTCCTCACCCTGACCCGTACCTCGGTCCGGCAGTTCGGGCGCAACGGCCTGTCGGTTTGGGACCCGGGCACCCGGGTGGACGCCAACCAGTGCGAGATCTTCGACAGCACCGGCGACTACCCGGCGGTCTGGGTCAGCGACGGCGCGACGGCCGTGCTGGAGTCCTGCCGGGTGCACGACGTGCCGGACGCGCTGTTCGTGCTGGACCGGGGATCCCGCGCGGACGTCGTCGACAGCGACCTGTCGCAGGTGCGCAACACGGCGGTGTCCGTGAGCGACGGGGCCACCGCGCAGCTCGACGACTGCCGGATCCGGGACGCCGCCACGGGCGCCTGGTTCCGCGACCACGGCAGCGGCGGCACCCTCAACGGCTGCACGGTGGACGGCACCCAGACCGGTGTGATCGTCACCAAGGGCGCCGACCCGACCATCGAACGCTGCACGGTGACCTCGCCCGCCGAGGCGGGTTTCTATGTCTCCGCCGAGGGCCGCGGCAGCTTCCTCGACTGCCGGGTCACGGGCAGCGGCGGCTACGGCTTCCACATCATCGACGGCTGCCGCGCGACCCTGCGCAAATGCCGTACGGAACGCTGCGCGCGCGGTGGTTACGAGTTCGCGGACGGCGGCCCCGGCGCCGTCGGCGGCGGGCCGGTAGTCGAGGACTGTGCCAGCGACGAGAGCGCGGGCGTACGTCCCCCGGCCACCCGGGAGACGGCCACCCAGACCACGGCCCCGTCGCCCGGCCTGCTCGGCTCGATCCCGGGGCAGCGCACCACCGGACAGCCGCCGGCCGCCGTACCCCCGGTGGAGCCCGAGCCGTCGACGCGGACCTCGAAGGCCGTCCTCGGCGAACTCGACGCGCTGGTCGGCCTGGACAGCGTCAAGCGCGAGGTCCGCGCCCTCACCGACATGATCGAAGTGGGCCGTCGCCGCCAGCAGGCCGGCCTCAAGGCGGCCTCGGTCAAACGGCACTTGGTGTTCACGGGCTCCCCCGGCACCGGCAAGACCACGGTCGCCCGCCTCTACGGCGAGATCCTGGCCTCGCTCGGTGTCCTGGAGAAGGGACATCTCGTCGAGGTGTCCCGGGTGGACCTGGTCGGCGAGCACATCGGCTCCACCGCGATCCGCACCCAGGAAGCCTTCCAACGGGCCCATGGCGGTGTGCTGTTCATCGACGAGGCGTACGCGCTGTCGCCGGAGGACTCGGGACGGGACTTCGGCAAGGAGGCCATCGACACGCTGGTGAAGCTGATGGAGGACCACCGCGACGCGGTCGTGGTGATCGTCGCGGGCTACACGGCCGAGATGGAGCGGTTCCTCACCGTCAACCCCGGTGTGGCGTCCCGTTTCTCCCGGACCATCACCTTCGACGACTACGTCCCCGACGAACTGCTGCGGATCGTGGAGCAGCAGGCCGAGGAGCACGAGTACCGGCTGGCGCCGGGCGCGGGCGACGCCCTGCTGAAGTACTTCACCGCCCTCCCCAAGGGCCCTGCCTTCGGCAACGGCCGTACCGCGCGGCAGACCTTCGAGGCGATGGTCGAGCGGCACGCGAGCCGGGTCGCCCAGGTCGACGAACCGAGCACGGACGACCTGACGTTGCTGTACGCGGAGGACCTGCCGGAGCTGCCGTAGCTCCGCCGTCGACGGGGCCCGCAGATCTGCGGGCCGGGGGTCGGCAGGTCCGGGGGCCGGGGGCAAACCCCACTCCCGGGTGACCGGGCTGCCGGATGGGGCGGCAGTGGCCGCCTGGACAGCATGGGGCCATGACAATCCGCACGCGAAACGTCCTGGTCCTCGCCCTGACCGCCTCGGTCGTCGGCACCGTGCTGACGGCCACGGCCCCGGCCCTCGCCTCCTCGTCCTCGTCCTCCTCCTCGACCGCGCTCTCCTGGCGTCCCTGTGTGCAACCGGGCGGTCCGGCCGGCCAGGAGTGCGCCGAGCTGGCGGTACCGGTCGACTACCGGGCCCCCGACGGCCCCCGGTTGAGCATCGCGGTGTCCCGGCTGCCCAGTGAGCGCCCGGAGGCGCGACGCGGCACCCTGCTCGTGCTCCCCGGCGGGCCCGGCGGCTCCGGCATCGCCCGGCTCACCCGGCAGGGCGAGGCACTGCGCCGGGAACTCGGCGCCACGTACGACATCGTCAGCTTCGACCCGCGCGGCGTGGGCGCCAGCACCCGGGCGTCCTGTGAACTCCCGGCCGCCGACCGGCACTTGGTGACCCTGCGGCCCTGGCCCGCGCCGGACGGCGGTATCGCGGAGAACGTCGCCCGTTCCCGTCGCACCGCCGAGTCGTGCGCCCGCAACGGCGGTGCGGTGCTGCGCAGCTTCAGCACCGCCAACGAGGTGCGCGACATCGACCGGCTGCGCCAGGCCCTGGGCGAGGAGAAGCTGTCGGCGTACGGCGTCTCGTACGGGTCCTACGTCGGTGCCGTGTACGCGCAGAAGTACCCGCAGCGCACCGACCGTTGGGTGCTGGACAGCAACGACGATCCCGATCCCCGGCGGGTGGAGCGGGCCTGGGTGGCGAACATGGCGGTCGGGGCGGAGGACCGGTTCCCGGACTTCGCGGCCTGGGCCGCCGACCCGGCCCGTGCGGCGGAAGGCCTGCGGCTCGCCCGGCGGACCGAGGAGATCCGGCCGCTGTTCCTCTCCCTGGCGGCGGAGCTGGACCGCGCGCCGAGGGAGTCGACGACGCCGGGCGTGCCGCTCACCGGCAACGTGTTGAGGCAGGTCATGTACGACGCCCTCTACAACGACGCCGCCTTCCCCCGGCTGGCGGGGCTGATGCGGGCGGCCATGACGCCGGGCGCGACCCCGGTGCTGCCGCCGGAGGTCGCCGGGCCGCTCGGCGACGAGGACGCCGCCGTCACGATGGCCGTGATCTGCAACGACGTGCGCTGGCCGCGGTCGGTGGCCGGGTACGAGCGGGCGGTGGCCGCGAACCGGGCGCGGTATCCGCTCACGGCCGGCCTGCCGGGGAACATCCTTCCCTGCGCCTTCTGGAAGGACACCCCCGCCGACAAGCCCACCCGGCTCACCGACCGGGGGCCGTCCAACATCCTGATGATCCAGAACCGACGGGACCCGGCCACCCCGTACGTCGGCGCGTTGCGGATGCGTCACGCCTTCGGTGACCGGGCGCGGCTCGTCACGGTCGAGCGGGGCGGTCACGGCGTCTATCTGGGGACGGGCAACGCCTGCGGCAACCGTGCCGTGACCACGTTCCTGACCACGGGCGAGCGCCCCGCGCGGGATGTCGTCTGCCCGGACTAGGGCGAGGTGCGCGGGCCCGGCAGTTCGGTGCCGAGTCGGTCCAGCAGATGCTTCCGTTCGGCCACGAAGGCCGGGTCCGCCTGGTAGTCGGAGTGGCCGAGGATCGGGGCGGGCAGCGGGTGGGCGCCGGTGCGGCCGTAGGCGAGCGGGTCCATGAAGGGCTCCGCGTCGACCTGCGGACCGTGCCGGCTCGTCAGGCGCACGGGGCCGCCGATGGGGTCGGTGCGGCGGTACAGATTGCGCCAGCAGTCGACCTCGCGGTGCAGGGCGGCGAGCGGCTCGGGGCCGAAGTGGGCCGGGAACCAGCGACCGTACAGCCGCTCCAACGGTGAGCCGTAGGTGAGCAGCGCGACACGGCTGCGGACCGACGGGGCCAGCTGCCAGGCGGCGGCCGCGGCGAGGACGCTGCCCTGGGAGTGGCCGGAGAGGACGAGCCGGCCGCCGGTGGTGCGGGTCCAGGTGGCCATGCGCCAGGTCAGGTCGGGTACGGCCCGCTCGGCGTAGCAGGGCGGTGCGAACGGGTGTGCGGCGCGGGGCCAGAAGGTGCCCACGTCCCAGAGGATGCCGATCGTGCGCCGTGCGGAGGCGTCCTTGTAGGCCCGGCGCCCCCAGGTGACGAACAGCAGGAAGCCGACGCCGATCAGCCAGGACCCCAGCGCCTGCGCGGTCTGGGCGGCTCCCTCGACGAAGTCGTGCGAGCCCCGCGCCGCCCTCGCCGGTGTCTCGCCCGTCACCAGGGCACCGGTGAGGGCGGCGGCGCCGAGCAGCAGCGTCACGGTGGAGATGACGGCGACGATCCGGGGCGCCCGGTCGGTGAGGGCCGCCATGGCGCGGGTCCGCGCGATACGGCGGGTACGCCCGGCGTCGTGCGCCTCATGCTCCTCGTCCGGCGGCACGCTGTCCCGGTCCCGCCCCTCGTCCGGGCCCGGCAGCCCCTCGACCTGCTCCTGCGGCCGTTCTCCCACCAGGCCGTACTCCCGCTCGACAGCCTCCGTCTCCGCCCGGCGCAGCACCCAGGTGCGGTGGGCCAGCCAGGCGAGGAGGGTGACAAGGACCAGGAGGAGGGGCGGGATGCCGGAGGCCTGCCAGGTCAGGACGACGGGTGGGCCGGACAGGGCGTCGTCGGTGCCGCCCAACCAGTCGGCGACGCGCTGGGCGACACCCGCGGACATCACGCCACCGAGCGCGCAGGCGAGCATCGCGACGGCGGGGCCGGCCAGACCGTACATGGCGGTGCGTGGGTCGGGACGCGACCGGTGGAGCGTGTGGGCGACCACGCCGAGCGCGATGACGAGCAGGCCCTGCACCAGGGTGATCCCGCCGAAGGTCAGGTCGCCCGGCAGCCGACCCGTCGACCGCCAGCCGGGGCGCGACCACCCGGCGTACACCACGGCCAGGACGAGCACGGCAATCGCGGAGGAGGGCAGGAGCCGGACCACGTTCTCGTCGAGGTGCTTGTCGAGGCGCCGCTCGCTGCGGCCTCTGCGGCAGACCACCCAGACCACGATCACCGCCAGCACCACGAGGGCCGAGTTCAGCAGCCAGCCCAGCAACTCCAGGAGGGCCGGTCCGCCCGCTCGGCGGTCGTGGCGGGCCGCCGAGGTGCCGACGGCCGCCGCGACGGTGAGGAACCCGGCCGCCGCGTGGGCGGCGCGGAGCCTGGCGACGAGTCGGCGGCCGTACCAGAAGCCGGGTCGGCCGAGGGCGACGCGGGCCGTGTCCTCGACGTCGGGTGCGAGGTGTGCCGCGGCGCCGGCCTCGGGCCCGTCGGGTGCCGCCTTCTCGTCCTCGGGGCGGCCGTCGTCGTCCCGGTCCATGGGGCGCTGGGACTCGTACTCGCTCCAGGTGCGGTGCGAGAGGTACCACAGGAGACCGGTCAGCGCGGTGGGCGCCACGGCCGCCACGGCGAGACGGCGGCCGGGCTGACTCCACCAGCCCCCGTCGGAGACGTCCGGGGAGAGGAACCCGAGCCAGGTGTGCGCCTCCGCGCACGCGCGTGCGCCCGCGCACTGCCAGGCGGTCAGGTCGAGTGCGACCTCGCAGGCCGCCGCGACGAGCAGCACGGTCAGGGTCAGGCCGGCCAGGCGGACCAGGAGCCCGTAGAGACGGACTGTGCTGCGGCGGCCGCGGGTGGTGGGGCGCATCCAGTGCGCGAGGTTGACGACCATGAACGGCAGCAGCAACAGCCACAGGGCACGCGAGCTGTTCCCGGAGGTGAGGTTGCACCAGACGTAGGCCTCAGGGACGGGCTTGCCGCGATAGTCGGCAGGGCGTCTCTCGGCGTCGGCGTCGTCGATGCGCCGGAAGACCGCGGCCGTGTCGTCGCCGGTGACGCGGACCGTACGCGGATCGTCGAGCATGCGTTCGGGGGTGGTGCCGCCGACGCCGTGGACGAGGAGTTCGAGGGCGGTCGCGTCCGTCGTGGAACGGCCGGAATGCGTGGGTGGGCCGCTGTCCTGCGGTGCTGGCTGTTCCCCGGGTTCCGTATGTGCCGTATGTTCCCTCGCACGATCCACTGTTCCGCTTCCCCCGTGATGCGCCGCAAGTCAGGTGTGAGGTGCAGGCACTGATGATCGCCCCGGATCGGGCGTCATACACCTGTGATCACCGAATCTCCTCGATCCGTGTGATAGTGGCGGGCGCGAGGAACGGAGCGTGACGTGCGCGCGGCCGTGCGGGGAGTGGCGTCACCGGTGGCAGAGCGTGCGAATATGGGACGTCCTCGGGACCGGGGGCGGGGAAATGTCCTTGTCGGAGGGGGTAGGGAAGGCGTGTCGGGCGTGATGGGGCGAGAGGACCGGAGCGAGCGTGAGTGAGAACCAGAACCTCCTCGCGGAGCAGCGCCGAGCCCTGATCCTCGACGAGGTACGACGACGGGGCGGGGTCCGGGTCAATGAGCTGACGCGCAGACTCGGTGTGTCGGACATGACCGTGCGCCGCGATCTGGACGCGCTGGCCCGTCAGGGCGCGGTGGAGAAGGTGCACGGCGGCGCGGTGCCGGTGGCCGAGGCAAGCACGCACGAGCCGGGGTTCGAGGCGAAGTCCGGGCTGGAGCTGAGCGCCAAGGAGGACATCGCACGGGCGGCGGCGGAGCTGGTGGCTCCGGGCTCGGCGATCGCCCTGTCGGGCGGCACGACGACGTACGCGCTGGCGCATCGTCTGGTGGACGTGCCGGATCTGACCGTGGTCACCAACTCGGTGCGGGTCGCCGACGTCTTCCACGCCGCCCAGCGCACGACCGGCCCCCGGCAGGGGGCGGCGACCGTCGTGCTCACCGGTGGGGTGCGGACGCCGTCCGACTCGCTGGTGGGGCCGGTGGCCGATCAGGCGATCGCGGCGCTCCACTTCGATGTGCTGTTCCTGGGTGTGCACGGGATATCGGTCGAGGCGGGTCTGTCCACGCCGAACCTGGCGGAGGCCGAGACGAACCGGCGTCTCGTGCAGTCGGCGCGACGGGTCGTGGTGGTGGCCGACCACACCAAGTGGGGGACGGTGGGGCTGAGTTCGTTCGCCGCGCTGGAGCAGGTGGACACGTTGGTGACCGACGCGGGGTTGGCCGCGCAGGCGCGGGCCGAGATCTCCGAGCATCTGCGGCGGTTGGTGGTGGCGGGGGAAGACGTCGACGACGGCTTGGACGACTGAGCGCCGTTGTGTGCGGGGACGGCTTTCGGCTGCGGGTTGATGATGGCTGGTCGCGCAGTTCCCCGCGCCCCTGAAAGGGCGCGGAAGTGCACGGCAGGACCAAGGGCGCCCTCAGTCCGTCCACTCGCCCGTCGTCAGCAGCCTGTCGATCGCCGTCGCGTACGGCTCGATGTCCAGGCCCTGCTGTTCCAGCCACTCGTCCGAGTAGTACTTGTCGAGGTAGCGGTCGCCCGGGTCGCACAGGAGGGTGACCACGCTGCCCTGGCGGCCCTCGGCGGCCATCTCGGCGACGATCTTGAGGGCGCTCCACAGGCCCGTGCCGGTGGAGCCGCCCGCCTTGCGGCCGATCGCGTTCTCCAGCGCTCTGACGGCGGCGACGCTGGCCGCGTCGGGGACCTTCATCATGCGGTCGACGGCGCCGGGGACGAAGCTGGGCTCCATGCGGGGGCGGCCGATGCCCTCGATACGGGAGCCGCAGTCGCAGGTGACGTCGGGGTCGCCGGTGGTCCAGCCCTCGAAGAAGCAGGAGTTCTCCGGGTCGGCGACACAGATGCGGGTGTCGTACTGCATGTAGTGGACGTAGCGGGCGATGGTCGCGGAGGTGCCGCCGGTGCCGGCGGTGGCGACGATCCAGGCGGGCTCGGGGAAACGCTCCAGGCGGAGTTGGCGGAAGACGGATTCGGCGATGTTGTTGTTGCCGCGCCAGTCCGTGGCCCGCTCGGCGTAGGTGAACTGGTCCATGTAGTGGCCGCCGGTCTCCACTGCGAGACGGGCCGACTCCTCGTACATCTTCCGTGAGTCGTCGACGAAGTGGCAGCGGCCGCCGTGGAACTCGATCAGCCGGATCTTCTCGGCGCTGGTCGTGCGGGGCATGACGGCGATGAAGGGTACGCCGATCAGTTTGGCGAAGTACGCCTCGGAGACGGCCGTGGAGCCGCTGGAGGCCTCGATGACGGGACGGTCCGGCCGGATCCAGCCGTTGCACAGGCCGTAGAGGAAGAGGGAGCGGGCGAGTCGGTGCTTCAGGCTGCCGGTGGGATGGGTCGACTCGTCCTTGAGATACAGGTCGATCCCCCATCTCTCGGGCAGCGGGAAGCGCAGCAGATGGGTGTCGGCGGAGCGGTTGGCGTCGGCCTGGACCTTGCGCACGGCTTCTTTGAGCCAGCCGCGGTACTCGGTGTCGCTGTGATCGACGTCGAGGGTGGCGCCTGGACGGGTGGGGTGGGCGGTGCTCACGGCGTGCTCCTCACGCATTGCGCCGACGGCGGATCGCGGCGTCGGACGTCCCGATGATAGACACCTTCCGCACGCTTCTCACCTGCATAAACGTGCCTTTGAGCCCCTCAAAGGGACTCCTGTGGCAAGGGTGCGCGGGGCGCATGGGGGGCGCATGCCGCGCATGCGCCGGAACCCCGCCCCCGGTCCTCCGTGCGCACTGGTGCTCGACGCGGGGGACGTGCAGACTTCACCGCACGGGCCGATCCGACGCCGCCGGGGCCGTCCAGGGGGAGACGACCTCGGGCACACTGGATCACGGTCCGCGACGGATCGGACGACAGGGCACAGCCGAAGCGCACTAGGGGGCGGGGTACATGGCCGAGCCGGAGTTCACGGCCACGGGCGTGCGGATCGGGAAGAGGTTGCGGCAGCTCACCCGGGCGGGGCAGGTCCGGATCGAGGACGGCCGACTGCAGTTGCTCACCAGTTACGGCAGCGAGATCGACAGCGCGCCGGTCCAGGCGGTCCGGGCCTCGAAGCCCTGGTTCGCCAACGAGGACCGGGCGTTGGCCGATGTCAACGGCACCCGCTACACGCTCACGTTGAACGAGCACGACCCCGCTCCGGGCAAGCCCGGTCCGCCGTCCGCGCGCCGGTTCATAGAGGCGGTGCGCAGGGCGGCCGGTCGCAGCGGCTGACGAACCGCGAGTTGCGGGACCGGGTCCCCTGGGTCACTCTGGTCTCACGTCACTCTGGGTTTACCGGCGATAACGCTGCGAACCAGCCCGCCGGCCACGTCAGCGGGCGGCGGTCGCCGACAGCCACCCCACGAGCAGGCGGCGGCTCCGGCCTCCGCCCACACCAGGCGGCAGTCGTAGGCGGCCGCACCACAGCAGGCGGCGTTTTTCGCCCAGCCACCTCGCTGGATCCGTACTCCGATCTTCTTCCGGACTCAATTCGGGGAGTCGCAGCCGTGATCAGCCAGCAAAGCAGGCACTGCACGGTGGAGCTCCAAGCCCTGCCGTCGCGGATCGGCCAGGTCCGCAGAATCGTATCTGCGCAATTGCGCTACTGGCATCTGGATCCCTTGATAGAGCGGGCCGCACTCGGGGTTACCGAGCTGCTGTCCAACGTCCACCGGCACGCCGAACCGGACAAGACGTGCATTGTGGAGATGGAGTTGCTCCTCGGCCGCCTCACGGTCTCGGTGCACGACCACGACCCCCGTCTCCCGGTCGTCCAGGACGCGGATCCCTTCGCCACCTGCGGCCGAGGGCTCGCGATGGTCGCCGCCGTGAGCGAGAGCTGGGGTGTGCGACCGCACGCCGAGACGGGGAAGGTCGTGTGGTTCACCCTGCCGGCCTCCTCGGCCGCGGTACCGAAGATCTCGCCGTACGACACCGGCCTGACGCTCGATGCCGCACAGCCGTACGACACCGGACGCAGGCCCGCCGCGCGCGGGCGCAGGTCCGAACACGCTCCCGCCCGGTCGGCCGTCGCAGGCTGACCGGGCGGTGACCCTCCCCTCGGGAGTCGCCGGGCCCGTGCCCGGCGACTCTTCCGGGGTCAGGCCACCGAGATGTCCACCGACGGCCGGAGCTTCGCCGCCGCTGCCAGCGCCTCGTGCACGGGGTGGGCGGCGAAGGACGCCAACAGGGCCCGGTCGGCGGGGTGTTCGGCGGCGGGGTAGGCGATCTGCTCGTAGGCGGCCTGGAAGCGGGGGCCCCAGCGGCGGGCGCCGAGGCGGGCTGTGCGGGAGCAGTTGTCGACCATGTACGCGACGTCCCGCGCGTGCATGTAGGGCAGGAGGGAGTCGACGGCCTCGATGACGGACTCGTTGACGATCTCCGACCAGGGGTGGCCGCGCTCGACGAACTCGTCGATCTGCGCGGTCATGGTGGCGACGAAGACACCTGCGGCGAACGGGTCGACGGGGAGGTCGCGTTCGCCCCGGCGGGCATGCGCCCGGGCGCTCACCGACCACATCGGTGAGCCGCCGATCCCGCTCATCGGGCGGGCGCCGAGCCGGCGTTCGGCCAGGACGACGCCGCGCAGTTCGGTGCCGTCGGCGACCTCGTCGTAGATCTCGGTGACGATCTCGCGGGCGGGCCCGTAGGTGGCCGTGTAGGCGCGGTCGAAGACGTCCCGGCCGGCCGCGTCGAGGCCGTCGCGGACCGCGCGGAGTCCGGCGCGGGAGACGGTGCGGGCGATCGGGCCCGTGATGGTCTCGCAGGAACGCTCGTACGCGGTCACCTCGTCGTCACCGGCGAGCCGGTGACGGGTGTAGAGGCTCTCGACGATGCCGTGGACGGCGCCGAGCAGGACGGCGCGCTCGCCGACGATGTCGGAGAGGTACTCGCTCTCCAGGGTGGTACGGAAGGTGTACGGGGAGCCGAGGGCGACCGACCAGGCGAGGGCGCGGTCGGTCGCACGGCCGTCGGGGTCGGCGTGGACGGCGTAACTGCTGTTGATCCCGGCGCCGTTGATCTCCGCGCCCTGCTCGTAGAGGCGACGGACCGAGTCGCCCATCCCCTTCGGGCAGACGGCGATGACGCCGTGGCCGGGTGGGAAGTCGCCGCCGGTGGCCCGGAGGTGGCCGAGGAGGAAGCCGTGGGAGAGGCCGATGGTGGCGCCGGGCTTCAGGGCGGCGAAGATCTCCCGGTGGTGGGCGGCGAGAGCGGCGTCGGCGATCAGGAGGATGACGAGGTCGCTCTCGGCGGTGACGGCGAGCCAGTCGCCGAGGGTGCCGTCCTCCTCGGTGAAACCGTGGGCGCGGGCGTCGGCGGCCGAGGCGGAGCCGGGGCGCAGTCCGACGGAGACGGTGATGTCGGTGCCGGCGAGGGAGTCGCGCAGGTTGCGGGCCTGGGCCCGGCCCTGCGGCCCCCAGCCCACGACCCCGATGCGCCGGACACCGGCGAAGGCTTCGGGCAGCAGCGGGAACAGATGGCGGCCGCCGCGCAGGATCGTCTCGGTGCCGCCGGGCACGTCCATGGTTTCGAGGGCGAAGACAGTGGAGGTGGTCATGGTGGAGTTGTAGGGTCCCGGCGAGTGTTGCGACAAGCGCAACCTGTGCAGCGGAGTGTTGCGGAAAACGAAAGGCGCAGGTGGGCCGGGTGCGGGACGATCATCGCGAGCTTCGGCTCTTCCTCCATCTGGCCGGGACGCTGAACTTCGGCCGGACCAGCCTCGACTGCCACGTCAGCCCGGCGACGCTGACCCGGACCGTGCAACGGCTGGAGTCCGACCTCGGGCACCGGCTCCTCGACCGGGGGCCGAGGGGTGTCTCGTTGACGGCCGAAGGGCATCGCTTTCGCGAATACGCCGCCCAGGCACTGGAGTTGTGGCGGGCGTACCGGGAGGAGCATCCGAATCCGGCCGAACTCACCGGGCGGCTGGCCGTGTTCGCGACGGTGACGGCCTGTCAGGCGCTGCTGCCGGAGCTGCTGACGCCGTTCCGTGCGGCGCACCCCCAGGTCCGGCTGGACCTGCGCACCGGCGACGCGGCGGCCGCGCTGGCCCGGCTGGACGAGGGCGAGGTGGACGTGGCGGTCGCGGGCATCCCCGCACGGCTGCCGGAGCCGCTGGTGAGCCGGACCGTCGCGACCACGGACCTGGTGTTCGTCACCGCGCACGACCGCCCCGACCCCGGTCTCGGCGGCCCGTTTGTGCTCCCCCACCGAGGTCCGGTCCGCGACGCGGCCGACCGATGGTTCCGCACCCGTGGCGTCGCGCCCGACCTGGCGGCCGAACCGGAGGGCCACGAGGCGCTGTTGACCCTCGTCGCGCTGGGCTGCGGCACCGGCGTGGTCCCCCGCCTGGTGCTCGACCACAGCGCCGTGCGCGACCGGCTCACCGAGATCCCCACGGACCCGCCTCCCCGGCCGTTCCCGATCGGACTGTGCGTACGGCGGTCCGATCTGCGCCGGCCACAGGTGGCAGCGCTGTGGAGCCTCACCGCCGAGTTCACCCGCCGATCACCTGGGGGACGACTTGCGTACCCGTAAAAGCAATTGTCTATTTCCGTTCCCCGGCGGCATTCGGAATTACGGCTTTCACTTTTCACCGACGGCACAACCTTCAACGAGCCACGGGCCTCTAATTCGGCGAATCGAAACGGGGGTCCGAAGAAAAATGAAGTGGGTAGTTCAACGGAACTCGGTGTGCCGAGCGGACAGGAACAGGGCGTGAATCCGACAACCCGTTCCGTGGCGCGGATCCGGCCCCAGGGAAAAGCCGCGCTGCTCGCCGCCGCGTTCACCGTCGCCGTGCTCTGCGCCGGCGACATCGTGGCCCGCAGCCATCCCTTCGGTCCGCGCACGCGGAGCGTCAACGACCTCGGCAACCAGTACGTGCCGTTCCACGCGCACCTGTGGGACCTGCTGCACGGCAGGGCGGACGGCGGGCTGTACGTCAACTGGCAGTCGGGCTTCGGCTCCAGCTTCCTGCCCGACCTCGGCACATACCTCAGCAGTCCCTTCGCCCCGCTCGTGGCGGTGTTCCCGCGCGACGAGATCGACCTCGCGGTGTACGTGGTCACCCTGCTGAAGGTGGCGTCGGCCGCCGCCGCGATGGCCTGGCTGCTGCTCGCTCTGCGTCCGGGGCGCTGGTGGGCGGCGGGACTGCTCGGCTCGTCGTACGCGCTGTGCGGCTGGACCCTGGCGGACGCGGTCTACAACCCCATGTGGCTCGACGGTCTGGTCTTCCTGCCGCTGCTCTGCCTGGTCGGCGAGTGGGCGCGGCGGGGACGGCGGCCGTTCCTCGGTGTGCTGATCGTGGCCCTCGCCTGGACCGCCAACTTCTACACCGCGTACATGGCCACGCTCGCCGCCGGCCTGGTGCTGCTGCTCCGGCTGTGGCTCGGCGACCTCACACGCCGGCAGCGGCTCTGGGCCGCCGGGCGGGCGGCCCTGATCAGCGTCCTCGGCATGGGTCTGGCCGCGCCCCTGGTGACCGTCGTCTACTTCGGCACCCGGCACGCCTATCCGGGCCGGGTCCGGCAGTTCGTGCCCGCCCCCACCGAGGACCTGCTGGCGCGGCTGCTGCCGGGGACGTACAGCTACGGGACTCCCGCCGTGTTCGTGGGCACCGCCGCGCTGCTGCTGGCGCTCGCCCTGCCCTTCCACAGGGCGGTCCCGTGGCGCCCGCGCGCAGGGTGGACGCTGCTGGTCGTGGCGGTGGCCCTGTCGATGCAGTGGGGGCCGACACATCTGCTGTGGCACGCCTTCGCCACCCCGCAGGGCAGCTCGTACCGTCAGACCTTCGTGCTCTGCGCGCTGCTGGTGATCGCCGCCTGGCACACCCTGTCGTACGGCGTTCCCGGTCCCCGCGCGCTGGGCGCGGCGGCTGCGCTGCTCGCGCTGGTGCTCGTGGTCGCGAGCGGCAGTGAGCGGACCACCCGCGCCTTCACCCTCCCGCTCGCCCTGCTCGCCGCCGTCGGCGCGCTCGGCGGGCTGGTCCTGCTCGGGCTGAAGCGGAGGAACGGCAGGCCGCTCGCCGCCCTCGCCGTGGCGCTGCTCGTGTGCACGCAGTTCGGCGAGGCCGCCGTCACCTCCGCCGCCGACACCCGGCTGCGGCTCGGGCACATGGACGACTACGCGCCCTGGGGTGCCCGGCAGCGGGACCAGGCGGCGGCGATCGCGGGGGCGGACGGCTGGCCCCGGTACCGGACGGACCCTGGCCGGGAGCAGACCGTCGGCAACGACCCGCTGCTGGTGGGCGGGCAGGGCGCCCAGTACTACAGCAGCCTCACCTCGGACGTGCTCAGCCGGACGCTCACCGCTCTCGGGGACGGCTGGACCTCGCGCGGCCGCAATGTGCAGAGCCTGGACAACGCCGTGACGGACGCGATCTTCTCCGTCGGCGCCCGGGTGCACTCCCCGCCGGACCCGCACCAGAACTGGTTCCCGCAGGACGGCAACGGGGTGAGCGCGACCCGGCAGGACGTACCGCCGCTGGTCACGGTGCGGCCGCACACCGACCGCGCCGACGGCCCCACGGATCTCTCGGGTTTCAGTCCGTCGCCGTACCGCAACCAGGAACTGCTGCTGGGCGCGCGGGTGTACACCGTGCCCGGGTTCACCGTGCGCACCGCCGCCGGGAAGCCGCCGTCGCCGAGCGACGACGGGCGGCCGGGGGTGCGGGTGGGCGCGCTGCCCTACGCGAGCGCGCCGAAGAAGCCGACGATCACGGGCAGTTGTCCGGCCGGGTCCGAGCTGTATCTGTGGGCGCCGCACCTGTCGGGCACCGCGCGGCTCGCCGACGGCGCCGCCTCCGGGGCCGGGCCCGCTGGGGAGCCGACCGGGCGGTTCCGGTCCGACCAGCCCGTCACCAAGATCGCCCCGATGCAGCGGCTGGGCACGGTCGGGGACTCCGGCCGGTTCCGCGTCGAGCTGTCGCCGAACCGGACGAGCCTGGTCCCGGACGGCGCGATCGGCTGCCTGGACACTGGGCGGCTGCGCGCCGCCGTGGCGGAACTGAAGGCCACCGGCGCCACGAGCGTGAGCGTCGAGGACGGCACCGTCCGGGCCGAACTGCCCGCCCACAGCACGGGGATCGCCGTCGTCGCGGCACCCCGGATCTCCGGCTGGCGCTGTGCCGCCGGCAACGCGCCCGCCCTGCCCGCCAAGAGCCACTACGGCCTGATCGCGGTACCGCTGTACGGCTCGGCCAGCAGCGTGACCTGCACGTTCCATCCGCCCGGACTGCGCCTCGGCACGGCGGTCGGGGCGCTCTCGCTCACCGCCGTACTCGTGCTGGCGGCAGCTGACCTGCTCCGCCGCCGCCGGGTACGGGACAGGCCCGTCCCCGTGGCGCCCGCCACCGACCGCTCCGCACCCGACGACCCGACCGTACGCGAGCGCGTGACCACCGCTCAGTGAACCGCACCCCTGGGGGATTTCCATGCTCATCTCGATCGTCGCACCCTGCTACGACGAGGAGGCCGTCCTCGCACGCTTCCACGAGGAGATCCAGAAAGTCGCGGAGGAACTGCTTCCGCTCGGCCACGACATGGAGTTCGTGTACGTCGACGACGGCAGCCGGGACGGCACGCTCGCCGTGCTGAAGCAGCTGGCGGAGTTCGACGCGCGCGTCCGGTACGTGTCGTTCAGCCGCAACTTCGGCAAG
Organism: Streptomyces sp. SP18BB07; assembly: GCF_036322545.1. Classification (NCBI taxonomy): domain Bacteria; kingdom Bacillati; phylum Actinomycetota; class Actinomycetes; order Kitasatosporales; family Streptomycetaceae; genus Streptomyces; species Streptomyces sp. SP18BB07. The sequence continues at coordinate 88,138 of NZ_JAQYWT010000334.1, forward strand.
GAGGCCGCGCTGTTCGCGGGACTGCGGCACGCCGCGGGCGATTCCGTGATCGTCATGGACGCCGACCTGCAGCACCCGCCGGAACTGATCCGCCGCATGGTCGACCTGCGTGAACAGGGCTACGACCAGGTGATAGCCCGTCGCAACCGCACCGGCGACGGGTGGATGCGCACCGCCACCGCCCGCCTGTACTACCGGCTGGTCAACCGGCTCGTCGACGTGGAACTCGTCGACGGCGTGGGGGACTTCCGGCTGCTGTCGCGCCGGGTGGTCGACGCGGTCCTGAACCTGGCGGAGTACAACCGTTTCTCGAAGGGCCTCTTCGCCTGGGTCGGTTTCCCCGGTACCACCTTCGAGTACGAGAACGCCGTGCGCGAACACGGCCACAGCTCCTGGAGCTTCCGGTCGCTGCTCAACTACGGACTGGACGGGCTCCTCTCCTTCAACAACCGTCCGCTGCGGGCCGCCCTGCACCTCGGCCTGTGCCTGCTGGTGTGCGTGGGGCTCTACACGGCCTGGATCGTGGGCGACGCTCTCGTCAACGGCGTGGACACTCCGGGCTATGTCACCATCGTCATGGCCGTCACCGCCCTCGCCGGAGTGCAGATGATCATGCTCGGGGTGATCGGGGAGTACACCGGCCGGATCTACTACGAGGTGAAGGGGCGCCCGCACTTCCTGGTGCAGGCGACCAATGCGGAACAGACGGAGGGGCACGCCGCGTGCGGCACGACGAAGGACCTCATTCACTGATGGGGACGGCGACGCGTACGGAACCGTGCCCTGAGGCCCGCTCGGCGCCGGAGCGGCGCATATCGGGACAGATCATTACCTTCGCCCTGGTCGGGGTGGTCAACACGGGGACCTATTACGGGCTTTACCTGTTGTTCCTCAATGGGCTTCCTTATCTTGCCGCACATATTCTCGCGTTCGCCCTGAGTATGACGGGCTCGTTCTTCCTGAACGCGCGATTCACTTATCGCACCCGTCCGACCTGGCGTAAATTCCTGTTGTTCCCGCTGACCAACGCCACCAATTTCGTGATCACGACGGCGGGTGTGTACGTCATCGTGGACGTGCTGCACGCGGGCAACCGGTTCGCGCCCCTTCTCGCCTCCGCGGCGGCGATCCCGGTGACGTTCCTGGTGTCCCGCACGATCATGCTGCGGGGTTCCGGGCCCGGGTGAGCCTCGTCAGGCCAGCGCGCCCAGCGGGTCGTCGAGCACCGGCTGCCAGGCCAGCTCGGCCGCTCCCACCAGGCTGTTGTGATCCAGGGTGCAGGCCAGGATCGGGGCGACCCCGCTCTGCCTGCCCCACAGACTGCGCTCGGCGACGACGGCCCGCAGCCGGTCGGGGTCGGCGTCGAACAGGGCGCGGTGCATGCCGCCGAGGATGATGCGGTCGGGGTTGAGGATGTTCACGAGGCCGGCGAGCCCCAGGCCGAGGCGGTCGATGATGGCCTCGGCGGCCGTGCGGACGCCCGGGTCGTCGTACTGGGTGCGGATCAGTTCGTTCGCCTGTTGCAGCAGCGAACCCTCGGGTCCCGGATCGCGGCCCACGGCGGTGAGGAAGGCGCGCGGGTCGGCCTCGACGTCGAGGCAGCCGCGGCTGCCGCAGTGGCAGGGCCGGCCCTCGGGGTTGACGGTGAGGTGGCCGACCTCAAGGGCCAGCCCCGAACTGCCCATGTGCAGGCGGCCGTCGAGGACCAGCGCGCCGCCGACGCCCCGGTGGCCGGTCGCCACGCACAGCAGATCGCGGGAGCCGCGCCCGGCACCGTGCCGGTGTTCGGCGAGGGCGGCGAGGTTGACGTCGTTCGCCGCGAACGCGGGCCCCTCGATCCCGGCCGCGCGGACCCGCTCGGCGAAGATCTCCCGGACCGGTGCCCCTGCCGGCCAGGCCAGGTGGAGCGGGTTCAGTGCCAGGCCCGCCGGTTCGGCGACGGCCGACGGCACGGCGAGGCCCGACCCCACACACCGCCGCCCGGTCTCCGCCAGCAGCTCGGCGCCCGCGTCGACGACCGAGCCGAGCACCTTCGCCGGGTCGGCGTCCACGATCTCGCAGGCGGGCGTGGTGGCGACGATCCGCCCGCCGAGCCCGACCAGCGCGGCCCGCCAGCCGTCGGAGTGCACCTGGGCGGCGAGGGCGACGGGCCCCTCCTCGGCGACTTCGAGGCGGTGGGAGGGCCGGCCCTGGGAACCGGCGGCGGCGCCCGGGTGCGCGTCGACGCGGATCAGCCCCAGCGCCTCCAGTTCGGCGGCCACGGCACCGGCCGTGGCGCGGGTGACGCCCAGTTCGGCGGTGAGCACGGCCCTCGTCGGGGCCCGGCCGGTGTGCACCAGTTCCAGTGCCGGACCGAGCGCGCCCCTCCCCCGGTCCAGCCGAGCCCGTGCCGTCGTCCCTTCGCCCGCCGCCTTGGGGGCCGCCTTCCCGTCCATGAGGGCGAGTCTCCCATGATCCGCACGGCGCCGGACCCCGCGTGAGCAGCCTCAGCCGTCGTCGAAGCCGCCGACCCGCAGGGTGATGTTCAGCCGCCCGGCCAACCCGAGCCAGGGCGGCGCGGTCCCCGGGTGCACCCGGGGCACCCCGTGGTAGGCGGACCGTGCCGGCCCGCCGAACACGAAGAGATCACCACTGCGCAGCTCCACGTCCGCGTACGGCCGCGTCCGCGTCCGCGTGTTGCCGAAGCGGAAGACACAGCTGTCGCCGAGGCTCAGCGACACCACCGGCGCGTCCGACTTCTCGTCGCCGTCGCGGTGCATCCCCATGCGCGCGTCGCCGTCGTAGAAGTTGACCAGGGCGATGTCGTACGGGGCCGTCGCGGCCCCGGCTCCGAGAGTGTCCGCGACCGCGCGCCGGCCCAGCTCCCCGAGCCAGTCCGGGAACGGCTTCACGGGCGCGCCGTCGCCGTCGACGACGGTGCGGGCGTAGGCGTACGGGTACCAGTGCCGGCCGAGACAGACCTGCCGGGCGGTCATCGTGCCGCCGCCCGGCGTGCGGACCGTGCGCAGCCCGGCGGGCGGCCGGGCCCACACGCGACAGGCGTCGAGGAGGTTCCGCTGCTGTTCCGGGTCGAGCCAGTCCGGCACGTGGACCGCGCCCGGCGCGATCTCCGTCCGGTCCCGGGGGAACAGCTCGGCGTCCATGGCACCATCGTCGCGCACGCCGCTCGGTGTCCGCAGGGGCCCTCGTCCCGCGCGGGCTGCTCGGGTCGATGGGCCCCTCGTCCCGCGCGGCTGCTCGGCGGCCGGGACCGGGGCCGTGCTCGGTTAGCCTGGGCGCACGATGAGCGACCGTATGACCGCGCCCGAGGGCGAGTACGCCCTGGCCCGTTTTCCCGAGGACCCCCGTGACCTGCTGCGCGCCTGGGACGCGTCCGACGCGTATCTGCTGCGCCACCTCGCGGAGAGCGGGACGCGGCTGGACGGGACGCTCGTGGTCGTCGGGGACCGCTGGGGCGCCCTGACCACCGCGCTCGCCGCGCACCGGCCGACGCAGATCACCGACTCGTACCTGAGCCGGGAGGCGACGCGGGCCAACCTGGAACGTAACGGCGTCGAGGCGGACACCGTCCGGCTGCTCACCACCCGGGACACGCCCCCGGACCGCGTCGACGTGCTCCTGGTACGCGTCCCCAAGAGCCTCGCGCTCCTGGAGGACCAGCTGCACCGGCTCGCACCCGCCGTGCACGAGGGGACGGTCGTGATCGGCACCGGGATGGTCAAGGAGATCCACACCTCGACCCTGAGGCTCTTCGAGCGGATCCTCGGCCCGACCCGCACCTCGCTCGCCCGGCAGAAGGCACGGCTGATCTTCTGTACCCCGGACGCGAAGACCGTCGGGGCCCGGGGGGACGACCCCTGGCCGTACACCTACCGGCTGCCGGACGACATCGGCGTCCTCGCGGGACGCGCGGTCGTCAACCACGCGGGTGTGTTCTGTGCCGACCGGCTCGACATCGGCACCAGGTTCTTCCTGCGGCAGCTACCGAAGGTCCCGCGCGGCGGGCGGGTCGTCGATCTGGGGTGCGGGAACGGGGTGGTCGGTACGGCGGTGGCGCTGGCCGATCCGGACGCCGAGGTGATGTTCGTCGACGAGTCGTACCAGGCGGTGGCCTCGGCGGAGGCCACGTACCGGGCGAACCTGCCGGAGGCCGGCACAACGGTCGAGTTCCGGGTCGGTGACGGGGTGGAGGGATTCGCGCCGGGGAGTGTCGATCTCGTCCTGAACAACCCGCCGTTCCACTCCCATCAGGCGACGACCGACGCCACGGCACGACGGATGTTCACCGGGGCACGGCGGGCGTTGCGGCCCGGTGGTGAGCTCTGGGTGGTGGGCAACCGTCATCTGGGCTATCACGTGACGCTGCGACGGATCTTCGGCAACAGCGAACTCGTCGCGAGCGATGCCAAGTTCGTGGTGCTCAGGGCGGTCAGGCGGAGTTAGCGAGACCCGCCGGGAAGGTGGCCCCGCGCAGGGCGCGCGGCGAGGCTCCCAGTTCCCGGCGGCAGGCCTTGTTGAAGGCCTGGAGGTCGGGGATGCCGACGGAGGCGGCCACGGCCGGGATGGACAGGGTCGTGGCGCGCAGCAGATGGTGGGCGCGTTCGAGTCTGCGGCGCCTGATGTACGCGACGACGGTGCCGCCGGTCTCGGCGTGGAACAGCCGGGTCAGATGGTTGTGGGATACCCCGGCCACGCGTGCCACCTCCGGGACGGTGAGCGGGGCGGCCAGGTGGGCCTCGATGTGGGCGATGGCGGTGGTGACCGCCCGGTGCGGTCCGGGGGCGGCCGTGACGGGCGAGGTCAGCCGGGCCACCCGCCACAGGGCGGTCCACAGTTCGGCCCGGGTGCGGTCCGGCTCGCTCGGGGCGGCCGCCATCGCCTGGAGCAACAGGCCGGTGAGCGTGGGCAGTTCGGGGCCGGCGTCCTGGACGACCGGAACCGTGCGGGGCGCTCCGGACGGGGCGATGCGCAGATGGGCGAAGAGGTGTTCGGAGCGGCCCCGGTAGCGGTAGCGGACGGTGGTGCCGGGCGGGACGAGGCTGACCCGGCCGGGGCGGATGGTGTGGGCGGTGCCGTCGACGGTCAGTTCGGCCTCGTACTGGTAGAGGTGCAGCTGCCACAGCTCCGGCAGCCGGAAGACGTCCGTGCGGCTCGCGACGCCGTGCACGCCGACGCCGATGAGGGCGACGTCCGGCGGCTCACCGAGGTGGATCTCCGTCTCCCGCATGCCACGAAAACTATCAGTGACGGGCGTCACACTTCGCCCCGGGGAGCCGTGCATCGCGAGACGGTCACATTCCCACGCGGGACGGACGCGTACGGGCCCTACGCGGACGGCGGGGTCCCTTCCGTCCGCAGGACGCCGATCAGCCGGGCCACCGTCTCCACCATCGCCGTCCGTCCGGCCGTGAGGTAGGTGCGCGGGTCCACCACCTCGGGGTGGGCGGCGAGGTACTCCCGGACCGCTCCGGTCAGGGCGATGTTGAGCGCGGTGCCGATGTTGACCTTGGCGATGCCGCCCACCACGGCCGCGCGCAGTTCGCCGTCCGGGACTCCGGAGGAGCCGTGCAGGACGAGCGGGACGTCCAGGGCGGCGGACAGCCGCTTCAGCAGGACGTGGTCGAGGGCGGCGGTGCGGGTGGTCATCGCGTGCGAGCTGCCGATGGCGACGGCGAGCGCGTCCACGCCCGAGTCCGCGACGAACGCCCGCGCCTCCTCGGGGTCGGTACGGGCGCCGGGGGCGTGCGCGTCGAGCGGCGACGCGCCGTTCTTGCCGCCGACCTGCCCCAACTCGGCCTCGATCCAGAGCCCCTGGCCGTGCGCCCACTCCACGGCGGCGTGGGTCGCGGCGAGGTTGTCCAGGTAGGGCAGGCGGGAGGCGTCGTACATCACGGAGCTGAAGCCGGCGTCGGCCGCCCTGCGCAGCAGGTCCTCGCTGCGGACGTGGTCGAGGTGGAGCGCGACGGGCACTCCCGCCCGCTCGGCGGCGGCGGACGCGGCGCGGGCCAGCGGAAGCAGGTCCCCGTCGTGGAACCTGACGGCGTTCTCGCTGACCTGGAGGACCACGGGCGCGGCGGCGGACTCGGCGCCCGCGACGATCGCCTCGACGTGTTCGAGGGTGATGACGTTGAACGCGGCCACGGCGGAGCTCGCGGCGGCGGCCCCGGTGATCAGCGCACCGGTCGTCGTCAGGGGCACGGCTCCTCCTTGTTCAGCGGTCGTCCGGGGCGGTCAGCGGGCGTCGGTGTCGAGGATCACCGAGCGTGTCAGGTGGCGCGGGCGGTCGGGGTCGAGGCCGCGGGCGGCGGCCACGGCGACGGCGAGCCGCTGGGCGCGGACCAGTTCGGCGAGCGGATCGAGCGCGCCGGAGACCCAGGTCGCGCCGGTCTCCCGCACCTGCTCGGCCAGACCTTCCGGCGCCTCGCCGAGCATCCAGGTCGCCGTGGACCGGGTGGTGACGCTGATCGGTCCGTGCCGGTACTCCATCGCCGGGTAGGCCTCGCTCCACGCCAGGGCGGCCTCGCGCATCTTCAGCGCGGCCTCGTGGGCGAGGCCCACGGTCCAGCCCCGGCCGAGGAAGGTGAACTGGGCGCTCTCGACGAGCCCTTCGGGCAGCGGCGCCTCCAACGCGGCGCGCGCGTCGGTGACGACGGCCTCGGTGTGCAGGCCGAGGTGGGCGCGGAGGAGGGTGAGGGCGGTGGTGGCGAAGCGGGTCTGGACGACGGACTTCTCGTCGGCGAAGTCCAGCACGACGAGGTCGTCCACGGCCGTCATGACGGGGGTGTCGGGGTCGGCGGTGATCGCCGTCGTCCGGGTACGGCCGCGCAGCGCGCCCAGCAGTTCGAGCACCTCGGTGGTGGTGCCGGAGCGGGTGAGGGCGACGACACGGTCGTAGGTCCGCCCGTGGGGGAACTCCGAGGCCGCGAAGGCGTCGGTCTCCCCCTGCCCGGCTCGCTCGCGCAAGCCGGCGGCGGCCTGCGCCATGAAGTACGACGTTCCGCAGCCGACGAGCGCCACCCGCTCCCCCGGCGCCGGCAGGACCCCGGCGTGTTCCGTCGCGCCGGCCGCGACGCGGGCCCAGCACTCGGGCTGGCTGTTCAGCTCGTCCTCGACGTGGGTCATGCGGGAACCCTCCCCGGGATGCACAGGGCTCATGCTTACTTCTGCAAGATAGAGTCATCTTTCGCGCATCTTCAAGCACGAGGAGACGGGATGTCCCGCGACGAACGCTGGCAGACACTGCTCGCCCTGCTCGTCGAACGGGGGCGGCTGGACGTGGAGGAGGCGGCCGCCGAGGTGGGGGTGTCCGCCGCGACGATCCGGCGCGACCTCGACGGGCTCGCGGAACAGCAGATGCTCGTCCGCACCCGGGGCGGGGCGGTCGTGCACGGCGTCTCCTACGAGCTGCCGCTGCGCTACAAGACGGCCCGGCACGCGACCGAGAAGCAGCGCGTCGCGAAGGCGGTGGCGGATCTCGTCGCGCCAGGCGAGGCAGTGGGCCTGACCGGTGGCACGACGACCACGGAGGTGGCGCGGGCCCTGGCCGTGCGGGGCGATCTGGCGTCCGGAACGCCCGCGCTGACCGTCGTCACCAACGCCCTGAACATCGCGAGCGAGCTGGCGGTGCGCCCCCAGTTCAAGATCGTGGTGACGGGCGGGGTGGCCCGTGCCCAGTCGTACGAGTTGGTCGGTCCGCTCGCCAACGGGGTGCTGGACCAGATCACCCTGGACGTGGCCGTGCTCGGTGTCGTCGCGCTCGATGTGACCCATGGCGCCGCCGCGCACGACGAGGCGGAGGCCGCCGTCAACCGGCTGCTGTGCGAGCGTGCCGAGCGGGTCGTCGTCGCGGCCGACTCCAGCAAGCTGGGGCGGCGGGCCTTCGCCTCGATCTGTGCGACGGAGGCGGTGGACACGCTGGTCACGGACGCGGCCGCCGCGCCCGCGACGGTGCGGCGGTTCGAGGAGGCCGGGGTGCGGGTCCTCGTCGTGTGAGGAACACCGCTCCCGACCGCCACGGCACCGGGTCAGTCCTGGAGCCAGGGGGCCGGCATCCCGCCGCGCTTGAGGGTGGTGAGGACGAGGGAGACGTCGATCGACGCCACGTCGGTCAGCCACGGGGAGCGGGTGACGAAGTCGTGGAGAGCGGTCTCGTCGGGGAACGCGGTGAGGACGAGGAGTTGGCGTGCGCCGGTGACGAAGCTGGCGTAGCGGACGTGGGCGGAGTCGGCGAGGGCCGCCGTCACGGTGTCGACGCGGGCCGGGGGTGTGCGGACCCAGAGGACGGCCTCGACGGGCAGTCCGAGCACGGCGGGTTCGATGACGGCGCGGATGCGGACCTTGCCCTCGCGCCGTAGCGCGCCGAGGCGTCGTCTCGCGGTGGCCTCCGACACCCCCGAGACGCGCGCGAGTTCGTCGTAGGTGCGGCGCCCGTCGTCGGCGAGCGCGTGCAGCAACAGGCGGTCGGCGCGCGAGAGTTCGGGGGGTGTCTCGCCGGCCGGCAGCGGATCGGTGACCGGGGCCGACGCGGCGTCGGCGTGGTCGGAGCCCTTCAGGGCGGTGATCTCGGCCTCGGTGAGGAGGCCCGCGTGCCACTCACGGATGGTGCGGACGTGACGCAGCACGGCCAGGGTGCGGGTCTCCTCCACGCCCGGCAGACCGGCGAGTTCGTCCAGCACCAGTCCCGCGAGCCGTTCGCGGGGCCAGCGCAGTTCCGCGAGGCAGTCCGGGGTTCCGGTGAGGACGTGGGCGAAGACGCAGTCGGGCCTGCGGGCCAGCGCGGTGGCGGTGATCCGGGCCCGGCCGGGGGCGCAGCGGACGCCGACGACCACACTGCGGCCCCGCATCGCCATCGCCCCGATCCGCACGAGGCCCGACTCCAGGAGGCGGGTGCCGCGGCGGGCGACGGTGCGTTCGGGCTCGCCGAGGGCCGCCGCGATGCGGTGCCAGGCGGCCCGGCCGTCGATCTGCAGCGCGCTGATGATGCGCCGGTCCAGTGAATCCGTCACGGGGCCGGTCCGCGGTGCGTCCATCGGCCCCAGAGTATGGCGGATTCCGTCAACTCCGCAGGGCTTCTTGTTCCCTTCCGTCGCCGTGGCCCAGCCTGCCGTGAAGCGGAATCGCACGGTCTCCCCGCCGTGCGAGACCGCGCCTCGTCCCCTGAGGCCCGCACGCGCAGCGCGCACCCATGACTCCCGTGACTCCCCGATCTACGGAGATGGTCGACGTGACCGTGACTCCCGGCAGTCCTCCGCGTTCCCCTGCGGCCGACGCCGCCCCGCCGGTGCCGCTCCGCCCGCCGCGGGCCCGGCGGGTCCGCCCGGCTCTGCTGGGTCCCGGTCTGGTGCTGGCGGCCGCCAGTGTGGGTGCCGGGGACATGGTGACGTCGCTCGCGGGCGCGGCCGGGTACGGCATGGCGCTGATGTGGGCCATCGTCATCGGTGTCGTCCTGAAGTACGCGCTGACCGAGGCGGTGGGCCGGCTGTACCTGGCCACCGGGCAGACGGTGATCGCCGGCCTGAAGTCGGCCGCCCGCTGGCTCCCGGCGGCGTTCATGCTCTTCGTGCTGGTCATCGGGCTGCTGTACGGGGCGGCGCTCGGCTCGGTGGCGTCCCTGGCGCTGTCCACGCTGTTCCCCGTGCTGCCCGTCAGGCCCGTCGCCGTCGCCGTCGCGCTCGCGGCGGCGGCGATCGTGTACCTCGGGCGGTACGCGGTGTTCGAGCGGGTGATGAGCGTCTTCCTGCTCGCCAAGTTCCTCGGCATGGCCGTCCTGGCGGTGGCCACGCTCGCCACCGCCGACGATGTGCCCGGCCTGCTCGGCACCCTGCGCCCGAGGCTGCCGGCGGGTGACGTGGTGACGGTGCTGGCGCTCATCGGCGGCGTGGGCGGGACGGCCGGGATCGCGTCGTACAGCTACTGGGTGCGGGAGAAGGGCTGGGCGGACGGGAGCCGGCTGCGGCTGATGCGGACGGACTCGGCGGTGAGCTACGGCGTCACGCTGCTGTTCGTGTTCTGTACGACGGTGGTGGGCACGGGCCTGCTGTACGGCACGGGCGGCAGCATCACCGGCGGCGAGGGGCTGGCCGCGCTCGCCGATCCGCTCGGCGCCGATCTGGGGTCGGTGGCCCGGGTGCTGTTCCTGGGCACGTTCTTCCTGGTGACGCTGAGCGCGCTGGTCGGCGGCTTCAACGGCCTGTGCTACCTGCTCGCCGACTCGCTGCGTGCGCTGCGGGGCGTCCCGGACGCCGAGGCGGAGCCGCACATCGCGCAGCACGGCCGTCCGTTCCGCCTGTTCGTCCTCTACTGCGCCGTCACCTCGGTCGCCGTCATTTTCCTGGGCCGGCCGGTGTCCCTGGTGCTCACCTACGCCGCCGTCGGCTCGCTGATCCTGCCGCTGCTCTCCGGCGCGCTGCTGGTGCTGCTCAACCGCCGGAGCGTGGAGCCGGCGCTGCGCAACCGGACCATGTCGAACACGCTGCTGGGCGGCTCGTTCGTGCTCTTCGGAGTGCTCGCGGTCGTCCAGCTCAAGGAGTCCCTGGGAGGGGCGTGAACCACCTCGTGCGTCATCTCGTCGAGCATTCCGACAAGTACCCCGTGAACCCGACGGGCGACGCGGAGCCGTCGGAGGACCTGTGCTTCCGGACCGCGTACGAGCTCGCCGTGGCGCTGGCCCGGCGCGAGATCTCGGCGCGGGAGGTGATGACGGCCCATCTGGAGCGGATCGAGCGGGTCGATCCCGCGGTGAACGCGATCGTGACGCTGGTGGCCGACCGGGCTCTGGAGCAGGCGTCCGAGGCGGACGACCGGCTGGCGGCCGGTGAGCCGGTCGGTCCGCTGCACGGGCTGCCCGTCGCGCACAAGGATCTGCACGACACGGCGGGCATCCGGACGACGTCCGGCTCACCGATCTTCGCCGAGCGGGTGCCCGACCAGGATCATCTGGTCGTCGAGCGGCTGCGGAAGGCGGGCGCGATCACGCTCGGGAAGACCAACGTCCCCGAACTGGGCCTGGGTTCGCACACCGTCAACCCCGTCTTCGGGGCCACCCGCAACCCCTACGACCTCTCCCGCAGCGCGGGCGGCAGCAGCGGCGGGGCGGGGGCGGCCCTGGCGTGCGGGATGCAGCCCATCGCGGACGGCAGCGACACCGGCGGCTCGCTGCGCAACCCGGCCTCCTTCAACAACGTCGTCGGGCTGCGCCCGTCGCCGGGCCGGGTGCCGTCCTGGCCCGACAGGGCGCCCTGGGGACAGCTGTCGGTGAAGGGGCCGATGGCCCGGACCGTGGCGGACGTCGCGCTGGCCCTGTCGGTGCTGGCGGGCCCGGATCCCCGCGATCCGCGCTCCCTCCAGACGCCCGGTGCCACCTTCGCCTGGCAACTCGACGGCGATGTACGGGGGTTGCGGGTCGCCTACTCGCCCGATCTAGGTGGGGCCGTGCCCGTCGACCCGGAGGTACGGGAGGCGCTGCGGCCGGCGCCGGAGGTGTTCGCCGCGCTGGGCTGCGAGGTCGAGGAGGCCTGCCCGGACCTCCGCGGCGCGGACGAGGTGTTCCTCGCCCAGCGGGCCTGGCAGGTGGAGCTCTCCTACGGGGCGCTGCTGGACGAGCACCGCGACCGGCTCGCCCCGGACGTGATCTGGAACATCGAGGAGGGCCGCAGGCTCGGCGGCCCGGACCTCGGGCGGGCCCAGGCGCTGCACGGCGCGCTCTACCACCGGGTGCGCGAGTTCTTCGAGCGGTACGACCTGCTGTTGCTGCCGGTCAGTCAGGTCGCGCCCTTCGACATCGGGCTGGCGTACCCGACGGTCGTGGACGGCACCCCGATGGAGACCTATCTCGACTGGATGCGCTCGGCGTATCTGATCTCCGTCACGGGCTGCCCGGCCCTGTCCGTGCCGGCCGGGTTCACTCCGGGGGGACTGCCCGTCGGGCTGCAGCTCGTGGGCCCGCACCGGCGGGACTGGTCGGTCCTGAAGGCCGGGTACGCGTTCGAGCGGGCGACGCGGGTCGGGGAGCGGCGGCCTCCGGTGGTGACGGCCGCCGGCTGAGTGCCGGGCACGCCGCCGTCAGTGCGTGTGGTCGGCCGGGGGTTCCTCCGCCGGATTCGGTGCGGCCGCTTCCCCGGCGTCGACCGTGAACGCCGCCGTGTGGACCTTGCCCTCGTGCTTGAAGTCCAGGAAGAGCCGGTAGGTGCCGGCGCTGGGGGCGGTGGCCGTGAAGGAGATCTCGGGGCCGGGCTCGGTCGTGCCGTCGCCGGGCTCGCCGTTCGGGTGGACGTGCAGGTAGGCGAGGTCGCCGGAGCGCAGGGCGACCAGGTGGCCGTACGCGCCGAGGTAGGGCTGGAGGTCGGTGACGGGCCGGCCGTCGCGGGAGACCTTCAGCTTCAGTTCGCTCGCGGCGCCCGGGCGCAGGCCGCCGTCCAGTTCGACGTCGTAGCCGTTGACCTCGGCGGTGTCGCTCGGTGCCGGGAGCTTGTTCGGCTTGTACGTCCCCGAGGCCCCGAGGTCGGCGCCGAGGGTGAGGTTCTCGGCGTCCTCGCCTGTCGGGGTGAAGTCGGCGAAGACGCGGTAGCCGCCCGCCTCGGGCAGGTCGACGGGGGTGCTCCAGGTGCCGTCGGCGGCACGGGTGGGGTGCAGATGGCGGTAGGTGACCAGGTCGCGTGAGGCGACGATGAGGTGGAGTTCCTTGTCGTGCTCGCGCTGGTACGCGGTGACGGCGCGTCCCTCCGCGTCCCGGATGACGAAGCGCAGCTCGGCGCGGTCCCCGGCGGTGACGCTCGGGGTGCGCAGGTCGAGGGTGTAGCCGCCCTCGGAGATCTGCAGTCCGCCGGCCGGGGCGGACGCGTGTGCGCCCGCGCCCTCGCCGGGATCCGGTGACCGGTCCGGTGACTCCTCGGTGTGGTCGTCGTGGCGCGCGGGCTCGCTCTTCGCGGTGTCCGTCACGACGGGTTCGACGCCCTTGCCCACGCCGTAGGCGGTGCCGAACGTCGCGGCCAGCGCGGCGGCGAAGGCGGTGATCCTCAGTCCGGTGTTCATGGCCGTCTCCTTCGAGGTCCGGGTCTCCACAGAGCTCACCATACCCCTGGGGGGTATGGTGTCAAGCACTGTGGGCAGCTTGCCCTCGATACCCCTGAGGGGTATACAGGAAGTAGAACCTCAGGATACCCCCACCCCGTATCCTTGGAGATCGCCGCCCACGCCGTACGAGGGAGCAGCCATGACCGTCATCAGCACCGGGACCGGAACCGCCACGGAGGTGGAGCTCGCCATCGGCGGTATGACCTGCGCCTCCTGTGCCGCCCGCGTCGAGAAGAAGCTGAACCGTATGGAGGGCGTCACCGCGACGGTCAACTACGCCACCGAGAAGGCCCGGGTCAGCTACACCGACGAGGTCTCGGTGGGGGACCTGATCGCCACCGTGGAGGCGACCGGCTACACGGCACGCGAGCCCGCCCCACCCGCACCACCCGCCCGGACCGAGCCCGACGGCACGGACGGCAAGGACGGACCCGACGACTCGGCGGACGTCGAGCTGCGGCCGCTCCGGCAGCGCCTGACCACCGCGGTGGTCCTGGCCGTCCCCGTCGTGGCGATGGCCATGATCCCCGCGTTGCAGTTCGAGTACTGGCAGTGGCTGTCCCTGACGCTGGCGGCGCCCGTGGTGACGTACGCGGGGTGGCCCTTCCACCGCGCCGCCTGGACGAACGCCCGGCACGGGGCCGCCACCATGGACACCCTCATCTCCGTCGGCACCCTGGCCGCCTTCGGCTGGTCGCTGTGGGCGCTGTTCCTCGGCACCGCGGGCACACCGGGCATGACGCACCCCTTCGAGCTGACCATCGTCCGGGGTGACGGCGCCGGCTCCATCTACCTGGAGGCGGCGGCCGGGGTGACCGCCTTCATCCTCGCCGGGCGGTACTTCGAGGCCCGCTCCAAGCGGAAGGCGGGCGCGGCCCTGCGGGCACTGCTGGAGCTGGGCGCGAAGGACGTCACCGTGCTCAGCCGGGAGGGCGGCGAACGCACGGTTCCCGTCGGCGAGTTGCGGGTCGGCGACCGCTTCCTGGTGCGTCCGGGCGAGAAGATCGCCACCGACGGGACCGTCGTCGAGGGCTCCTCCGCCGTGGACACGTCCATGCTGACCGGCGAGTCCGTGCCCGTGGAGGTCGCGGTCGGCGACTCGGTCACCGGTGCCACCGTGAACGCGGGCGGGCGTCTGGTCGTCGAGGCCACCAGGATCGGCGCCGACACGCAACTGGCCCGGATGGCGCGGCTGGTGGAGGACGCGCAGAACGGGAAGGCCTCGGCCCAGCGGCTCGCGGACCGGATCTCCGCCGTGTTCGTGCCGATCGTGATCGCCCTCGCCCTGGGCACCCTCGGCTTCTGGCTCGGCAACGGCGCCGGGCTCACGGCCGCGTTCACCGCCGCCGTCGCCGTACTGATCATCGCCTGCCCCTGCGCCCTGGGCCTTGCCACGCCGACCGCGCTGCTGGTCGGCACCGGGCGCGGCGCCCAGCTGGGCATCCTGATCAAGGGTCCGGAGGTGCTGGAGTCCACGCGCGGGGTCGACACCGTCGTCCTCGACAAGACCGGCACCGTCACCACCGGCCGGATGACCCTGCTGGCCGTGCACCCCGCCAACGGCACCGACGAGGCCGATGTGCTGCGCCTGGCGGGCGCGGTGGAGCACGCCTCCGAGCACCCGGTCGCCCGTGCCGTCGCCGAGGGCGCCCTGGCCCGGCTCGGCTCGCTGCCCACCCCGGAGGACTTCGCGAACGTGCCCGGCCTCGGAGTACAGGGTGTCGTCGACGGTCACGCGGTCCTCGTCGGCCGCGAACGGCTCCTCGCCGACTGGGCCATGGAACCGCCGACGGACCTGCGGCGGGCGATGGAACGGGCCGAGACCTCCGGCCGCACGGCCGTCGTGGTCGCCTGGGACGGCGAGGTCCGCGCGGTCCTCGAAGTGGCCGACGCGGTGAAGGAGACCAGCGCCGAGGCGATCGCACGGCTGCGCGCGCTCGGCCTCAACCCGATCCTGCTGACGGGGGACAACCGGGCCGTGGCGGAGTCCGTCGCCCGTGAGGTCGGGATCGCGCCGGGGGACGTGATCGCGGAGGTGCTGCCGCAGGACAAGGTCGCGGTCGTCGAGTGCCTTCAGGGCGAGGGCCGTTCGGTCGCGATGGTCGGCGACGGCGTCAACGACGCGGCCGCCCTCGCGCAGGCCGACCTGGGGCTGGCGATGGGCACGGGCACGGACGCCGCGATCGAGGCGAGCGATCTGACCCTCGTCCGGGGCGACCTGCGCGCGGCGGCCGACGCCATCCGCCTCGCCCGCCGGACCCTCGGCACCATCCGGTCCAACCTGTTCTGGGCCTTCGCCTACAACGTGGCCGCCCTGCCGCTCGCGGCGGCCGGTCTCCTCAACCCGATGATCGCGGGGGCGGCCATGGCCTTCTCGTCGGTCTTCGTCGTGGGCAACTCCCTGCGCCTGCGGACGTTCCGGTCGGCCGGCTGAATCAGCCGACCCGGGCCGGGGTGCCGTTCCGGCCGGCCTCCCGGCCTCGGTGAATTCGCGACCTTCGTCAATTCACCGAGGCCGTGCCCGGCGGGGTCGCGGAGCGATTCACCCCGGCGCCCGCGACCGTTCGACAAAAACACCGGCGAAATTGCTGGCTCCGCTTCATCCGGGGCGGAAATCCCGGAACTGTGCCGTAAATCACAGAGGCCACGCTCGGGAGATCACCTTTGAATACCCGGCGCTCTTGGCGAATTCCAGACTCCGGTCGCCGGAAAGCCGTCAGGAGCGTTGATCGAATTCGACGTGAGCGATCACTGAGCGTGACGATCGCCGAGGCGGGCGAGCAGCAGGTTCGGGTCCCGCATGGTGAAGAAGGCACCGCTCGGGACGTAGACCGTCCGGTGGCGCACGGCCACGGAGGTGGGGTTGGAGAGCCCGTCGTCCTGGGTGAGGACGACGGTGTGGGTGCCGTCCGGGCGGACGAGGGCAACCTCGTTGCTGAAGATCAGAGCGGCGAGAACGGTGTCGCCGTGCCCGGTGAAGGCGAAGTCGTCGACTCCGGCGAGTCCCGTCGCCCTGGTCTCGATCCTGCCCGCCGAGCCGTCCCGACGGACGGGGACGCGCAGCAGGGTCCGCCGGTCGGTGTTGGAGACCCATACGGCGCCGTCGTGGACCTTGAGTCCGTTCGCGCCGACACCGAAGCCGCCCTCCGAGGCGGACAGCGGCCGGAGGGCGGCGCCCGTGGCCCACGCCGTGGGCGTGCCGCCCCCCTGCGGGACGCGCCAGACGGTGCCCAGCACCGAGTCGGCGACGTAGAGCACGCCTCGGCGCTCGTCGAGGCCGATGGCGTTGGGCAGCCCGTTCGGCGGCAGTTGGGCGATCTGCCGGGGCGTCCCGCCGGGGGTGACACGCCAGACGCCCGTCTTGCGGGTGCCGGTGGCGTAGGTGACGTAGAACGTGCCGTCGTGGGCGCGGGCGATGCCGAGGACGACGTCGTCGCCGACCAGGGGCGTCCGCGGGTTCGGCTCGGCGGGCAGGGTGGCGAGGACACGGGTGTGCCCCTGCTTGGTGACGTGGGCGACCTGACGGGCGGCCGAGAAGGTCAGGTCGGCGGAGCCGTCGGGTTCGAGGGCGATGTTCTCCGGTGTCTGGCCGCGGGTGATGTCGAAGTGGGCGACGACCCGCGGACGGGACACGGTCGGCTCCCCGTCCGGCGGGGGTGCCGCGGCCAGCAGGGCGACGGCGGCGGTGACCGCCGAGACGACGGGCAACGGGCGAAGACGGGGCATCGGTCTCTCCTCGGGCGGGGTCTGGACGCCTCGGTGGCGGCGCCCCACGACCATGACGGCGCGTCCGTCGACGGCGGCGGGAGTCAGGGCCGGGCGTTCGCCCGCACGGCGCACGGCATGCGGCCGGTCGGGGCCTCGCTGGAGCCCGATCGGGTCGGGGCACGCCCATGGCGCACCTTCATGGCGGACGGCGTGGGCCGCCTCGTGGACTGCCGCCCGGGTGGCGTGCTCGGCGTACGGCACCGGGCTCGGCCCGGGCGGAGGCGTCCGGTGAGCCGCAGGTGGGGGGCCTTGCGCGGACACGACGGGAGACCGACACGAGGGGTCGGTGGGGGCAGACGCGTACAGAAGGGCAGACGCGTGCGGAGGGGCAGACGCCGGGGGTGGTACGGCAGCAGCCCCCGTGCCGCCGGGTGATCAGCCGCGCATCGGCGCCGGCGCCCCCTGGCCCGTTCCAGGCCCGCCTCACCCCCGGCCCGTTCCAGGCCCGCCTCACCCCCGGCCCGTTCCTGGCCCACCTCACCCTCCGGCCACCACCTCGGGCCGCAGACCCGCCCCCCGCCTCCACCCCCGGGCCACAGACCGGCCCCCGGCCACCGCCCCCAGCCTCCGCCTCGCCCCCACAGCGCACCTTGCCCCAGCCACGCCCCCCACCTAGCCTGATTTTGTGCCGCGAATAAACAAAACCCGATCGCACAACGCCGTGCCGGGCGACCCCACCGACCCCTCGCACCTCCGCACCCTCCGTATCGCCATCACCGCCTTCTTCGCCCTCGACGGCTTCGTCTTCGCCGGCTGGGTGGTCAGGATCCCCGCGATCAAGGAGCAGACCGGCGCCTCGCCCAGCGCCCTGGGGCTCGCCCTGCTGGGCGTGTCCGCCGGAGCGGTGGTCACGATGATGCTGACCGGCCGCCTCTGCCGCCGCTTCGGCAGCCACCCGGTCACCGTCGCCTGCGCCGTGCTGCTCTCCCTCAGCGTGGCCCTGCCCCCACTGACCCACTCGGCACTCGCCCTGGGCGCCGTGCTCCTGGTGTTCGGCGCGGCCTTCGGCGGGATCAACGTGGCCTTCAACAGCGCGGCCGTGGACCTGGTGGCCGCGCTGGGGCGGCCCATCATGCCCGGGTTCCACGCCGCGTTCAGTCTCGGCGGCATGGTCGGGGCCGGGCTCGGCGGCCTCGTCGCGGGCTCGCTCTCCCCGACCCGCCATCTGCTCGGCATCACCCTGATCGGCCTCCTGGTGACGGCCGTCGCCGCGCCCGCCCTGCTGCGCCACGAGCCCCCGCCGCCCCTCGACCGCACCGCCGCGCGCCCCGCCCGGGAGGCCGGCCCACAGGGCTCCGGCCGCCTGGACGGCCGTACGCGCGCCCTGGTGGTCGTCCTCGGACTGATCGCCGGCTGTACGGCGTACGGCGAGGGGGCGCTGGCGGACTGGGGCGCCCTGCACCTGGAGGCGGACCTGAACGCCTCACCCGGTGTCGCGGCGATCGGTTACTCGTGTTTCGCGCTCGCCATGACGATCGGCCGACTGACCGGAACGACTCTGCTCGAACGCCTGGGCAGGACCACGGTGCTCGTGGCCGGCGGGACCACCGCGACGGCCGGCATGCTCCTCGGCTCGCTCGCCCCCTCGGTCTGGGCGACCCTGCTCGGTTTCGCGGTCACCGGGCTGGGCCTCGCCAACATCTTCCCGGTGGCCATCGAACGGGCCGGCGCACTGGCCGGCCCGAGCGGTGTCGCGACCGCCTCCACGCTCGGCTATCTCGGGATGCTCCTCGGCCCGCCGGCGATCGGTTTCATGGCCGAGTGGTTCTCCCTGCCCACCGCACTCACCAGCGTCGCGGTACTCGCCGCGTTCGCCTCCATCATCGCCTTCGCCACGCGCCACTCGGCCGCGAAATGACCACTCACCGTTGCCTCTTGACCCCTCGCGGTGCATGAAGTCAGCCCTCCGAGAACATGAGGCAACCATTCAGTCGTTCGCTTCGTATAACTCCCTGGAGACACTGCGACCCGGCCGAACAGAGGACGGCCGGAGCGTCACCATCCGCTTTTCCGGATGGTCCCGAACAAGGAGAAACGATGCGACTGTTCGTGCTCAACTACGCTCGCTCCGCTGAGCAGTTGGAGTTCAGCGCTCCGTACACCTACGACTCCGGGCTGCAGTTGAACGTGCTCGCCGATGGGCGGATAGCCGCTCACGACCAGGGACTAATGCGCGAATTGGGGGCGACGACGTCCACCGCGGGTTCGAAGACCCATTTCGACGACTGAACGCGGACCGAACGACGATGACGGTGCTGATCCTCACCAGCGAACAGGACGTGACGGCGGACCTGGTGGTGGCCCGGCTGAACGGGACCGGTGTCCCGGTGGTGCGCCTCGACCCCGCCGACCTCCCCGGCGGGGTGGCTCTCTCCGGCGAGTACGTGCACGGCGCCTTCCGCGGGCACCTGTCCGCCGGCGGGCGCCTGGTGAGCATGAGGGGACTGCGCTCCATCTGGCTCCGCCGGCCGGGGGTCCCGGCCAGCCGGGTGGGCGAGCCGTCCGCCTGGCTGACCGAGGAGTCCTCGCAGGCCCTGTACGGCATGCTGCGCGCCACGGGGGCCCGTTGGATGAACGACCCCGACGCGGCGCGGCGGGCCCGCCACAAGCCGTGGCAGCTCCGGCACGCCCAACGCTGCGGGCTCCCCGTACCGGCCACGCTCATCACCACGTTCCCGCAGGCCGCCCGCGAGTTCGCCGAGCGCTTCCCGGACCTGGTGGTGAAGCCGGTCTCCGGCACCCACCCGCAGGAGCCGGCCCGCACGGTCCCCACGAGCCGCGTCGCGCCCGGCACCGACTTCACCGCCGTGGCGTTCGGCCCCACGCTGTTGCAGCGCCGGATCGCCAAGGCGGCGGACATCAGGCTCACCGCCGTGGGTGACCGCATGCTGGCCGCCCGCAAGGCGGTCGCCCCGGACGCGCACCCCGACGAGGTCGACGTCCGCTTCGCCCCCTCCACCGCGCCCTGGCAGCCGGTGGAGGTCCCGGCACGCACCGCCGCCGCCGTGCGCGCCTATCTGCGGGACGCCGAACTCTCCTACGGCGCCTTCGACTTCGCGGAGGACGCGGACGGGATCTGGTGGTTCCTGGAGTGCAACCAGTCAGGACAGTTCGGGTTCGTGGAGATGGACACCGGCCAGCCGATCGCCCACAGCGTCGCCGAGTGGCTGGCCGAGGAGGGGCCGGGGGCGAGAACACGCCACCCCGACCGGATCCGCGCGACCCCCTGACACCCCGCCACTCAGACGTGCCCCGAGCGCCCGCCCCGGCCAGGGCGGGCGCGCCGCCTTCGGCGGACGTTCCGAGCGTCCTCGTCCGGCAGACTCCTCCCATGGAAACCGCTGAACACATCAGAGCCCTGGACGAGGAAGGCCGGCTGCTCGCCACGGCCGCCCGGAAGGCCGGTACGGACGCCGAGGTGCCGACCTGTCCGTCGTGGCGGGTACGGGACCTGCTCCGCCACACGGGAGCGGTGCACCGCTGGGCCACGGCCTTCGTCGCCGAGGGACACCCCTCGCCCCGGCCGCCCGCGGACGTGTCGGAAGACCTGGACGGTGACTCCCTGCTGACCTGGTTCGAGGACGGTCACCGGCGCCTCCTCGACACCCTGCGCGCCGCCCCCGCCGACCTCGACTGCTGGAGCTTCCTGCCCGCCCCGTCCCCCCTCGATTTCTGGGCACGCCGCCAGGCCCACGAGACGGCCGTGCACCGCGTCGACGCGGAGTCCGCACTCGGCAACGCCCCCGGCTTCCCCGTACCGGACTTCAGCACGAGCCTCGCCGTGGACTTCGCCGTCGACGGCATCGACGAACTGCTGCTCGGCTTCCACGCCCGCCCCAACAGCCGGGTGCGCACCGCGACGCCACGAGTCCTCCGGGTGCGTGCGACCGACACGGACGCCGCCTGGACCGTACGGCTGTCGGCCGAACCCCTGGTGGCGGAGCGCGCGGACGTGTCACGGGCCCCGGACGCCGACTGCGAGATCACGGGCCCGGCGCCCCAGTTGTATCTGGCCCTGTGGAACCGGCTCCCCTTCCCCGCCGTCGACGGCGACCCCGCGCTCGCCGAGCTGTGGCGGGAGACCTCCGGCATCGGCTGAACCGGACCCGGCGGGCGCGCCGACCTTCTTGTCCGCCGGGCCCTACGCCCTCACACTCGGTCCATGGGGAGACGGACGCAGGCCGAACGGGACGCGATGACGACGGAGATCGGGTTCGCGCTCTTCGCGGGGGCGATGATGGCGGGCGCGGCCTACTTCGGCGTGACCGAGTTCCTGCCGGACGTCTTCGGCTCCCTGCGCGGCCGGTCGGACCTGCTCCGCCACCTCGCGGCCTCCACCACCGTGGTGGTGTTCGTCGTGGTCGTCACGATCGTGCTGACCCGCTTCAGGCACGCCTTACGAGCGGGCCGCGAGGCTCCCGCGCCGCCCGGCGGACCGGGCGGCGCGGCTCAGCCCAGCCAGCCCGGCCGCACCAAGCCGGACTCGTAGGCCAGGACGACGAGTTGGGCGCGGTCGCGGGCGCCCAGCTTCACCATCGTGCGGCTGACGTGTGTCTTGGCCGTGAGCGGGCTGACGACGAGCCGACGGGCGATCTCCTCGTTGGTCAGACCGATGCCGACCAGTGCCATCACCTCCCGTTCCCGCTCGGTCAGTCCGTCGAGCGAGGAGAGGGCGGAGGGTTCCTTGGAACGGGCGGCGAACTCGGCGATCAGCCGTCGGGTCACACCGGGCGACAGCAGCGCGTCGCCCTCGACCACCGCCCGTACCGCGCGCAGGAGTTCCTCCGGCTCGGTGTCCTTGACCAGGAATCCCGACGCGCCGGAACGGATCGCCTCGAAGACGTACTCGTCGAGTTCGAAGGTGGTCAGCATGACGACCTTCACCTGTGCGAGGGCCGGGTCCTCGGTGATGCGCCGCGTCGCGGCGAGGCCGTCGAGCAGGGGCATGCGGATGTCCATCAGGACGACGTCGGGGCGGAGTTCACGCACCCCGCGCAGTGCCTCTTCGCCGTCAGCGGCCTCCCCGGCCACGCCGATGTCGGGCTGCGCGTCGAGCAACGCCCTGAACCCGGCCCTCACCAGGGCCTGGTCGTCGGCCAGCAGTACGCGGATCACCGGTCCTCCTCGACCTCACGGGACGCCCGCACCGGCAGTACGGCGAGCACCCGGAACCCCCCGTCGGCGCGCGGGCCCGCCTCGATCGTGCCACCGAGCGCGGCGGCCCGCTCCCGCATCCCGACGAGTCCGTTGCCTCCGCCGCCCGCGTCGGCGGAGGTCGCGGGTCCGTCGTCGTCGATCCGCAGCCGCAGTTCACAACCGGCGCGGTCGAGGTCGAGGCCCACCCGGGCGTGGCGCGATCCCGAGTGCCGTACGACGTTGGTGAGGGCCTCCTGGACGATGCGGAAGGCGGCGAGGTCGGCCCCCGGAGGCACATCGGGCCGCTCCCCCTCGACGGTGACGGTGAGGCCCGCGCCGGCCGCCTGCTCGACGAGTTCGGGGAGCCGGTCGAGGCCCGGGGCCGGGGCGCGCGGGGCGTCCCCGGGGGTCCGGAGCGTGTCGAGCACCTGGCGGACCTCGCCCAGGGCCTCCTTGCTCGCCGCCTTGATGGTGCTGAGCGCGGTGCGAGCCTGTTCCGGGTCGGAGTCGAGGAGCGCCAGGCCGACGCCCGCCTGGACGTTGATCACCGAGATGCTGTGGGCGAGGACGTCGTGCAGCTCACGGGCGATCCGCAGCCGTTCCTCGTCGGCCCGCAGGCGTGCGGCACGGGCCCGTTCGGTCCGTTCCCGGGCCCACTGCTCGCGCCGGGTCCGGGCCGGCTCGGAGAGCGCGACGATCGCCACGCCCCAGGTCACGACGACGATCTCCTGTCCCCAGCTCGCGGCGCCGTCCCCGTCCGGCGGCAGCCACCGGTACAGCCAGTGCGCCACCAGCACGTGCCCCACCCAGAGGGCCCCCATCGCCGCCCAGGCGGCCCGGCGGTGCCCCGCGACGATCGCGCTGAAGCAGCCGACGGCCACGGTGACGAACACCGGTCCGTACGGATATCCGGCCCCGAGGTACACCATGGCGGTCGCGGACGTCCCGAAGGCGACGAGCACCGGGTGCCGCCACCGCCACAGCAGCAGGAGGGCGCCCACCAGCAGCAGGACGCGCGCGAAGGGGTCGAGCGCGGCGCGTTCGTCCTGCTGGAGCTCGGCGGCCGCGTTCGAGCCGACCATGACGACGACGGTGAGCGCCAGCGTGGAGCGCCAGGGCCGGCGGGAGCGCGCCTCGTCGCCGTCCGCCCGGTTCCACCACGGGGGCCCGCCCCTGTGCCATCGCCGCCACGCCGGTCCGCCCCAGCCCGACGGCCCACTCCGCACGGGGTGGGCGTCCGGTGCCGGGAGGCCTGCCGCCTCCGCACCCCGCTCCGCCATACCGGCCACGCTAGACGCCGCCCACGGGGCACGACGTCATCCGAGCGAAGCGATCACGTCTACTCCGCGCGAAGTACGCCCGTCAGTCCCACGTGACGGGCGAGCCCGTGCGCCGCGTCGCGGAAGAACGCCTCGCGGTTCTCGACCACCCTGTTGAACTGCCCGAACACTTCGAAGTTGACCAGCCCGAACAACTGGGCCCAGGCCGCGACGAGGACCGCGACCACCTCCGGCGGTAGGTCGGGCGCGAAGTCCTCGGCCATGCGCAGCGCCTCGGGCCGCAGCTCGGCCGGCAGCTCTCTCCCGGCCACCCCGTCGGCCTGATGGGCGTCCCGCACTATACGGATGAGCACCTGCCCCGCCCGGGAGGCGGCCGGCACCGTCGTGTCGGGCGCGGTGTATCCCGGCACGGGCGAACCGTAGATCAACGCGTACTCGTGCGGCCGCGCCAGCGCCCACTCCCGCACCCCCTCGCACACCGCGACCCACTGCCCGGCCGGGCTCTCCCCGACGGCCTTCGCGTGCGCGGCCTCGGCCGCCTCGCCCAGCGAGTCGAACGCGTCGATGATCAGCGCGGTGAGCAGTTCGTCCCGGCTCGGGAAGTAGCGGTACAGCGCGGAGGAGACCATGCCGAGCTCGCGCGCGACGGCCCGCAGCGACAGCTTGGCTGCGCCCTCGGCGGCCAGCTGTCTGCGCGCCTCGTCCTTGATGGCGGCGGTGACCTCGATCCGGGCGCGGGCGCGGGCCCCTCGTGCTGTGCTCATGTGCAGCAGTGTGCCACAGAGCCAGAGCACTGCACACAAACGAGAGCACTGCTCTTGCCATGGGCGCCGTCGTCGTGCAGACTTCTCTCAAGCGAGAGCAGTGCTCTCTGAATTGGGAGGAACCCCATGTCGTCGTCGCCCCAGTACATCAAGGCCAACCCCTTCGACCGCGCGCTCAACGGCTTCATCGGCTGGCTCGCCCGCCACGGCGTCAGCCTCCTCGGCACCGCCGAACTCTCCGTGCGCGGCCGAAAGAGCGGCGAGTGGCGTCGGCTGCCGGTCAACCCGTTGCCGTACGAGGGCGGCCCCTACCTCGTCTCGGCGCGCGGCCACTCCGAGTGGGTGCGCAACATGCGGGCGGCCGGCGGTGGACGGCTCCAGGTGGGCCGCCGGGTGCAGGAGTTCACGGCGGTCGAGGTGCCCGACGAGGAGAAGCCCGCCGTGCTGCGCACCTACCTGAAGAAGTGGGGCTGGGAGGTGGGCCGGTTCTTCGGTGACGTCACCGCCGACTCCACCGACGCGGAACTGCTCGCCGCCGCACCGAAGCACCCCGTCTTCCGGATCACCGTCCAGCGGTGACCGGCGGGGTGCCGGTGGCGGCGCGGGCCTCCAGGCAGAGAGAACGGGCCTGTTTGCCGAAGGCGCGGGCCTACTTGTCGAACGCGGTCAGCGCGCGCTGGGCGATCGGGTGGCTGCGGACGATCTCCCCCAGGGACGTCGAACCGCGAGTGATGTCCACGAAGGCCCGCCACGCGGGCCGGAATCCGGTGAGCGCCGCGTGGAAGAGCCCCGGCCGCCGCTCGAAGGCGATCAGCAGCCGCTTGCCGACGCTCATCTCGACACCGAGCCCCGCCTTGACGGCGAACGCGTAGTTCAGCGCCTGGCGGCGGGTGTCCACCGCGTCGTGCGCCTCGGCGATCCGCACCGCCCACTCCCCCGCGAGCCGCCCCGAGCGCAGCGCGAAGGAGATGCCCTCCCGGGTCCACGGCTCCAACAGCCCCGCCGCGTCCCCGCAGACCAGCACCCGGCCCCGCGAGAGCGGCGAGTCGTCGGCGCGGCAGCGCGTCAAGTGCCCCGAGGAGACGCTCGGTTCGAAGCCGGCGAGGCCGAGCCGCCCGATGAAGTCCTCCAGGTACCGCTTGGTGGCGGCGCCTTCACCGCGCGCGGAGATCACACCGACGGTCAGGGTGTCGCCCTTGGGGAAGACCCACCCGTAACTGCCGGGCATGGGACCCCAGTCGATGAGGACGCGCCCCTTCCAGTCCTCGGCGACCGTCTCCGGGACGGGGATCTCCGCCTCCAGGCCCAGGTCGACCTGTTCGAGCTTCACCCCGACATGCGCCCCTATGCGGCTGGCGCTTCCGTCCGCGCCGACGACGGCCCGCGCGAACAGTGTCTCGCCGCCCTGGAGGACGACGGCGACCGTACGCCGGTCGGGCACCGCCGAGCCGTGCTGCTCGACGCGGGTGACCGTGACCCCCGTCCGCAGTTCGGCGCCCGCCTTCTGGGCGTGCTCGACGAGTTGCTGGTCGAACTCGGGCCGGTTGATCAGCCCGAACAGCATCTGTTTCGACTTGCGTGTCCGGGCGTAGCGGCCGTCGAGGGAGAAGGTGACCGCGTGCACCCGGTCCCTGAAGGGCAGTTCGAAGCCGGGCGGCAGCGCGTCGCGCGAGGGGCCGATGATGCCGCCGCCGCACGTCTTGTAGCGCGGCAGCTCCGCCTTCTCCAGCAACAGGACGCTGCGTCCCGCGACCGCCGCCGCGTAGGCGGCCGAAGCCCCTGCGGGGCCCGCGCCCACCACGACGACGTCCCACACCCGCTGCACGTCGTCCGCCGAAGAGTTCTCGCTGCTCACGATGGTCTACTGCTCCCGATCCAGCCGCCTGCCGCACCTGTCCCACGCATCCTACGGCGGGTGACGCCGAGCACCGCTGTGGGAGGATCGGCAGCGCATGCGCCCTACACCGACACACCGGGCAGGAGCGCCTGCGGCCCCGTACCCAGAAGGACAACGTCGCACCCACCAGGAGCGTGCCCATGCCGTCGAACCCGGTCGCCGAGACCGTCTCCTCGCTGATTCCCCGGGCGAAGGAGGAGCTCACCGAACTGGTGGCCTTCAAGTCGGTGGCGGACTTCGACCAGTTCCCGAGGAGCGAGAGCGAGGGCGCCGCGCGCTGGATCGCCGACGCGCTGCGCGCCGAGGGCTTCCAGGACGTGGCACTGCTGGACACCCCCGACGGCACCCAGTCCGTGTACGGCTGCCTGCCGGGTCCCGAGGGCGCGAAAACGGTCCTCCTCTACGCCCACTACGACGTGCAGCCGCCGCTCGACGAGGCGGCCTGGGTGTCACCGCCGTTCGAGCTGACCGAGCGCGACGGCCGCTGGTACGGGCGGGGTGCCGCCGACTGCAAGGGCGGTGTGCTCATGCACCTGCTGGCGCTGCGGGCCCTCAAGGCGAACGGCGGGGTGCCGGTCACCGTCAAGGTGATCGTCGAGGGCTCCGAGGAGATGGGCACCGGCGGCCTCCAGCAGTACGCCGAGGCACACCCCGAACTGCTCGCCGCCGACACCGTCGTGATCGGCGACGCGGGCAACTTCCGCGTGGGCCTGCCGACGGTCACCTCCTCCCTGCGCGGCATGATCCTCATGCGGGTGCGCGTCGACGCCCTCGAAGGCAATCTGCACTCGGGCCAGTTCGGCGGCGCGGCCCCCGACGCGCTGGCCGCGCTGATCCGCGTCCTGGACTCCCTGCGCGCCGAGGACGGCACGACGACCGTCGACGGACTCGCGAGCGACGGGACATGGGACGGCCTGCAGTACGCCGACGCGCAGTTCCGCGAGGACGCCAAGGTGCTCGACGGGGTGGAACTCGTCGGCGCCGACACGGTCGCCGACCGGATCTGGGCCCGGCCCGCCGCCACCGTGCTGGGCATCGACGCCCCGCCCGTGGTCGGCGCGACCCCGTCGATCCAGGCGAGCGCCCGCGCCCTGATCGGTCTGCGCGTCCCGCCGGGCGTGGACGTCCAGCAGGCGATCAAGCTGCTCGAGGCCCACGTCGTGGCGCACACCCCGTGGGGCGCGCGGGTGAGCTGCGAACTCATCGGCCACGGCCAGGCGTTCCGCGCCGACACCTCCAGCCCGGCGTACGAGGCGATGGCGGCGGCGATGGCCGTCGCCTACCCGGGCCAGGAGATGCAGTACGCGGGCCACGGCGGCTCCATCCCCCTCTGCAACGCCCTCGCGGCCCTCTACCCCGACGCCGAGATCCTCCTCATCGGCCTCAGCGAACCCGAGGCCCGCATCCACGCGGTCAACGAGAGCGTGTCCCCGACCGAACTCGAGCGCATGTCCGTGACGGAGGCCCTGTTCCTCACCAACTACGCGAAGAACTGACACCCACCGGAACACGAAGCCCCGCGCACCTCACAACACGGGCTACGGGAAGGGGGCTCTTGAGGGCGCGGGGGACTGTGGTCCTTTCAGGGGCGCGCGAGACCGCGGTCCTTTCAGGGACGCGGGAAACTGCGGGCTTTCAGTCGCGCGGGGCACTCCGGGTCTTCCAGGCGCGCGGGAGCCCGCGGGCCTTTCAGTCGCGCGGGAGCCTCCCGGTCTTTCAGGGGCGCGCGAGACCCCGGGTCTTCAGGCCACGCGGGGCACCGCAGGTCCTTTAGGGGCGCGGGGAACTGCGCGAGCAACCACGCCCCACCCGCACCCGCCCCACGGCCTCCCCCGAACGGCGGCCACGCGCGCCCCCTCACACAGGAACCCCGGCCTCCAAGTACAGCGCAGCGCCCCGCTCCCGAGCCCGCAACGCCCACCGCAGCCGCTCGTACCGCACCGGCGGCAACAGATCCGCGGCCTCCTCCTCCGTGACGAACCTCCAGTCACGCAGCTCGGGCCCGGGCAGCACGGGCCGCTGCGCACCACTGACATCCAGTCGGCCCCCGTCGAACAGCAGCCGCAACCCTCCGTACCTCGGGGACGCCGGGGCCTCCCAGTCGACGACCAGCAATCGCGGCACCTCGCCGAGCCTTATCCCGATCTCCTCCAGCACCTCCCGCACACCCGCCCGTGCCGGCGCCTCCCCGGCCTCCACCACCCCACCGGGGAACTCCCACCCGGCCTTGTAGGTCGGATCGACGAGCAGGACCCGATCCTCCTCGTCGAACAACAGAACCCCCGCGGCGACCGTCTCGGCGGTCGGCTCGGGGGTCTGCACGATGTCGCACACGGGTACGCCGTCGGTGGCCACGGCGTCGGCGATGAGCCGTGCGGTCTCGTACGGGGTGAGGGCGCCGGTGTCGACGAGGTGGGCATCCGCGGTGAGCCAGCCGCTCAGCGCGGCACGGTACGGCGCGATGTGGTCGTACGCCCATTGACGCAGCCGCATTTCGCCGTCGGGGAGGTCGGGCGGAATCTCCCGCCCGGCTATTCGCTCCCGCAGTATCGTTTCGGCCGGAGCCAGGAGCAGATGGCGTACGGGGATGCGGCGGGAGGCGAGCCCACCGAAGATCTCGTCCCGGTACTCCTGGCGGAGCAGGGTCATGGGGACCACGAGGGTGCCGCCCAGCTCGGCGAGCAGCGCGGCGGCGGTGTCGACCACCAGCCGTCGCCAGCTCGGCAGGTCCTGGAAGTCGCCGACCTCGGCGAGGCGCTTGGCCGGCAGCATGTGTGTCAGTGCGCCGCCGATGACCTCGGGGTCGAAGAGCGTGCTGTTCGGGATCAGTTCGATCAGTTCCCGTGCGGTGGTGGTCTTCCCCGCACCGAACGCACCGTTGATCCAGACGATCACGGTTCCCCCTCTTCTGTTGGCCCCCTGAGGCTTGCCCTCCACTCCGCCACGGAAACCAGCCGCTGACAAGGAGCCGAAATACGACGACGGCGGGCCCCCACCGAGTGGGAACCCGCCGCGGACGACGTGAGTGGGGGACGGAGGGACTACCCGCCGCCCACTACCAGCCGGTCAGCCTTCTTTGCCGCCCTTGCCCTCCTGGTCCGCCAGGCCACCCAGGGCGTCGTCGTCGACCGCCAGGCTGTCGCTGGCGACCGTCTTGCCGACTCCGCCGAGGGTGCCCTCGACGTCCAGTTTGCTCAGTGCGTCGGTCTTCCCGAGCGTGTCGGCGGCTTCGAGACCGTGCGACGGCGTGATGGCCGCGACGACGAACCCGGTGGCGAGGGAGGCGATGGCGAGCATGCTGCGCTTCTTCATGCCCCGCTCAACTGGGAAAGCCCCCGAGGGGTAACGCCCAGTTTTCCCCGCCGCGCGCGACCGCCCCGGAACGGCACGATCCGGAACGGCACGATCCGGAGCGACGCGCCCCAGAGCGACCGGAAGCGGCACACCAGCCCCGCCCCCTCAGCCCGCTTCCTCAACGCCACCCCCTCGACGCCGCCCCCCTCACCGCCCCGTCAGCGCCGCCGCGGCCGCGCCCACCAGGCCCGCGTCGGTGGCCATCAGGGCGGGGGCGATGGTCAGGTCCTGGACGAAGGAGAGAGTGGCGTAGTTCTTGAGGGCGGTGCGCAGGGGCGCGAAGAGAACGTCACCGGCGTTCGCGACACCCCCTCCGATGACCGCGAGGTCGATCTCGACGAGCGTGGCGGTCGCCGCGATCCCGGCCGCGAGGGCCTGCGCGGCGCGTTCGAAGGAGGCCACGGCGATCGGGTCGCCGGACCGCGCGGCGGCGGCGACCGCGGCCGCGGAGGTGTCGCCGTCGGGCCCGGGCCGCCATCCGTTCTCCAGGGCGCGCCGGGCGATGTTGGGCCCGCTGGCGATGCGCTCGACACAGCCGCGGGCACCGCACGGGCAGGCGTCGCCGTCGAGGTCGACGCTGATGTGGCCGATGTGCCCGGCGTTCCCGGTGGGGCCCGTGTACAGCTTTCCGCCGAGGACGAGCCCCCCGCCGACGCCCGTCGACACGACCATGCACAGCGCGTTGTCATGGCCGCGCGCGGCACCCTGCCAGTGCTCGGCCGCCGTGATGGCCGCGCCGTCGCCGATCAGTTCGACGGGCAGCCCGCCGGTCACGGCCCGGACCCGCTCGACGAGGGGGAAGCCGCGCCAGCCGTGGATGTTCACGGGGCTGACCGTGCCGGCGGAGGCGTCCACCGGCCCCGCGCTGCCGATCCCGACGGCCGTGGCCCCGCTCCACAGCGGATCCGCGCGCAGTTCGCCGAACACCTCCTCGACGGCCCGCATGACGGTGTCGCCGTCCTCCCGCGCGGGCGTCGGGCGCTGCGCGCGCACCAGGATCCGGCCGTGGCCGTCCACCAGCGCCCCGGCGATCTTGGTGCCGCCTATGTCGAGCGCGGCCACGAGGTCGGTCTGCATCAGTGTCAGTTCTCCCGCTGCGAGTCTCCTACCGGGCGCCCGGATCCAGCGACACCCGGATCTCCGGCCGGAAAACTGGCAGCACGACGCTCGCCTGGTGGGGGGCGCCGGCCAGAGAATGCGATAGACAGTCTCCCCCGGCCGTGACAACGTTGTCCAGGCTCTATGCTCGACGACACATCCTCAACAGCCGCACCTTTTCCACACGGAAGCATCCGCACCCCCACCTCGCCCCTCCCCGCGACCGCACCCATGGACGACAGGACAGGACAGCGCACCGTGCCCGACACCGCAGCCGGCATCGCCCGCCGCCCCGAGAACCGCTACGGCAACCGTCCCACGATGAAGGACGTCGCGGCCCGGGCCGGAGTGGGTCTGAAGACGGTCTCCCGGGTGGTGAACGGCGAGCCGGGCGTCACCCCGGACACCGAGCGCAGGGTCCAGGAGGCGATCGAGGCGCTCGGCTTCCGGCGCAACGACAGCGCGCGGGTGCTGCGCAAGGGCCGCACGGCCAGCATCGGCCTCGTCCTGGAGGACCTCGCCGACCCGTTCTACGGCCCGCTCAGCCGGGCGGTGGAGGAGGTGTCCCGCGCGCACGGCTCGCTGCTGATCAACGGGTCCAGCGCGGAGGACCCGGACCGCGAGCAGGAGTTGGCGCTGGCGCTGTGCGCCCGCCGCGTCGACGGGCTCGTGATCATTCCGGCCGGTGACGACCACCGGTATCTGGAGCCCGAGATCAGGGCGGGGGTGGCCACCGTGTTCGTGGACCGTCCGGCCGGGCGGATCGACGCCGACGTGGTGCTCTCGGACAGCTTCGGCGGAGCCCGTGACGGGGTCGCCCACCTCATCGCCCACGGCCACCGCAGGATCGGCTTCATCGGCGACATGCCCCGCATCCACACCGCCGCCGAGCGGCTGCGCGGCTACCGGGCGGCCATGGAGGACGCGGGCATACCGGTCGAGGACGCGTGGATGTCGCTGGGCGTCACCGATCCCGAGCGGGTCCGCAGGGCGGCCGAGGACATGCTGTCCGGCCCGGACCCCGTCACGGCGGTCTTCGCGGGCAACAACCGGGTGACGGTCACGGTCGTACGGGTCCTCGCCGAGCACCCCCGTGCGGTCGCCCTCGTCGGCTTCGACGACTTCGAGCTGGCCGATCTGCTCCGGCCGGGCATCACCGTCGTCGCCCAGGACCCCGCCCGGCTCGGCCGCACCGCCGCCGAACGCCTCTTCCAGCAGTTGGACGGCTCCCTCGTCACCCCCGACCGCATCGAGCTGCCGACCCGGCTGATCGCCCGCGGCTCGGGCGAACTCCCGCCCGCGGACTGACTCTTGGACGCCCCCGATCCCCGCACCCTCGAAGCGCTCGGCCTCGGCGTGGCGCCGCGCGAGGACCCGCTGAGCTATCCCGGCGCGTGGCCGACCGAGTCCGCGCTCCTGGACGGCAACCGGATGCTGCCGCTGGACACGCTCGTCTTCGAGGACCGGCTGCCCGTGCTCTCCGTCGGCTCCAACGCCTGCCCGGCGCAGCTCGTCCACAAGATGGCGGAGCGCGGGGTGAAGTGCCGGATCCCCATGGTCAAAACCAGGGTCACCGGCATCGGGATCGGCGTCTCCGCCCATGTGAGCCTGCTCGGCTACCTCTCGGCGTCGCCGTACCACTCTCCCGGTTCCACCGCCGACCTCTTCCTCACCTGGCTCGACGAGGCCCAGCTCGCCGTGGTCGACGCCAGCGAGGGCGTCGACTCGCCGACCGGCAACTTCCAGCGGGCGGTCCTGCCCGCCGCCGACTTCCGTGTCGAGCTGGAGTCGGGCCAGGTCCTCGACCACGCCTGGATCTACGTCAACCGGTGGGGCGTGCTGCGCGACGGCGGCCCCGACCCCCGACCGCATCCCGGCCGCCAGCGCCCGCTGCTGACCGAACTCCTCGCCTCGTCGGCCGAGTTGCGCGCGCTGTTCGGCACCACACCCGACGAGTTCGCCGCCCGGGCGCGCGGCAACCGTGAACTGTGCGCCCGGGGCAGGGAGTTGTTCGCCGAGCGGAGGTGGACGACGGTGTCGGGCCTGGAACAGTACGTGCGGCCGCATCCGGGGGCCCGGGGCCGGCCGTGACGTCGGCCGCCGGCCTCAGCAGACGGGGAGGCCGGGCACCGGGGCGTCGTTGTCGCCGCCCTGGATGTAGACGTCGCTGACGTAGACGTCGGTGTTGCCGCTGTCGTCGTCGGTCCTGGCCCA
The DNA here is from genome assembly GCF_036322545.1 of Streptomyces sp. SP18BB07. Taxonomy (NCBI): domain Bacteria; kingdom Bacillati; phylum Actinomycetota; class Actinomycetes; order Kitasatosporales; family Streptomycetaceae; genus Streptomyces; species Streptomyces sp. SP18BB07. The sequence goes on from NZ_JAQYWT010000334.1 coordinate 120,720, forward strand.
CCAGACGTTGGTCCACTCGCCGGAGGTCTCGCGGCGGCCCAGGTTCGCCTGGCAGTAGAAGTAGTTGGTGCCCTGCTTGAGGATGCCGACCTCGGTTCCGGCGGCGTCGTAGGACTTGGCGGTGGCCCAGACGGTGCAGTTGTACTTGCCGCCGCCGATGGGGTGGCAGACCGGTTCCTCGGTGGTCCCGTCCCCGGTCGTGCCCCCGCCGGTGGTGGTGCCGCCCGAGGTGTCGGAGCCTCCCGTGCCGCCGCCGGTGGTGCCGCCGCTCGCGTTCTTCGACGGCGACTCGGACGCCTCGGGCTGCTTCTCGTCGTCCTTCTGGTCCTTCTCGGTCGACTCGCTGGGGCTCGCGGACTTCTTGTCGTCCTTCTCCTTCGCGGCCGAGTCGTCGGTGAGGTCGACCGTGCCCCGGCTGCGGCCCGGAGAGGGCGTGCCGCCGCCCGACTCGTCGTCGACGGAGGACCGCGCTCCCGTCTCCTTGCCGTCGTCCCCGTTCAGCAGGGCGACCGTGACGCCCGTGGCCGCGAGCACGACGGTGACCGCCACGGCGGCGAGCAGGGCGCGGCCCTTGCGCGGACGGCCGCCGGTCGAGGACACGGTGGTGGCGGCGCCGGAGGCGGGAACCGGCGGCTGCGGGGCGGCCGCACCGAGCCCGCCGACCGCCGCGGACGCCCCCGTACCCGGCCCCGGGAGCGGCTGCGGCGGCCCGAACCCGGGGGTCGCACCCGTCCCGCCGAACCCGGCACCCCCGCCCGTGCCGTCGAACCCTCCGCCCGCCGTCGCCGGTCCGAAACCGGGCGGCACCGAGGGAAGGCTGCGCTCGGTCTCCGCCCTCGGCTGCGACGCCGGGCCGCCCGCCGTCGGGGAGCCGAGCGGGTCACCGGAGGCCACGGCCTCCAGCAGTTCGCGGGCCCGGTCCGCGTCCGGACGCGACTCCGGGCGCTTGTCCATCAGTTGCCGCAGGACCGGTCCGAGGGGCCCCGACCGCCGGGGTTCGGGCAGCTCGTCGCTCACGATCGCGGTGAGCGTCGACCAGGTGGACGTACGCCGGAACGGGGACGAGCCCTCCACGGCCGCGTACAGGGTGGCGCCGAGGGCCCAGACGTCGGAGGCGGGACCGGGGTCGTTGCCCTGGGCGCGCTCGGGGGCCAGGTAGTCGAGGGAGCCGACGAGTTCGCCGCTGCGGGTGAGGTGGGTGGCGGAGCCGTCGCCCGGGTTCTCCATGGTGGCGATGCCGAAGTCGGTGAGGACGACGCGGCCCGAGCGGTCCAGGAGGATGTTGCCGGGCTTGACGTCCCGGTGCAGCACGCCGACCCGGTGGGCGGCGGCGAGGGCGTCCAGCACCTTGGCACCGATGGCGGCGGCCTCGCGCGGGTCGAGCAGGCCCCGGTCGCTCAGGACGTCGTCCAGGGACGGCCCGTCGACCAGCTCCATGACGATCAGCGGGCGCCCGTCGACCTCGGCCACGTCGTGCACGGCGACGACCCCGGGGTGCCGGACGCGGGCGGCGGCCCGTGCCTCGCGCTGCATCCGCAGTCCCAGGTCGGCCAGTTCGGGCGCGCCCGCGTCCGTGTAGGTGCGCAGTTCCTTGAGGGCGACCTCGCGGTGGAGCACCTCGTCGACGGCCCGCCAGACGACGCCCATGCCGCCGCGTCCGAGCTGCTCCACGATCCGGTACCGACCGGCCAGGATCCGCCCGATGCCGTCCGTCTGTCCGTTCGCCCCCGAAGACACCCGCGCCTCGCTCCTGTGACACACCGATGAACGGCGTAAGCCTAAGCGGTCGTCGGGGGCGCTCCGGACCGTCGGCGGGGGCTGTCACAGGACCGCTACGCACCCCGCCGCCGGGCCATCCGTCCGTATCGGTCCGTACCGGTCGCTACTGGCCGGAGACCGTCAGGTCCGCCCGCCTCGGCGCCGCATAACCCTCCAGGTCGGCGCGGGTCAGGCCGGTCGCCCGGGACACCTCGTCGATGTCGAGGGCGCCGCAGTCCAGGCCGCGCAGCAGATAGCCGCCTAGGGCCTTGGCGGTCGCGGGCTCGTCCATCACGTCGCCGCCCGCGCGGTTGGCGTACCGGGAGAGGCGGGCGGCGGCCTGTGCGTACCCCTCGCGGTAGAACGCGAAGACGGCCGCGTAGCGGGTCGGGATGTGCCCGGGGTGCATGTCCCAGCCCTGGTAGTAGGCGCGGGCGAGGGCGCGCCGGGTGAGGCCGTAGTGCAGGCGCCAGGCGTCGTGGACCTGGGCGGTCGGGCCGACGGGCAGGACGTTCGTCGAGCCGTCCGAGACGCGTACGCCGGTGCCGGCCGCGGCAACCTGCATGATCGCCTTGGCGTGGTCGGCGGCCGGGTGGTCGCTGGCCTGGTGGGCGGCGGAGACGCCCAGGCAGGCGCTGTAGTCGAAGGTGCCGTAGTGCAGACCGGTGGCGCGGCCCTCGGCGGCGGTGATCATGCGGGCGACGGTGGCGGTGCCGTCGGCGGCGAGGATGGACTGGCTGGTCTCGATCTGGATCTCGAAGCCGATCCGGCCGGGCTCCAGGCCGCGCGCCTTCTCGAAGGCCTCCAGGAGCCGGACCATGGCGGTGACCTGCTCGGCGTAGGTCACCTTGGGGAGGGTCAGGACCAGCCCGTCGGGCAGACCGCCGGCCTCCAGCAGGCCGGTGAGGAAGATGTCGAGGGTACGGATGCCCCGGTCCCGTACCGGCGCCTCCATGCACTTCATACGGATGCCCATGTACGGGGCGGCCGTGCCGCCGGCGTACGCCTCGGCGATCAGCCGGGCGGCCCGGGCGGCGGCCTCGTCCTCCTCGGCGTCGGGGCGGGCCCCGTAGCCGTCCTCGAAGTCGACGCGGAGGTCTTCGATCGGCTCGCGCTCCAGCTTGGCGCGGACGCGGTCGTACACGGGCTCGGCGAGGTCGTCGCCGAGGCCGAGGACGGCGGCGAAGGAGGCCGCGTCGGGGGCGTGCTCGTCGAGGGCGGCGAGGGCCCGGTCGCCCCAGGTGCGCGGGGTGTCGGCGGTGAAGACGTCACCGGGGACGTAGACGGTGTGCACGGGCTGACGGGTGCCGGGGTCGCCCGGGTAGCGGCGCTCCAGTTCCGCGTCGACGGGGGCGAGGGAGGCGCTGATCTCCTCGCTGACGGCGCCCGCGAGACTCGTGGCCACGTTCTCCTGTCGACCCTGCCCCATTCCACACCCTCCATTTTCCGCACCACGGAATCAACAATCCGTATGACGAAGCTAACGGTCGATCTTGACCTCGGTCAACACCCTCCGGACGTGGGATTCCCCATGCTCTTCGCCAGGTCACCGCAGATCCGGCGTCTTCTTCCGTATCAATAGGCAAGCTTCATGGTGACTCGCAAGGGGAGGAGTTCGCGTGCCGAACGAGGTCGGAGTGACGCGTCGCCAAGGACTCAGGTCCGCGGCGGCCGCCGCCATCGCCATGCCACTGCTGACGACGGCGGGCTCGTCACAACCGGCGTCCGCCGGTGAGTACCCGGGCGCACTGAACGTGATGACGTTCAACGTGCGCTTCGCGACCGTCGTCGACAGCACACCGCGCTGGTCCGTTCGCCGGCCGGTGATGCGGGAGTTGCTGCGCCGCGAGCGACCGCACGTCATCGGCACCCAGGAGGGGCTCTACCAGCAGTTGCGCATGATCGAGAGGGATCTCGGCGCACACTACGACTGGATCGGCACCGGCCGAGGGGGTGGCAGCAAGGACGAGTTCATGGCGATCTTCTACGACACCCGCAGACTCGACCCGATCGAGTTCGATCACTTCTGGCTGTCCGACACCCCGTACATGATCGCCTCCAACACCTGGGGCGCGGACTGGCTGCGCATGGTGACCTGGGTGAAGTTCGCCGATCTCGCCGACGGAGGACGGGAGTTCTACGTCCTGAACACCCATCTGGACAGCGTCAGCCAGTACGCCCGGGAGCGCTCGGCGAAACTGATCGGCGAGACGATCGCCGGCTGGGACCGCTCGGCACCGGTCGTCGTCACCGGCGACTTCAACGCGGCCGCCCACGACAACCGGGTGTACGACCTGATGCTGGGCAACGGCCTCGTGGACGCCTGGGACGCGGCGGCCTCGCGCACCGAGGCGTACGGGACGTACCACGGCTACCGGGCGCTCAAGCCCGACGGCAGACGCATCGACTGGATCCTCACCTCGCCCGGGGTGACCACGCACTGGGCGGCGATGAACACCTTCTCGGTGGACGGGACGTACCCGAGCGACCATCTGCCGGTGCAGGCCTCGTTGGCCCTGGGCTGAGGACCCGGGACGCGCCGAGGCCCCCGCGACCGGTCGCGCGGTCGTGGGGGCCTCGGACGGCTCGGGGAGGCTCAGCCCTTGCGGGCCTTGATCTCCTCGGTGAGCTGGGGGACGACGTCGAAGAGGTCGCCGACGACGCCGTAGTCGACGAGGTCGAAGATCGGGGCCTCGGCGTCCTTGTTGACCGCCACGATGGTCTTCGAGGTCTGCATGCCGGCCCGGTGCTGGATGGCGCCGGAGATGCCGTTGGCGATGTACAGCTGCGGCGAGACGGACTTGCCGGTCTGGCCGACCTGGTTGGTGTGCGGGTACCAGCCGGCGTCCACTGCGGCACGCGAGGCACCGACGGCCGCGCCGAGGGAGTCGGCGAGCGCCTCGATGATCGCGAAGTTCTCGGTGCCGTTGACGCCACGGCCGCCGGAGACCACGATCGCGGCCTCGGTCAGCTCCGGACGCCCGGTCGACTCACGCGGGGTGCGGCCGGTGACCTTGGTGCCGGTGGCCAGTGCGCCGAAGGTGACCTCCAGGGCCTCGACCGCACCGGCGGCCGGGGCGGCCTCGACGGCGGCCGAGTTGGGCTTGACCGTGATGACCGGGGTGCCCTTGGAGACACGGGACTTGGTGGTGAAGGAGGCGGCGAACACCGACTGGGTGGCCACCGGGCCCTCGTCGGAGGCCTCGAGGTCGACGGCGTCGGTGATGATGCCGGAACCGATACGCAGCGCCAGACGGGCGGCAATCTCCTTGCCCTCGGCGGAGGACGGGACCAGCACGGCGGCCGGGGAGACGGCGGCGACGGCGGCCTGCAGCGCGTCGACCTTCGGTACGACCAGGTAGTCGGCGTACTCGGCGGCGTCGTGCGTGAGGACCCGGGTCGCGCCGTGCTCGGCGAGCGCGGCGGCGGTGTCACCCGCGCCATTGCCGAGTGCGACGGCGACGGGCTCGCCGATACGGCGGGCCAGGGTCAGCAGCTCCAGGGTGGGCTTGCGGACGGCACCGTCCACGTGGTCGACGTAGACGAGAACTTCAGCCATGGGATTGCTCCTGCGGATTGCGAAGGCTTAAGGGCGGTAAGGGGATGGGGCCTCACAAGACCCACGGGGCCTTTAGATGAACTTCTGGCCCGCGAGGAACTCAGCGAGCTGCTTGCCGCCCTCGCCCTCGTCCTTGACGATCGTGCCGGCGGTACGCGCCGGGCGCTCGGCCGCGGAGTCCACCGCCGTCCAGGCGCCCTCCAGACCCACTTCCTCGGCCTCGATGTCCAGGTCGGACAGGTCCCAGGACTGAACCGGCTTCTTCTTCGCCGCCATGATGCCCTTGAAGGAGGGGTAACGCGCCTCGCCCGACTGGTCGGTCACCGACACCACCGCCGGGAGGGAGGCCTGAAGCTGCTCGCTCGCGGCGTCGCCGTCACGGCGGCCCGTGACCACACCGTCCTCGACGGAGACCTCGGACAGCAGCGTCACCTGCGGGACACCCAGACGCTCCGCCAGCAGCGCCGGGACGACGCCCATCGTGCCGTCGGTGGAGGCCATACCGGAGATCACCAGGTCGTAACCGGCCTTCTCGATCGCCTTCGCCAGCAGCAGCGAGGTACCGATCGCGTCGGTGCCGTGCACATCGTCGTCCTCGACGTGGATCGCCTTGTCCGCACCCATCGACAGCGCCTTGCGCAGCGCGTCCTTGGCGTCCTCCGGACCCACGGTCAGCACGGTGATCTCGGCGTC
>NZ_JAQYWT010000335.1:0-2135 GCF_036322545.1 Streptomyces sp. SP18BB07
AGCTTGTCTTTTAACCTCGGGCCTGCTGGTCGTTGAGCAACTGCGAGACGCGCTGGGGTGAGACTCCCAAGACGTGTGCGATGTCCCTGCCGGTCAGGCCGTGCTCGTTGAGTGCTGCGGCTGTGCGCCGTAGCTCTACTGCGGCCGCCATTTGGGCCTTGTGCGCGTCGACGGTGGCCTGCGTTGACGCCTTGACGCGTTGATTGAGTTCGTCGCCGAGGTCGATCTTGAGTACGATCCCCTGTTCGACTCCAGGCACTTCACCTGCCTCCATAAGGTTGCGTCCGCGCTCAATCGCACCGTCCAGGCGTCGTATATAGGTCGGCTCCACGCCCTCCATGTGTAGCACCCAACCGTCGCCGGTTCGACGGGCGAGGATCTGAGGTGGTTCCACAATCTGGCCGTCAGTCATGTCAACTCCTTGCAGCGGCCGGGGAGTTCGACAGTCTAGTCCCACTAGCTGAAGTTATCCATGGGGGCTAGATGGCTGTTGGGTTGCGGAGCACTGTCCGCTTGCGCGCCTGGTTCCGGGGAGTCAGTTGCGGACTCACTATGAGATCCGAACGGTTCCTCGAACTGGGTCGCTCGCCTGGGCATTCGCCAGACACTGAGGCGGCCTTCGTCTGATCCTGTGCTCCGACCAAGGTGCACGTGACCGAGACGAAGGCCGTGAGGGTGAGTCTGCTGCCTGATGTTGTGCGGAGGGATGCGTTCGCGGAAGCGTCACGCTTCCGGGGCGAGTTCTACGAGTGTCTGACCGCTCGGCGCGACGAGTTGTTCGAGCTGACGGATGCGGTGCTGTGTGCGGACGGTGCCGTGAAGTCCCCGGTGGACCTGACGCTGCTGCCCGAGCATCGGCGTGGCCACGGAGCGATGTACGGAGGCTTGAACCACGGCCGGATCGATGTCGAGCAGGTGCGGACGGTGCTGGCCGGGCTGTCGCTGCCGCGGTTCGACGGCGGGCGTCTGGTCCTGGCCGTCGATGTTTCGCCATGGCTTCGTTCGGACGCGCCGTGCTCGGCCGAGCGGCTGTTCTGCCATGTCTATGGCCGGGCGAAGACGGCGTCGCAGTTCATCCCAGGCTGGCCCTACTCCTTCGTCGCCGCCCTGGAGCCGGGCGCCACCTCTTGGACCGCGATCCTGGACGCGGTCCGGCTCGGACCGGTGGACGACGCCACCGCGGTCACCGCCGGCCAGCTGCGGGGAGTCGTTGAACGGCTCATCGCCGCGGGTCAGTGGCGGGCCGGGGACCCGGACATCGTGATCGTCAGCGATGCCGGCTACGACGTCACCCGCCTGGCCTGGGTCCTGCGCGATCTGCCGGTCGAGCTGGTCGGCCGGGTCCGCTCCGACCGCGTCATGCGACTGCCGAAGCCGCCTCGTGTCTACGACCCGAAGGGCGGCCGGCCGCCTAAGCACGGCCCGGAATTCCGCTTCGCCAAGCCGGAGACCTGGCCCGAGCCAGCGATCACCACGGTCACCGCAACCACCAACTACGGCAAGGCCGAGACGCAGGCATGGGACCGGGTCCACCCAAGGCTCACCCACCGCTCCTCATGGCTCGACCATGACGGTGAACTTCCCCTGGTTGAGGGCACGTTGATCCGGTTGAAGGTCGAGCATCTGTCGAAGGACCGTGATGCCCCGCCGGTATGGTTATGGTCCTCCAAGACAGGCGTCACTCCGGACGACGTGGACCGTTTCTGGCAGGCATTTCTCCGCCGCTTCGACCTGGAGCACACCTTCCGCTTCGCGAAGCAGACCCTTGGATGGACCACCCCGAAACTCCGTAGTCCCGAGGCGGCGGACCGCTGGACCTGGATCCTGATCGTCGCTCACACCCAGCTCCGGCTTGCCCGGCCCCTCGCCAAGGACCTCCGCCGACCCTGGGAGAAGCCGACTGCCTCCGGCCGGCTCACCCCCGCCCGGGTCCGCCGGGGGTTCAGGAACATCCGCGCTCACCTGGCCTGCCCGGCCCGTGTTCCCAAACCTCGAGGCGCCGGCCCCGGACGGCCACCCGGTGTCAAGAACAGACGCCGGGCACCCCGCTACGACGTCGGCAAGACCGTCAAACGCCCCGAGACCCTCAAGGCCATCGGCAAGCCCGGCAGGTCTTGGTAGATAAAGAACAAGCT
>NZ_JAQYWT010000336.1:0-250 GCF_036322545.1 Streptomyces sp. SP18BB07
CGAACTGCTCCGCGATGACCAGGGGAGCGTGGTTGGGGAGCAGCTCGCCGCCCGAGCCGAGGCGGATGCGGGTGGTGTGGGCGGCGAGGTGGGCGAGGATCTCGGCCGGGGAGGAGGAGGCCACGCCGGGCCTGGAGTGGTGTTCGGCCACCCAGTAGCGGTGGAAACCGCGTTGGTCGGTCTGGCGGGCGAGGGTGACGCTGGTGCGCAGGGCGTCCACGCGGTGGGCGGCCTCGCCGATGTCGGTGTG
>NZ_JAQYWT010000337.1:0-126418 GCF_036322545.1 Streptomyces sp. SP18BB07
AGCAGTCGAGTCGTCGCGGGATGCCGGGCGGCCAATCCTCCTCAGCCACGAAAGCGGCACTCGCATGAAAGCCATACCCGGCATCCCTGGGTGTCCCGATCTTACGAATGACCGCGATCAACCCACGAAGAAAGGTATGGAGAGCATGACCTCGTACGAACTCAGAGAGCACAAGGTCAAGCACATCTCGACGGTTCCTGCGACGGAAGGCGACGTGCTGGAGCTGCCCGTCCGGGAGTACGACGGCACCCCCGGCAACGGCGACGCGCAGGACCGCGAGCCGGTGCTGATGCTGCACGGCAGGAGCGTGCCGGTGCTGCCGGGCTCCGACCTCGCACCCGTACCCGGGGGCGACCCCAACCGGTACAGCTGGGCACAGGAACTGGCGGCGGCCGGTTACGACGTCTTCCTGCTGGACCTCCAGGGCTCCGGCCGGTCGCCCCGTCCGGGGCAGATGGACAATCCGTACAACGCCAACCCGGCGCAACAGCAAGCGGTCCTCGTCGACCACACCATCCCGGCGCCCGGCCAGCCCACGTACCGGTCGGAGCTGGGCAGTTCGGAGAGTGACGAGGCGGAGTTGGCGACGGTGGTGAAGTTCATCAAGTCCCAGGTCGGCGCGGACAAGCGCATCCGCTTCGTCGGCTGGTCCGCGGCCGCGTTCGTCATGGGCCCCTACACCCTCAAGCATCCCGAGGAGGTCGAGAGCCTGTTCCTGCTCGCTCCGATGTTCCCGCCGCGAGGGCGATGGTCCGGCAACCCCGACGACCCCTTCGGACGCCCTCAGGAAGCCGCGACACTGCCCGTCGGCAAGCCGCCCCACCTGCTCGGATTCCCGATGCACGTGGCCAGCAAGAGGGGTTTCACGCAGTCGCTGAACAGTACCCCCACGTTGTGGGAGGAGGGGATCGCCGAGCGCGTGTGGGCCGCCTGCATGGAGGACGACCCCCTCGGAAGCAAGTGGGGCCCCACGGTGAACGGCGAACCCGAGGGCGTCCTGCGGTACCGGAACACCTACTGGTGGGGCTGGAACAACCAGACCGCGCCGTACAAGAAGGGTGGCGAGTACGTGCTCGGCGGCAGAGTCCCCGTGCTCATCCTCTACGGGGAACTGGACAGGACAGCCGTCACGCAGACGCCGATGCCCGACGTCCTGCACTTCTCCGTTCCGGACCTCTACACGGCCGTCAAGGGCCCTCGGAAGCTCATGTTCTGCTTCGAGGGCTCCGGCCACTCCCTGGTGTGGGAGACCGTCGCCAAGGACATCCACCGCTTCTCGAAGCAGTGGTTCAAGAACGGCAAGGTGGAGGGCCGCAGCAGCGGCAGCTACTTCAGGGAGTTCGACGGCAATCTGATCCACTTGCCGTAGAGGTCAGGTGAGGAAGTCCCGGCCGATCCGCTCGGCCACCCGCTCCAGGATCGGCCCCGGGTCGGCGAGGCAGCGTGCCACGTCCGGTTCGACGTCCGTCAGGGGGTACGCCCGACGGATGCCGGCCCGGCCCAGGGCCTTGGGCGGCAGGGCCAGACGGCCGCAGACGGCCACGACCTCCTTGCCGGCCGCGCGGGCGGCCGCGGCGACCCCGGCCGGGGCCTTGCCGTGCAGGGTCTGCTCGTCGAGGGAGCCCTCGCCGGTGATCACCAGCGTGGCCTTCTCCAGCGCCGGCGCGAAGCCCAGGACGTCGAGCATGACCTCGATACCGGGGCGGAAGCGGGCGCCGAGGATCAGGGCGCCGTAGCCGATGCCGCCGGCGGCGCCCGCGCCCGGGGCGAGGGCGTGCCCGGCGGCCCGCGGTCCGACCGTCTTCTCCAGGACGGCCGCGAAGTGCGTCAGGGCCGCGTCCAGCGTCGCCACGTCCTCGGGGCTCGCGCCCTTCTGCGGGCCGTACACGGCCGGAGCGCCCTTCGGACCCGTCAGCGGGTTGTCGACGTCGCTCGCCAGCACGAGGTCGACCGCCGTGAGCCTCTCGTCGAGGCCCGACAGGTCAGCCGTCACCAGGTCGCGCAGGCCTCCGCCGCCGGGACCGACGGGCTCCCCCGCCGCGTCCAGGAAGCGTGCGCCGAGCGCGGCGAGCATGCCCGCGCCGCCGTCCGTCGTGGCGCTGCCGCCGACGCCGAACACGATCGTGCGGGCGCCCGCGTCGAGCGCGGCGCGCAGCAGTTCGCCGGAGCCGTACGTGGAGGCCGTGAGCGGTGCGAAGACCCCGGCGGGCAGTCGCTGCAACCCGCTCGCCTCGGCCATCTCCACGACGGCCGTGTCACCGCGCAGCGCGTAGGCGGCGGTGACGGGCTCGCCGAGCGGGCCGGCGACCCGTACCTCGCGCCGTTCGAAACCGGCCGCGACCGCCGCGGCCACCGTGCCGTCGCCGCCGTCGGCGACCGGCAGCGCCTCGACCTCCAGATCGGGCAGGACCCGGCGCAGGCCCGCCGTGACCCGCTCGGCGACCTGGACGGCCGTCAGCGTGCCCTTGAACTTGTCCGCGGCGATCAGCACCCGCGGGCCGGTCGCTTCCGTGTCGCCGGACGTCTGCGTGTCGCCGGACGTGTTCGTGTCCCCGGGCATGTCGATCCCGTCCACCGCGGCGTTCGCCACCTAGCGTTCCCCTCGCTCATCGGGCCTTGCGCACGTCAAGGCAGTCGCGCCGCTGCGACCCTAACCGGCCCGGCCCCGGTACGTCATGCCCCGTCCCGCACAGCGAACACCGCCCCGAGCGGGTTCCGCCGGGCCCCGCCGGGCGGCCGTGCGCGAAATCGGGCGGAATCGGGTAGACCTTCGGACATGACGCCCACGACCACGACCCCCCTCGCGCCCCCGGTCGGCGCCGAGCTCGCCGACCGTGTGCTCGGGGGCTGGCTGGGCCGGATCGCGGGGAACATGCTCGGGAAGCCCGTGGAGCAGGGGGAGGTGTGGACGCGGGAGCGGATCGACGGCTATCTGCGGCGGGCCGGGGCCCTGCCGCTCACCGACTACTTCCCGGAACCGCCCACCGAGAGCGACGGGCTCGCGCTGCGGCCGGAGTGGCGCGACTGCGTACGCGGCCGGATCCACGGCAGCTGCCGCGACGACGACGTGGACTACTCGATCCTCGGGCTGCACCTGCTGGAGACGCACGGCTTCACGTTCAGCACCGAGCAGGTCGGTGACCTGTGGCTGCTGCGGCTGCCGTACCTCCAGACGTTCACGGCGGAGCGGGCGGCGTACCGCAACCTCGCGAGCGGGCTGAAACCGCCGCTGACGGCCACCTACGACAACCCGTACCAGGAGTGGATCGGCGCCCTCATCCGTGCCGACGTCTTCGGCTGGACCTCCCCGGGCCTGCCCCGGCGCGCGGCCTCGCTGGCCCGGCGCGACGCGGTGCTGTCGCACACCGGCAACGGGGTGTACGGGGCGATGTGGGCGGCGGCCCTGATCGCGGCGGCGTTCACGGCGCCGGGGGCGCGGGCGGCCCTGGAGGAGGCGCTGGCGGTGGTCCCGGCGAGCAGTCGTCTGGCCCGGACCGTGCGGCGGGTCGTGTCGCTGTACGAGGCCGGACTCGCCTGGGAGGAGACGCTCACGACCGTGGGCGAGGAGACCGCCGGGCTCGGCTGGATCCACGTCGTGCCGAACGTCGCCGTGCTCACGGCCGGGCTGCTGTACGGCGACGGCGACTTCACCCGCACCCTCGCGCTGACCGTCCGCGGCGGCCTGGACACCGACTCGAACGGGGCCACCGCCGGTTCCGTGGCGGGGGTGCTGTGCGGGGCGGAGGCGATCCCGGACCGGTGGAAGGACCCGTTGGAGGACACCGTGCGTAGCGCCGTGTTCGGCTTCGACGGGGTGCGCGTCAGTGAACTCGCGGAGCGCACGGTGCGGTTGGCGGAGTCCTTCGCCTCCTGAGCGCCGGCCCTTCCGCTCCTCGAGCGCCGATTTCCCGCCTTCGGGGGCCGTCTACGCTGCGAGGGTGACCACTTCGGACTTCGCCGCGTACATCGCGAGCCTGCCCCGTGTCCTCGCCGGTGCCGCCGCGCTCTTCCGGGACGCCGAGGGCCGCGTGCTCCTCGTCGAGCCCAACTACCGTGAGGGATGGGCGCTTCCGGGCGGGACGATCGAGTCGGACGACGGCGAGACTCCTAGGCAGGGGGCGCGGCGCGAGACCCTGGAGGAGATCGGGCTGGACATCGAGCCGGGACGGCTGCTCGCCGTGGACTGGGTGCCCGGGGTGGGGCGGCCGCCGCTGGTGGCGTACGTGTACGACGGCGGGGTGCTCGACGAGGAGGCTCTGAAGCGGATCCGCTTGCAGGAGGAGGAGTTGCTGTCGTGGCGGCTCGTCCCGCGCGCCGAACTCCCCGCACATCTCCTGGGACAGCTCGGCCGCCGGGTGCTCGCCGCCCTCGACGCGCTGGCGGAGGGCACGGGACCGGTCGAGCTGGAGAACGGGGAGCGGGTGGCCTGAGCCGTCGAAGATCGGCCACCGCGGTGCCGTTCGGTTGCCGTCCGCCGTTGACAGGAGTCAGCTGACGTCGCGTCAACTCCCCCTGTACGGAACGTGAAGTGCGTGAACCCTCCACTTAATGGAAGTTTAAAGCGCTGGCTGAAAACGCTGCCCGTTCGTCACTCCAGCATCTAGGCTGACGCCAACCCCGTCCGAGCGATCGCGCCTCGTTGCCTCGCTCGACAACCGGGGCAGCACTCGGGACACCCGTGACCGGCGGCCCGGGAGCGGGCCGTGGCGCCGGGAGATCCGGAGCCCCTGGGGGAACGGTCACCGGGAGCCGCCCGGAGCAGTCGGTCTCCCCCCCACCTGCGGGCCGTTTCGCCCGTCATCACCGAACAGGCAGCAGAGGTCATGGAACCACTGGGCTCGGACGATCCCGAGGAGCTAGGTCCCTACCGTCTCGTGGCACGGCTCGGCGCAGGAGGGATGGGACGGGTCTATCTGGCGCGCTCCCCGCAGGGGCGGACCGTCGCGGTCAAGGCCATCCGTCCCGAGCTGATGGGGGACAAGAACTTCCGTATCCGCTTCCGCCGCGAGGTGGAGGCCGCCGGGGCGGTCGGCGGCAGATACACGGCGCCCGTGGTCGACGCCGACCCCGAGGCGCCCATCCCCTGGCTGGCCACCGACTACATCGCCGGCCCCACCCTGGCCGAGGCGGTGGCCGCGCACGGCCCGCTGCCGGTGGAGTCGGTGCTCGTGCTGGGCGCCGGCATCGCCGAGGCGCTGATCTCGGTACAGGCGGCCGGGCTGGTGCACCGCGACCTGAAGCCCTCCAACGTGCTGCTCGCCGCCGACGGCCCGCGCGTCATCGACTTCGGCATCGTCCGGGCGAGCGACGGCTACGACCTCACCCGCTCCGGCGCGCTCTTCGGCTCCTTCGAGTACATGTGTCCCGAGCAGGCCACGGGCGAGCCGCTGGGCCCCGAGGGGGACGTCTTCTCGCTGGGCTCGGTGCTCACGTTCGCCGCGTCCGGGCACGCTCCGTTCAGCGGCAGCGCGGCGGCCACGCTCCTGTACCAGGTGGTGCACAGCGCACCCGATCTGACGGGTGTGCCCGAGCCTCTCGACAAGATCATCAGCCTCTGTCTCACCAAGGACCCCCGGCTGCGGATCACCCCGGACAAGCTGGCCGCCGCCTGCGCGCCCGGCGGGGTGGAGCAGCTTGCGGCCGACGGCTGGCTGCCTCCGTCGGTGACCTCCTCGGTCGCCCTGCGCGCGGCGGCCGTACAGACCCTCGACAACGGACCTGACGGTCCGGTCGTCCTCCGCTCCACCGAGTCCGACCGCGAGCGGGACGCGTACGGCTTCCAGCAGGAACGTCTCACCTACACGCCCCGGCCGGACCGGGCCACGTACGGCGCGCGGCGGGGGCGCGCCGCGTACGGCTTCGAGCAGGAGGGGGCGCCCCTCGGCACGGACGGCCCGTCGACTCTCGGCATCGCCCCGTCGACCCCTGACTCCGGTGGCCCGTACGACGGCTCCGGCTACCCGGGCCGGGGAGCCGAGGTGCCGCCGGCCGACAGCAGCGGGGGCGGCGGGTACGGCGGGGGCGACGGCGCGGACCGGACCGGCGTCGAGTCGCCGTCCACAGCCGTGCCCCCCGCAGGCGCGGAGCCCTATTCCGCCCCCGAGGAGCCGGAGCCGTACCGCACCTCCGGGCACCGTCGTGCCGTGCCGCGGCCCGGTCCGTCGCGGCGCACGGTCCTGACCGTGTCGGCGGGTTCCGCCGCGGCCGCGGTCGGCGCCGGTCTGGTGCTCAGCCGCCGGAAGGAGCCGACCGCGCGGTCCACGGAGCCCGCGGGCCCGGCCCCCAAGCCGCTGTGGACCTACCGCGGCGGCCCGCTGCTCCAAGCGCCCGCAGTCTTCAAGGACGGCGCGGCCCTGGTGAAGACCCGCCCGGGTGACCTGGTCTGTCTCGACCTCAAGGACGGCACCCGGCCCAGGTGGGTCTACGAGGGCATCAGCCAGTCGCCCACCCCGGCCGTGCTGGCCTTCGACGCGGTGATCGCGCTCGGCGAGGGGTCGACGGTGATCGGGGTCGACCCGGTCGACGGAACGGAACGTTTCACCGTCGACTTCGGGCCGGACTTCCGCTTCACCACCCTGCTCGGCGCCGTCGACGACCGGGCCGTCTCCGTCATCGGCGTCCGGCTGCGGCGCGAGTCCGACGAGCAGGGCGTCGCGACGTCCACGGACACCGTCTTCGGCGTCGACCTCGCGGCCCGCCGCGCCGAGGTGATCCCCATCAGCCCGGAGGACGTCGGCGTCAAGCTGGCGCCGGTCATCCTGCCCGGCTATTTCGTCTACGCGGACGGACTGCGCAACGTCACGGTCCGGGACACCGACAGCTCCGGCGTCCTGTGGCGCCACCCGGTCGGCTACGACCTGCGGCCGGGGCTCGCCGTCATCAACCGCACGGTGTTCGCCATCGGCCGGGAGCTGAAGGCCCTGGACCTCGCCACCGGCGGACTCCGCTGGCGGGTGAGGCCCGAGCGCGGCATGTTCGCGTCCCTCGGCGGCTACGGCAACACCGTCTACGTCACCGGCACGGACCCCGCCGGTGTGTACGCGTTCAACGCCGGTACCGGGGCCCGCCGCTGGTTCTGCCCCACCCCGCGCCTCAACATCGACCAGCCGGTCACGGCGGGCCCCGACGCGGTCTACGTCCCCGCCTACAAGAACAAGAACGGCTTCTACGCGATCGGGGCCGCCAAGGGCCGGCTCCTGTGGAACTTCACCGACGGCCTGGAGACCGGCGTCAACGACTGGCAGCTCGCCTGTGACCACAGCGGCGTCCTGGTCGCCCAGCACTACGACCGCACGTACGGCCTGCCCGCGCCCTGAGCCCGCCACGCCGATATCCGCTCGCCCCGGCGGGACGGCCGACCTACCCTCGCCCCATGAACAAGCCCCTCGTCGCCCTGCTCAGTGGCGCAGGCATCTCCACCGACTCCGGCATCCCCGACTACCGAGGCCCGAACGGGCTGTGGCGGCGGGATCCGGAGGCCGAGAAGCTGGTGACGTACGAGTACTACATGGGTGATCCGGAGATCCGCCGGCGCGCGTGGCAGATGCGGCGGCAGAACCGGACGCTGCGGGCCGAGCCGAACGTGGCGCACCGGGCGGTGGCCGAGCTGGAGCGGTCCGGGGTGCCGGTGCGGGTGATCACGCAGAACGTGGACGGGCTGCACCAGCTGGCCGGGATGCCGGCCCGCAAGGTTCTCGAACTGCACGGGTCCGCGCGGTCCGTGGTGTGCGTCGGGTGCCACGCTCGGACGCCGATGGAGGACGCGCTCGCCCGGGTCGAGGCCGGTGAGGAGGACCCGCCGTGCCTGGAGTGCGGGGGCGTGCTGAAGTCCGCCACCGTGATGTTCGGCGAGCGCCTCGACCCGGTGGTCCTCGGTGAGGCCGTCGCGATCACCAAGGCCTGCCAGATCTTCATCGCCGTCGGGAGCAGCCTCCAGGTGCAGCCCGCCGCCGGGCTCGCCGGCGTCGCCGCCGATCACGGGGCCCGCCTGATCATCGTCAACGCCGAGCCGACCCCGTACGACGAGCGGGCGGACGAGGTCGTACGGGAGCCGATCGGGACGGCGCTGCCGGAGGTGCTGCGGGGGATCCGCGAGGCGAGCGTCTGACGGGCCGGTGTCGCGGAACCCCTCGGAAGACCCGTGGGCCGGGTGTTGGTCAGAACAGTGCCGTGCCCCGTTCGAAGTCCAGCAGGCGCTGTTTGCGTGCCGTGCCGCCGCCGTATCCGGTGAGGCTGCCGTCGGAGCCGACGACGCGGTGGCAGGGGACGATGATGCCGACAGGGTTCCTGCCGTTGGCCAGACCGACCGCGCGGGACGCCTTGGGGTTGCCCAGGGCGCCCGCGAGTTCGCCGTACGAGCGGGTCTCGCCGTAGGGGATCCGGACGAGCTGTTCCCAGACCTGCCGTTGGAACGGGGTCCCCGCCAGCCGGAGTTCGAGGGTGAACACCTTCAACTCGCCCGCGAAGTAGGCCTCCAGCTGTTCCCGGGGCCCGGCGAAGGCCGAGTCGTCACGTGCGCCGAAGGTCTCCTGCGGCGGGCGGTGGCGCTGCTCGGTCATGTAGAGGCCGCACAGCACACCGTCGTCGGCGACGAGGGTGAGGGGGCCGTAGGGGCTGTCGACGACGGTGTGCCGCTTCTGCTGCTTCTGCTGCTTCATGGGTGGTCCTCGGAAGGTCATACGGGAAGGAAGTTGATGGGGTGGCTGTCGGTCGCCCAGAGGTACTGGACCGCGTACGCCCGCCAGGGCCGCCAGGCCTCGGCCCGCGCCGCGAGGGCCGCCGGGGTGGAGGGCAGGCCCAACTCCCGTGCCGCGCGCCGGATTCCGAGGTCACCGGCGAGGAAGGCGTCCGGGTCGCCGAGGGCACGCATGGCGATGACGTCGACGGTCCAGGGGCCGAACCCGGGCAGGGCGAGCAGCCGGCCCCGGGTTTCGGCCCAGTCGCTGTCGACGCCCAGGTGCAGTGTTCCGTCGGCGAGTTGCCGTACCAGGGTGGTGAAGGTGGTCCGGCGGGTGCGGGGCATCGCGAGGGTCTCGGGATCGACGGCCGCCAGTTGCTCGGGGGACGGGAAGAGATGGGTGAGGCCCCCTTCCGGATCGTCGACCGGTTCGCCGTGCGCGACGACCAGCCGGGCCGCGTGGGTCCGGGCGGCGGCCGTGGAGACCTGCTGGCCGAGGACCGCGCGTACGGCGAACTCGGCCTCGTCGACGGTCCGCGGCACCCGGCGTCCGGGCGCCTTGTCGACCAGGGGCGCGAGCAGGGGGTCGGTGCGCAGCTGCTCGTCGACGGCGACCGGATCCGCGTCCAGGTCGAGCATGCGGCGGCAGCGGCTGATGGCGACGGGCAGGTCGCGCAGATCGCCGAGGGTGAGCCGGCAGGCGATGTGGTCGGGCTCCGGTGCGAGGGCGACGATGCCGTGGCCGTACGGCAGCCGGAGGGTGCGCCGGTACGCGCCGTCGCGCCACTCCTCCACGCCGGGTACGGCGGTCGCGGCGAGGTGGCCGAAGAGGTTGTCGGGGTTGAGCGGGGCCCGGAACGGCAGCCGGAGGCTCAACGCCCCGGAGGTGCCGGGCGAGTCGGAGCGCTGCCGGGCCGACCGTGCGGCCCGCTCGCGCAGTTCGCTGGGCGACAGCGCGAAGACCTCCCGCACGGTGTCGTTGAACGTCCGGATCGACCCGAACCCGGCGGCGAACGCGATCTCGGCCATCGGCAGCGCGGTCGTCTCGATCAGCAGCCGCGCCGTCTGCGCCCGCTGGGCCCGGGCGAGCGCCAACGGGCCCGCGCCCAACTCGGCCAGCAGCTGCCGCTCGACCTGCCGGGCGCTGTAGCCGAGCCGCCGTGCCAGTCCCGGCACGCCCTCCCGGTCCACGACCCCGTCCCCCACGAGCCGCATCGCCCGCGCCACGAGGTCCGCCCGCTGGTCCCACTCCGGTGATCCCGGGCTCGTGTCCGGGCGGCACCGCTTGCAGGCCCGGAAACCGGCCTGCTGGCACGCCGCCGCGCTCGGGTAGAACGTCATGTTCTCCGCCTTGGGCGGCACCACCGGGCAGCTGGGCCGGCAGTAGATCCGTGTGGTCACCACGGCCGTGAAGAACCAGCCGTCGAACCGCGCGTCCTTCGACCGCACGGCCCGCACACACCGTTCCGTGTCCGCGTACATCCCGTTCCGCATGCCTCAAGCATCGGGGAGCGGCGAACGGAGGGCTGGCGGAAATCCGACATCAGCGTGGGTTGACCTGCGACCACCGGAAGCCCACCGCCGCCCTGAAGGGGCGCGGGGAACTGCGCGACCAGCCCCCACGGACCAGCAGCCGCCAGTCCACGGACAGCCCCTCCCCCTCAGGCGCCCTCAACCCCGCGCAGCGCGCCCCCACGCCCCCTCCCGCAGCAACCGCAGCCCGTTCAGACCCACCAGCACGGTCGACCCCTCGTGCCCGGCCACCCCGAGGGGCAGTGGCAGATGCCCCACCAGGTCCCACACCACCAGCACGGCGATGCACACCCCGGCGATCACCAGGTTCTGCACCACCAGCCGCCGGGCCGCCCGCGACAACCGCACCACCGCCGGGATCGCACGCAGCTCGTCGCGCACCACGACCGCGTCCGCGGTCTCCAACGCGAGATCGGAGCCCGCCCGGCCCATGGCCACCCCGGCGTGCGCGGCGGCGAGCGCGGGCGCGTCGTTGACCCCGTCCCCGACGAACAGGACCTTCGCGCCCCCGTTCTGCAGCTCCCGTACGGCCTCCACCTTGGCGTCCGGCAACAGCTCGGCCCGCACGTCGTCGATCCCGGTGTCCGCCGCCACGCGGGCGGCGGCCCGCGCGTTGTCCCCGGTCAGCAGGACCGGCGACGCACCGGTCACGGCGGTGAGGGCGGCCACCGCGGCGGGCGCGTCATGACGCAGCCGGTCGGCCAGGGTGAGCGTCCCGACGGCGACGCCGTCCCGCTCGACGAGCACGGTCGTCCCTTCGGCGACCGGCCTGTCGACGGCGGCCCCGTCGACGGGAGCCCTGTCACCGACGTCGCTGTGCTCCCCCGCCCGCCCCACGGTCACCACGTGCCCCTCGACCGTCGCCCGCACGCCTCGGCCCGGCGTGGCCACGAAGTCCTCGGCGGCGGCCATCCGCAACCCCCGCGCCCCGGCGGCGGCCACCACCGCGCGGGCCAGCGGATGTTCGCTCGGGTACTCGGCGGCCGCGGCCAGCGCCAGCAGCCCGTCCTCGTCGAGCCCGGCGCCCGGCAGCGGTCGTACGGCGACGACCTCGGGCGTGCCCTCCGTGAGCGTGCCGGTCTTGTCGAGCGCGGCGGCGTCGATCTCGCCCAGCCGTTCCATCGCGACGGCGGACTTCACGAGGACGCCGTGGCGGCCGGCGTTGGCGATGGCGGAGAGCAGCGGCGGCATGGTGGCGAGGACCACCGCGCAGGGCGAGGCGACGATCATGAACGTCATGGCGCGGAGCAGCGCGGCCGTGAGGTCCTCGCCGAAGGCCAGAGGGATGCCGAAGACCGCGAGGGTGGCGACGACGACCCCGACGGCGTACCGCTGTTCGATCTTCTCGATGAAGAGCTGGGTCGGCGCCTTGGTGCGCGAGGCCTCCTCGACGAGGCTCACGATGCGGGCGATCACGGAGTCGGCAGGGTCCCGTGCGACGCGGACGCGCAGCGCTCCCGTGCCGTTGAGGGTGCCCGCGAAGACCTCGTCGCCGGGTGCCTTGGGGACGGGCAGCGGTTCGCCGGTGATGGTGGCCTGGTCGGCCTCGCTCTCGCCCTCCAGGACCCGCCCGTCGGCGCCGATGCGCTCGCCGGGGCGGACCAGCACCACGTCACCGACGGCGAGTCGGTCCGTCGGCACGGTCTCCTCCGCCGTGCCGTCCGGCGACAGGCGGGTGGCGGTGGTGGGCGCGAGGTCGAGCAGACCCCGTACGGAGTCCGCGGTGCGGGCGGTGGCCAGGGCCTCCAGGGCGCCGGAGGTGGCGAAGATGACGATCAGCAGGGCGCCGTCGAGGACCTGGCCGATCGCGGCCGCGCCCAGCGCCGCGACGATCATCAGCAGGTCGACGTCGAGGCTCTTCTCGCGCAGTGCCCGCAGCCCTTCGAGGGCGGGCTCCCAGCCGCCGGCCGCGTAGGCGACCACGTACAGCGGGCCGCACAGCCAGGCGGAGGCCCCGGCCAGGTCCAGGGGGAACGCGAGCAGGAAGGCGAGGGTCGACGTGAGCGCCCAGCGGGCCTCGGGGAGCGCGAGGACGCGGGTGCGGCGGCGGGGGGCCGTCGCGGCGGACGGTGGGCGGACCGGGGTGGGGGTGAGGGTGGCAGACACGCGGCACACCATACAGGAACACATGAAGACTCATTCATGCCTTCATGTGCGATGAGTAAGATATCCGCCATGGGTCATGGAGCCGTCACCTCAGCGCAGGACGCCGCCCCTCGTGTGCGTCTGGACGCGGCCAATGTCGCCAAGGTGGCCACCACCCTCCAGGCCCTCTCCACTCCGTCCCGGCTGCTGATCCTGGCCCGGCTGCGCGAAGGGCCGCTCCCGGCGACCGAGTTGGCCGCCGAGGTCGGGATGGAACAGTCCGCCTGCTCCCACCAGCTGCGCCTGCTGCGCAACCTCGGCCTGGTCGTGGGCGAGCGCCAGGGCCGTTCGGTGGTGTACGCGCTGCACGACCACCATGTCGCCGAGCTGCTGGACCAGGCCGTCTATCACGTCGAGCACCTGCGACTGGGACTCAGCGACGCGCCGGACGGGGACTGAGGCGGCGGGTACGGGAGCGCCCCGGCCGATTGGCCGGGGCGTGCCTGATGCGGGAGTCGGGGCAGGTTTCCCGAGCTGGGGTCACGCCGCCGGAATCGCCGGGAGCGTCGTGGCGGGCAGGCCGTCGAGCAGCCCTCCGAGCAGGCCGGTGACCAGGCCGAGCACCGGCTGCAGGAGACCGGTGACGACTCCGAGGACCGGGCCGAGCAGACCGGTCACGGCACCCAGGACCGCACCCAGGTCGAGCGAGGTCAGCGCCTTGAGCAGCGCGTCGACGGCGGCCTGCAGCGCGGCCAGCAGATCCGTGACCGGGTCGGCCGCCGCGGCGGCGCGGTCGGAGCCGGCCGGGGCCGCCGCCTCGATCTTCTGCAACCGCTGCTGAACGGTGGCGTGGGCGGTGCGCAGGGCCGCGACGTGCCGGGCCGCCTCGGCGGTGTCCAGCTGGTCGGCGTCCAGCTTGGCGATGGTGGTCATCTCGCCCAGCAGCGGGGCGAGCACATCGTTCTGGTCCATGCGGTCGAGCAGGTCCAGCTGGTCGAGCAGGTCGTCCACGTCGGTGCCGACGGCGTCGGTCTCCGTGGCCGTGCCCGTCGCCGCCTCCGCGGCCGCGTCCGTGTCGGCGTCGAGGTCGGCCAGCAGCGCGTCCAGGTCGCTGTCGAGCTTGTCGAGGAGCGCCTCCATGTCGGCGATCTCCTTGTCGACGATGGCGTCCGCCTCCGCCTCCTCCTTGTCCACGAGCGCGTCGATCTCCTTCTCCAACGCGTCGAAGAAGGCGTCCAGATCGGGTTCGGGAACCGCGGCGGCGCGGCTCGCGGCACGGTCCGAGGCGGTTCGGCCCGCGTCGACGGCCGCGGTGGCGGTACCGACCGGCCCGAAGACCAGCGCCCCGCAGACCAGAGGTGACAGGAGAAGAGCACGGGAGACGAGGGCGCGCATGCATGTTCCTTTCGAAGCAGCTGTCCTTGCGCTCACCGTGAGAGGCGCCACGACGCGCCGCAACCGAGCACAACCCCCCGGCCGAACCCGCCGACCGACCACGTCGACAACCCTGACCAGCGTGTTTCTCCCGACAGACCGCTCCGTACGACGCCGTTCGGCTCGCTTTCGCCGTTCGTCCGTCAGAGTGCGCGAGGGCGACACGCCGGGCCGCGTCCCGCCCTGGAGCCGGTGTCAGCCCACCTGTTCGGCGAACGCCCGGTACGCCTCGTCGTCGAAGAGGACGAACCTGACCTCCTCGACCGCGGTCTCGGTGGAGCGGACCGTCTCCACCGCGATACGGGCGGCGTCCGCCATGGGCCAGCCGTAGACACCGGCGGACACGGCCGGGAAGGCGACGGTCCGGGCGCCCAACTCGTCGGCGACACGGAGGGACTCGCGGTAGCAGGAGGCGAGGAGGGCGGAACGGTCGAGGCTCTGGCTGTGGACGGGTCCGACCGTGTGGATGACCCAGCGCGCGTCGAGGTCGCCCGCCGTGGTGGCGACGGCCTGACCGGTGGGGAGGCCCTTGCCGTACTGGGAGGCGCGGAGCTTGCGGCAGTCGGCCAGGATGGCGGGGCCGCCGCGCCGGTGGATGGCGCCGTCCACTCCTCCCCCGCCGAGGAGGGAGGAGTTCGCGGCGTTGACGATGGCGTCGACGGACTGCTCGGTGATGTCGCCCCGGACGAGGGTGATGGTGGTCATGCCCGCCTCTATACCAGCCGACGGGACGGGCGGGCCTCCGATTTCGACCGGCGCCGCCACGGGCGGGGACCGGCCGCGGGGGCGGGCGGAACCGGCCACTGGGACGGGCCCGCCCACCTGCGCGCCGGGGGCGAAAGTCGGGATCAGGACCCGGCGCGCAGGCGGGTGTGGTCGGGCGGGTCCATCATGAAGAACTGGCCCGGCGCTCGGGGAGGCGACTGCGGGCGGAAGCCGGGGAAGCCGTCTCGGGTCGCGTCGGCGCTGAAGCGGGGGTCGGCGAGGACCGCGCGGGCGTCCTCGTACCGGGTGATCAGCCAGGGGCTGTTGTCACCCCAGATCGTCACCCGCCGGATCGGCTCCTCGGTACGCCACTTGGCGTACTCCGGCGACGGGTCGAGCAGCGGACGGAGGGTCGGGAGGGGAGGGTGGGCCGTCATGCGTGCGGCTCCTGTTCTGTCAGGCCGGCGAGGCCCAGCAGCAGGGACTTGATCTCGGTGGCGGCGTACGCCTCCCGGGCCGGCTCGCGCGCGGAGCACAGCAGGACGGGACCGTCGTCGGGGTCGGTGGGGAGACGGCCGTGGCTGCCGCGGACGCCTGCGGGGTTCAACGGCACCGTGCTGATGCGGTAGCGGAAGCCCAGCTTCTTGCGGGCGACCTGGCCGATGGCGCGCAGCTTCACCGCGGGGACGGTCTCGTCGTAGAGCAGCTCGGCGGGGTCGTAGCCGGGCTTGCGGTGGATCTCGACCTGGCGGGCGAAGTCGGGGGCGCGCTCGTCGTCGAGCCAGTAGTAGTACGTGAACCAGGCGTCCGGGGCGGCGACCACGACGAGTTCGCCGGAGCGTTCGTGGTCCAGGCCGTGCGCGGCCTTGCCCTCGGCGTCCAACACCTCGTCCACACCGTCGAGTTCGGCCAGTAGCTTGGCGACCTCCGCGGTGTCGGCCGGGTCCCGTACGTACACGTGGGCCACCTGGTGGTCGGCGACCGCGAAGGCGCGTGAGGTCCAGGGGTCGAGGTACTCCATGCCGTCCTGCGTATGCACCTGGAGCAGTCCGGCGCGGCGCAGGGCACGGTTGATGTCCACGGGGCGGGAGACGGGCGTGATGCCGTACTCGCTGAGGGCGACCACCGTGGCGCCCTCGCGCTGGAAGTGGTCGAGCAACGGGCGCAGTGCGTCGTCGAGTTGGCGGGCGGCGCGGATCGTGGCGGGTGAGTCCGGGCCGGATCGCTGCGGCTCGTAGTCGAGTTGGGGGAGGTAGACGAGGGTGAGGTCCGGGTCGTGCTCGTCGAAGACCTGGCGGGCGGCGCCCAGGATCCACTGGGTGGAGGGCATGCCCGCGTTGGGGCCCCAGTAGGTGAACAGGGGGAACGGGCCCAGGCGGTCGGTGAGTTCGTCATGCAGGGACGGCGGCCAGGTGTAGCAGTCGGGTTCCTTGCGGCCGTCGGAGTAGTAGACCGGGCGCGGGGTGACGGTGAGGTCGACGTCCGCGCCCATCGCGTACCACCAGCAGATGTTGGCGACCTTGTAGTCGGGGTCGGTCCTGCGGGCGGTCTCCCAGATCTTCTCGCCGCCGACGAGCGCGTTGTGCTGGCGCCACAGCAGCACCTCGCCGAGGTCGCGGAAGTACCAGCCGTTGGCGACGGCGCCGTGCCCGGCGGGTGGTTCGCCGGTGAGGAACGTGGACTGGACCGTGCAGGTCACGGCGGGCAGGACGGGGTCGAGCCGGGCCCGGAAGCCGCGCTCGCCGAGGGCGGCCACGGCGGGCATGTGGGCCAGCAGCTTCGGGGTGAGACCGACGATGTCGAGCACGACGAGCCGGTGGGGTCGGGTACTCATCGCCGGTGCTCCTTGTTGCCGGGCCGAAGGCTCATCGCTGGTTCTCCTCGAAGGTGGGCCGGGAGCCGGTCGGGGGCTTCCGGTGGGGCGGTCGCGGGCTCGTCATCGGTCGTCCTTGAGGCCGAGGTCGGTCAACCGGTCGCGGGCCCAGGCGAGTTCGGCGGCGATGCCGCCGGGCAGGTCGGTGGGCGGTTCGGGGAGGACGGACCAGGTGTAGGTCTCGACCTCGATGTGGTCGCAGTCCGCCGAGGGCCCGCCGAGGAGTCCGGCCAGGACCCGGACCAGGTGGTCGGCGGTGGTACGCAGCGGCGGTTCGGGGGCGGCGTGCAGGGGTGCGTGGAAGTGGACGCGCCAGGGACCGGTGTCCGTCGGCAGCCCCCCGTCGAGCGCGTCCGGCAGATCATCGGCACCCCGCACCTCCGTAGTCACGAACTCGGCCGCCGTACGCCCCTCCGGAGCCACGAACCCGGCCGCCGTAGGCCCCTCAGGCGTGCGCGGCTCCCCGCCCGTCCCCGCGAACGCCGCCGTGCGCGTCTGGTGCAGGAAGCGTGGTTCCGCGAGGCGGCGAAGGGCCGTGCGGGCGGTGGGGGCGGCCGGGTCGGCGGCCTCGATCGCGCAGGACGCCTGGAGTTTGACCACCGGCAGCCCGGCCTCGCCCAGGCGGCGCAGGGCCGCGCCGGGTTCCTCGAACTGCACGGCGAGGTGGCAGGCGTCGAGGCAGACGCCGAGCCGTTCGGGGTCGAGGCCGCGCAGTTCCCGTACGGCCTGGGCGGTGGTCTCCACGACGCAGCCGGGCTCCGGTTCGAAGCCGACGCGGACGCGGCGCCCGGTGTCCGACTCGATCGTGGCGAGCCCGGCGGCGAGCCGGTCCAGGGCGCGGCGGGCGGTGTCGGCGCGCTCCGGCGACCAGGGTGTGCGCCAGGCCAGCGGCAGGGTGGAGACGCTGCCGCGTTCCGCGTCGTCGGGCAGGAGCGCGGCGAGGACACGGGCGCAGTCCAGGGTGTGCGTCAGGCGGGCCTCGTCCGCCCAGTCGGGAAGGTAGACGTCCTTCTTGACCACGTCGCGGTGGAACCCGGCGTAGGGGAAGGCGTTGAGGGTGACGGTCTCCAGGCCCCGGGCGTCGAGTTCACCCTTGAGTCGCGCCAACTCGCCCGGCTCAGCGGTCAGTCGGGCGACCACGTCACGGGCGAGCCAGAGCCCGATGCCCAGCCGGTCGACGCCCAGCCGCTCCCGCACCGGTTCGGCGTGGTCGGCGAGTTGCGCGAGGACGCCGTCGAAATCCTCCGCCTGGTGGACATTGCTGCAGTAGCCGAGGTGGACGGCGGTGCCGTCCGGGTGACGGAAACGCATGGGTGGCCCCTCACTCCCCGCCGCGCCGGACGGAGTTGCCCTGGAAGCTGGACTCCTCGTCCGGCTTGGGTTCGTCGAGGTCCAGCCGTCCGCTCTGGCCGTAGAAGGCGACCGGGTTGCGCCACAGCACGCTGTCCACGGTGTCGTCGTCGAACCCGGCGGTGAGCATGGCGTCCGCGGTCTTCCGGGTCTTGAGCGGGTCCGAACGGCCCCAGTCGGCGGCCGAGTTGACGAGGACGCGCTCGGTGCCGTGTTCCTGGAGGATGGTCACCATGCGGTCCTCGCTCATCTTGGTCCTCGGGTAGATCGAGAAGCCTGCCCAGCAGCCGCTGTCGAGGACCATGCCGACGGTCAGCTCGTTGAGATGGTCGAGGACGACGAGTTCGGGGGCGATGCCCGACTCCCGTACGACGTCCAGGGTCCGCCGGGTCCCGGTGGCCTTGTCGCGGTGCGGGGTGTGCACGAGGGCGGGCAGTTCGTGCTCGATCGCGAGCTGGAGCTGGAGCGCGAGGGCCTCGTCCTCCTCGGGCGTCATGGAGTCGTAGCCGATCTCGCCGACCGCGACCACGCGGTCCTTGGCCAGGTAGCGGGGCAGTTCGTCCAGGACGGGCCGGCAGCGCGGGTCGTTGGCCTCCTTGGGGTTGAGGGCGATCGTGCAGAAGTGCTGGATGCCGAACTGGGCGGCCCGGTAGGGCTCCCAGCCGAGCAGTGCGTCGAAGTAGTCGTAGAAGCTCTCGGGCGAGGTACGGGGCTGGCCCAGCCAGAACGCCGGCTCGACGACGGCGCGCACGCCGGCCGCGTGCATCGCCTCGTAGTCGTCGGTGGTGCGGGAGGTCATGTGGATGTGGGGGTCGAAGATGCGCACGGGCAGGCCTTTTCCTCGGGTGGTCCGGTGAGCCGCGCCGACTGTGGCGGGGCGGTGACGATGCGTGGAGGTGGCGGTGGAGGTGGGAGTGGCAGTGGCAGTGGCAGTGGCTGGCAATACGGCCACGGTGACCTGCGGAGGCCGTGGACGCGGGTGCCCCGGCTAGGGTGAGGCCGTGGTCCGGCGGAGTTCCGCCAGGGCGCGTTCGGCGGCCTCTCGGCGCTCGGGTGCGGCGGCCCGTGTCTCGGCGGTGAGTCCGTCGGTGAGCCGGTCGGCGGCGGGGAAGGGGCGGACGACGGGCCAGATGTCCGTCGGTACGTCACGCCCCGCGGCGACCCGTTCGTGGGCGAAGTCGGCCAGCATCCGGGCGAGTTCGGCGTCGGCGCGGGCGGGGAGTCCGTCGATCCGGTCCAGTGGGATCTCGTGGAACACGCACTTCAGCACGGCCTGCCGGTATTCGGCGTCCGGCAGCCGGGCCGCGCCGTACGGGCCGAGAGCGGCCTCGATGATGCCGCTGTCGTTGCCCCGCAGGGCTTCGCGGACGAGGGGCAGGGCGAGGTCGCCGAGGGGCTCGCGGACCGCGTCGCCGCTGTCCGGGGCGGCGAGCAGCGGCAGGGTCCGCAGGACCGCCCGTTGTTCGGCCGGGTCGCCGTGGCGGTGCAGGCCGGCCAGTTCGTCGGCGAGCGGCTGTCCGCCCAGCGGCAGCGCGGTGAGCAGGACCGCGCGGGCGGCCTCGTCGACGGTCCAGCGCGCGTCCAGCCGGGCACGCCCGCAGCGTCTTCGGGCGGCGGGGAACAGGGTGCGGACGGCGGCGGGGCGCTCGGCGACCCGGGCGATCGCCTCGTCGAGCCAGGCGCGGGCTGCCGGGTCCAGGGGGTGGCGGGCGAGGAGGGTGCGGGGGTCGGAGAGTTCGGCCGTCTCGGCGGGCGGCATTCCGGTGGAGACCATGACGGAACAACCTCCTGTGGGGGTGGAGGACGTAAGGAGGGGGCGGGGGGTGAGGTCGTCGGGCAGGGGTGGGTCAGGTCGTCGCCGCGCGCAGGAAGTCGAGCGAGCGGCGGGCCACTTCGGGGGCGTCGAGAGAACCGCCCTGGATCTCCACGGAGACCAGTCCGCGGTGGTCGAGGTCCTGGAGGGCGGCGAGCACGGGCGGGAAGTCGATCTCGCCGGTGCCGAGTTCGAGATGCCGGTGGACACCCCGCCGCATGTCCTCGACCTGCACGTTCAGCAGACGCGGGGCGGCGAGGCGGACGCACTCCAGCACGGTCCGCTCCTCCACGCAGTGCGCGTGCCCCACGTCGAGGGTGATCCCGAACAGCTCGTGCCCACCGATCAGTTCGGCGAGTTCGAGGCACCGCTCCACGGTGTCGACGAACATGTACGGCTCGGGTTCGAAGGCCAGCGACACGCCGTACTCCTCCGCCGTCTCCAGGACGGTCTCGACACCCGCCGCGAGCCGTTTCCAGGCGTCCCCCTCCGGCAGCCCGTCGTCCGGCGCGGGGCCGCTGCACAGGTGGACGGTGGGCGAGCCGAGGTCGGCGGCAATGCGTACGGCCCGTCGCAGCAGGTCGATCCTGCGCTCGGCCCCGTCCGCCATGAGGGTCGGATGATGCTTGCCCCAGGGGTCGAGGAGGTAGGGCGCGCCGGTCTCCACGGTGACGTCCAGTCCGTGCCGGGCCAGGTCCCGGGCGATCGCGGCCACCCGCCGGGGCAGGTCGTCCGCGTACGGGTCGAGGTGGCCGTGGTCGAGGGTGAGGGCGACGCCGTCGTAGCCGAGGTCGGCGAGGACCGCGAGGACGTCGCCCAGCCGGTGGTTGGTGAAGCCGTTGGTGCCGTAGCCGAATCTGAGGGGGGTGGGGGGCGGGGTCATTCCGGCTCTCCTCCTGCGCAGGTCCGTGCCGTTCAGGTGGGGGATATGCGCCGGGCGAGCCGCCGCGCGAGGGGGTGTACGACACCGAGGGCCGCCGCCGCTGCCGTGGCTCCGCTGCGTGCGGTCAACGCCGCCTGCAGCGGCATCAGTCCGAGGATCCCGGCCCCGACGGCCCGCCGTACGTTCTCGCCCGACGGTTCCCTTACGGCACGGGCCTGAGCCGTCCCGTAGCTGCCGAGGTAGGCGAGGGTGCCCGCGGCCACCACGGCGGCCCGGGCGGCGGCGGCGGTGCCTGCGCGCCCCTGAAGTCGCCCGGCGCGCCAGGCGACGGCCGTGCGGGCGGCCGGGAGTGCCGTGGCGAGGGCGGTCGTCGTGGAGGCGGCGAGGGTCGCGGCCGGCAGCCGGGCGGGGGCGCCCGAGATCTCGTGGCGGCTGAGGGCGGTCAGGGTGTAGGTGTGGGCGCCGACCAACGCGGCGGGGACGGCGCCGCGCAGCAGGGCGGCACCGGTCCCGGTCGTGCGGTCCCGCCCGCGCCCGGCGGCCAACGCGCCCGCGAGGACGTCGAGGGCCCGCGCGGAGGCCATGGCGGCGGGGCCCGCCGGGGTGGACTTGAGCTTCAGGTCGTACGCCCAGACGGCGGCGGCCAGCGGAAGCGCTCCCATGAGGCTCCGGCGGCCCCCCGAGGCGGCGGCGAGCGCGAGGCCCCCGGCGGTCAGGGTGCCCGCGACGGCGAGGGCGGTGCGGCGCGGGACCCGGCCGGACGGGACGGGGCGCTCGGGGCGCTCGACCGCGTCGACCGTGGCGTCGGCGTAGTCGTTGAGGGCCATGCCGGCCCAGTAGAGGCAGACGGACGAACCCATCACGCCGACCGTCCGCGCGCCCAGCGGGTGCCCTGCGGCGGCAGCGCCCGCGAGCACGTCGCCCGGGACGCTCAACGCGGCCGGGGCGCGCACCAGTTGTGCGAGGTCGGCGAGGCCCACGCGAGGCCGCGAGCCGGAACCCGCCCCCGCTCTCCGATCTTTCATGGCGGCAACTTACCCACGCGACTTGGGCATTCACATGGAGAAAGCGTGAAGACCTTTGTCGATTCGTGATGTTGTCCGTGATGCCGCTCGGCGCGCCGGTGAACTCAGGGTTCCTGCCGCAGCCTCCGCCACACCGCCTTGGCCGCGTTGTGGCCCGACATGCCGTGCACCCCGGGTCCCGGCGGGGTCGCCGACGAGCAGATGAACACGGCCGGGTGCGGGGTGGCGTACGGGCGGAGCGAGAGCCTCGGGCGGAGCAGCAGTTGGAGTCCGGAGGCGGCACCGCAGGCGATGTCGCCGCCCACGTAGTTCGCGTTGTGCGCGGCGAGTTCGGGCGGGCCCGCGGTGGCGCGGGCGAGGACGCGGTCGCGGAACCCGGGTGCGAAGCGCTCCAGTTGGCGCTCGACGGCGTCCGTCAGGTCTCCCGTCCAGCCGTTCGGGACGTGGCCGTAGGCCCAGAAGACGTGTTTGCCCTCGGGGGCCCGGCCGGGGTCCACCAGGCTGGGCTGCACGGTGATCAGGAAGGGCGGGTCGGGCGCGCGGTTCTGCCGGGAGGCCGCGTCGAGGGCCGCGCCGATCTCGGCCCTGCTCGCGCCGACCTGGACGGTGCCGGCGCGGCGCGCCTCCTCGGCGGTCCAGGGCACGGGGCCGTCCAGCGCGTAGTCGAGCTTGAAGACGCTCGCGCCGTAGCGGTAGGCGTCGTAGTGGCCGCCGAAGCCCGCGATCCGGGCCAGCGCGGTGGGCGAGGTGTCGAAGACGTAGGCGCGGGCGGGCGGCAGGTCGTCGAGGCGCTTGACCTCGTAGTCGGTGTGGACGGTGCCGCCGAGGTCCACCAGATAGGCGGCGAGCGCGTCCGAGATGGCCTGCGAGCCGCCCCGGGCGACAGGCCAGCCGGCGGCGTGCGCGGCCAGGGCGAAGACCAGGCCGACGGCGCCGGTGGCGAGGCCCCCGAGCGGGGCGATGACATGGGCGACGAGTCCGGCGAACAGCGCCTTGGCCCGCTCGTCCTTGAAGCGGCGCATCAGCCAGGTCGAGGGCGGCAGACCGACGAGGCCGAAGCGGGCGAGGGTGACCGGGTCACGGGGCAGCGCGGACAGCGGCAGGGACATGAAGTCCCGGGCGAGCGTGTCCCACTTGGGCAGGAAGGGCTCGACCAGTCGGCGGTACGCGCCCGCGTCACGCGGTCCGAACGAGGCGGCCGTCTCCCCCACCGAGCGCGACAGCACGGCCGCCGAGCCGTCGAGGAAGGGGTGCGCCATCGGGAGGTCGGCGTGCAGCCACTCCAGGCCGTGGCGGTGGAGCGGCATCGCCCTGAACGCGGGCGAGTTGACGCCGAGCGGGTGGGCGGCCGAGCAGGGGTCGTGGTGGAAACCGGGCAGGGTCAGCTCCGCGGTGCGGGCGCCTCCTCCCACGGTGTCCTTCGCCTCGAACACGGCCACGGAGAACCCGCGCCGGGCCAGCTCCACGGCGGCCGTCAGGCCGTTCGGCCCCGCCCCCACCACCACCGCGTCGAGCATCGACG
Organism: Streptomyces sp. SP18BB07; assembly: GCF_036322545.1. Taxonomy (NCBI): domain Bacteria; kingdom Bacillati; phylum Actinomycetota; class Actinomycetes; order Kitasatosporales; family Streptomycetaceae; genus Streptomyces; species Streptomyces sp. SP18BB07. The sequence continues at coordinate 22,901 of NZ_JAQYWT010000337.1, forward strand.
GCACGTCCGGACCCCTTCGTCGTCGGCCGATGACCACCGGGCCCTGCCACCGCAATCCCGCCGACGGCAAAACCCGCGCCAAAACCTGCGTTCAGGATATGCCGCACCACCGACGACACCGGTCCCGGGTGGGCCGCGCCGAGTCGCCCCGGGGGCCGCGCCGGTGTCGCTCGCCCTCAGCCGCGGCGACGACGCCGCGCGTCCCCGGCCTGACGGCGAGGACCTCTCCCCCAGCCCGTGCGGCTCGCGGGCTGGGCCCCGCGGCGGTCGCCCCCTCGCTCAGGCGCCGCCCGTCAGCAGCCCCAGCACCCGGCGGGCGGTGGCCGCGTCCCGGGCCGTGGTGAAGGGCAGGGTGTTGCCGCCCGTGATGCGGAAGGGCTCGCCGGTCAGGGTGAGGTGGGCGCCGCCCGCCTCCTCGACCAGGAGGAGGCCCGCCGCGTGGTCCCAGGCCGCTTCCCAGCTGAAGGCGACCGCGTCCAAGTGGCCCTGGGCGAGGGCGAGATACTCCAGCCCAGCGGAGCCGCAGGCACGCGGGGACACGCCGTCGCTCCAGAGGCCGAGCAGGGCCCGCTTCTGCTCCTCCGTGGTGTAGTCCGGGTGGGAGGTGGCTATGTCGAGGTCACGGCCGGGGTCGGGCGACCCGGCACGCAGCGGCTCGCCGTCGAGCGTGGCCCCTTGCCCGCGGATCGCCACGGCGAGCTTGTCCAGGGCGGGCGCGTACGTCCAGGAGGCGAGCAGGACTCCGCCCCGGGCGAGGGCGACGAGGGTGCAGAACCCGGGCTCGCCGCGCACGAACTGCCGGGTGCCGTCCACCGGATCGACGATCCAGACCGGCGCCTCCCCCTGGAGCGCCTCGTACGACGCCGGATCGGCGTGCACCGCCTCCTCGCCGACCACGACCGAGCCGGGCAGCAGCGCGCCGAGCGCCTCCGTCAGATACAGCTCGGCCTTGCGGTCGGCGTCGGTCACCAGGTCGTGCGGGCCGCTCTTCTGGTCGACCTCGTGCGCGGCGAGCTGCCGGAAGCGCGGCATGATCTCCGTGGCGGCGGCCTTGCGGATCGCTTCCTCGACGTCCGAGGCGTGTCGGGCGAGAAACTCGTCGATGGTTTCGTTGTCTTCGATCATGCCCCCATGACAGCACGCGGCACTGACAATCCCCACCCGTTCGGCGTATTCGGTATGGAATCGCCGTGAATACCCGGGGCGGACCGCCGTCGGTCGGAAGCCGAGGGCTCGCCCCCGCTCAGCGCCCGACCGCGTACCCCTGCATGCCACGCGGGTTCGCCGCCGCCGACAGCACCCCGGTCCGCGGGTCGCGTGCGACCGCGCACAGCCGGCCCTCGGACCACGCCTCGCCGACGACCACGTGATGGCCGCGTCGGCGCAGTTCCTCCACGACCGGTGGGGGTGTCCGGGACTCGACGGTGACGCTGCCGGGGCGCATGCCGCGCGGGTAGAAGGAGCCGGGGAAGCTGTCGGTGTGCCAGTTCGGGGCGTCGATCGCGCCCTGGAGGTCGAGCCCGCCGCGCACCCGCGGCCGGAGGGCGACGGCGAGGAAGAAGTGCAGCTGCCACTGGTCCTGCTGGTCGCCGCCGGGCGTGCCGAAGGCCATGGCGGGCACCCCGTCGCGCAGCGCCAGCGACGGGGTGAGCGTGGTGCGCGGGCGGCGGCCCGGGGTGAGGGTGTTGGGCAGGCCCTCGTCCAGCCAGGCCATCTGCAGCCGGGTGCCGAGCGGGAAGCCCAACTCGGGCACCACCGGGTTGGACTGCAGCCAGCCGCCGCTGGGCGTGGCCGCGACCATGTTGCCCCAGCGGTCGACGACGTCGAGGTGGCAGGTGTCGCCCCGGGTGCCGCCGTCCGCCGCGACCTCCGGCTCCCCCGGCATCGGCGACCGGGGGCTCTTCGCCACGGTGGGCTCGCCCCCTCCCCCGAGGCCCTTGGCGACCGTGGGCTCGCCGACCCCCAGCGCGCTGAAGCCCGGTTCGTCGGTGGCCACCACATGCGCGTGCGCGCTCAGTCGCGGGGTACGGCCGCCCGGAGCGCCCGGCAGCAGTGCGTACGACGCCGTGTCGCCGACGAGCGCCCGCCGCGCGGCGTTGTACTCGTCGGACAGCAGCTCGGCGAGCGGTACCGGCGCCGCGTCCCCGTACCAGGCCTCCCGGTCCGCCATGGCGAGCTTGCAGCCCTCGACGAGGAGGTGCACGTACTCGGCGGACCCGTACGCGGGCAGTTCGGGCGGCAGCAGGGCGAGTTGCTGGAGGAGGACGGGGCCCTGGCTCCAGGGGCCGGCCTTGCACAGGGTCCAGCCGTTCCAGTCGTACGTCGCCGGTGCCTCGTAGGTCGCGGACCAGGCGGCGAGGTCGGCCAGGGTGAGCGTGCCGGTGTGCCGTTCGCCGCTGGTGTCCAGGGTGGGCCGGCCCGCCTGCCGGACGAGGGCCTCGGCGACGAAGCCGGAGCGCCACACCGCGCGCGCCGCCTCGATCCGGGCCTCCCGGCCCCCCGCCCCCTCGACCTCGGCGAGCAGCCGCCGCCAGGTCGCGGCCAGGGCCGGGTTGCGCAGCAGCTCGCCGGGCCGGGGCGCCCGCCCGTCCGGCAGGTACACCTCCGCCGAGGACAGCCACTCCTTCTCGAAGAGGTCCCGCACGGACTCGACGGTAGCCCCCACGTTCTCCACGGGCGCGTGTCCGTCCTCCGCGTAGCCGATGGCGTACTTGAGGACGTCGGCCAGGTCCTTGGTGCCGTGGTCGCGCAGGAGGAGCATCCACGCGTCGAACGCGCCCGGCACGGCGGCGGCCAGGGGGCCCGTGCCGGGGACGAGTTCCAGGCCCAGCCCCCGGTAGTGCGCGGCGGACGCACCGGCGGGCGCCACGCCCTGTCCGCAGAGCACCCGGACCTCACCGCCGGCCGGGGCAAGGATGATCGGCACCTCGCCCGCCGGGCCGTTGAGGTGCGGTTCGACGACATGCAGGACGAAGCCCGCCGCCACGGCCGCGTCGAACGCGTTGCCGCCGTCCTCCAAGACCGCCATCGCCGACTGCGAGGCGAGCCAGTGCGTGGAGGACACCATGCCGAAGGTGCCCTGGAGCGTGGGTCGGGTGGTGAACATACGGCTCTCACCTCGCTGTTTCCGCGCATCGGCCTGACCGATCGGCGTTCAGGATCGGTCCTGGGGAGAATCTGTGGAGTTTGGGTCAGAGCTCTCCTCCGCCCGCTCCCCCAGCAGGCTATCGATCGCCCTGCGCCCCTTCTTCCCTGCCTCCGGCATGAAGTGGGTGTAGTGGTCGAGGGTGATGGTCGGCGACGAATGCCCCAGCCACTTGGCGAGGGTCACGACCGACTCGCCTGCCTCCAGCACGAGGGACGCATATGTGTGCCTCAGCACGTGGAACCCGTACTTCGGCGCCGCTTGCCACTGCCAGGGTTTGGTCCCCTTGGCGCGCGGCGGGATGACGCCGGCCCTGGCCAGCGCAGGCTTCCAGATCTCCGTGTTCCACGTATTGGCCGGGACCGCGTTCCCGTACTTCGTCGTCAGCACGAGGTCGAACTTCTTCCTCTCCCTTGTCGGTCCCAGGTGATGCTTGACGGTGGACGCCATGCAGTGGCGCTTCTTCGGCGGTGAGGAGGGACCGTGGAACGGCGGGACACGATCATGGACATCGATTACGGCCACTTCTACGTCACCGAGCGAGTGGAGGGCGGTTTCGAGCGGCTGGCTGGGGAGCCCGACTTCGCCAGCGGTCGGCCGGTGCTGCTCACCCCCGGGCAGGTGACGGTGGTCAGCTGCGTACAGTCCCACAACGCGCCGGTGACGCTGATCGGCACTGAGTCGGAAGAGGACCTGCCGGAGCTCGGCGAGGGGTGGGCGCTGCTGGACACGGTGGAGTACCGGCCGCTGTACGGCGGGCGGATGGAGCTGTGGGGGTGCACCACCGGGCAGTCCAAGCCGTCCGTCCAACTGGATCTGCCGACCTCACGCACCCACCTGGTGCGGGTGTATGCCAAGGGCCGGGAGGACGCCGATCAGCGGTTCATGGAAAGCCTGGGCAGACACGAGGTCCTCCACGAAGGGCTGGAGGAGTACGCGATCGTCTTCACACCTACAGGCTGGCAGGAGCCGCCGCAGCCGGATGAGGAGCTGCTGCGGGATCCGTTCCTGCTAGACCCGCGTACCGGCCGACGCAAGATGGGCTCCCCATACGAGAAGGCAGCCCGGGAGTACGCCAGGCGACAGTCGTCGGCCGAGGCCCAGACAGGCGAGCTCAGTGCGGACGCCGACTCCTGACTCGGGGACGCCCAGTAGAGGGTGGTGGCGGCTCCCACGGTGGGGCTGAGGAAGAGCCTGGCCACGATCTGCTTATCCATGGGCAAGCCTTGTAGACCTTGGAGGTCAGGCTGCCAGCGCCGGAGCTGCGACTCACGCCACTTCACAAGGACGCGCACGACATCGCCGATCAGGGCCCCTGTCAACCATCAGCTGGGATCGAACTGTCAAGCATCACCCGGGATCGGACAAGCTGTTCCGCTGACATCCAACGCTGACATCAACGACCACGAACAGCCGCGACAGTCAGCACCCGGCAATGGCCCCCACACACGAGCTGGACCGCAGCCGCGCAGGGGCACGATCGAACTCCTAAAGCGGGTGTCGCAGGTTCGCATCCCGCCGGGGGACCAAGGGAGGCCCTGGACGATCATGGTCCGGGGTCTTCGACACTTCACATACTGTCGGGGACAAGGTAGGCCCCCGGAGTCACACCGGAACCGGGCGCGGCCAGGAAAGCCTTCGTATCCACTGACCGTCAGTAGCGGTGACCAGGCCAGTGCGGATCCGTCCAGCGGTCCTCACCGGTGAGTCCGAGCAACCGTATCCGGTGCTGCAGATCCTCCGAAGCGCCCGCCTCCCGGAGCCGCATCGCAGCGTGGCCGAGGAGCCAGGCGACCAGTTCGGCGCGCAGCTCCTCCTCGTCGTGCTCGTACCAGTCGACGTACCACGGAAGATTCTCTCCCAGGAGCTCGTACTCCCACTCTGCGGCCGCCTCGGCAAGGCGTTGGTCGCTGAGGTACCCAGTCTGCTCTTGCCAGTCGGCAAGCCAAGGGCCGAGCGTTCCGGACGCCTCTGCACACATTACGAAGACCTGGTGCGCCGGGACGGCAGCATCCGGATCGGTGAGGCTCTCTGCCCACCAGGCATGCAGGAACTCGCGTACGGAATCAGCCTGTTCGGCGGGCCATTGTTGCCAACGGGCGCGGGCGAAGGAGTCTCCGGCCTCTTCCAGTCCGAACAGGGGATTCGCGCGACCGGCGACCAGGACAGTGGCGAACTGCGGCAGGATGCGCCGCAGCACGGCCGCGTGATCGGTCCAGCCAGTGGCCTGCCAGGCCCGGCGCAGAAGGTCCGGCTCCAGTTCCACGTCCGGCGTCTTCAGAAGGGAGAGCTCCTCCGGGCTGCCCCAGTGGCATTCGCAGTTGTGCTCGTCCGGACGTGCGGTCATGCCGCGGAAGGTGGCGGAGAGGTTCTCCAGGGCGGTGCTGAGGCGGCGGCGTGCGGGACGGTCGGCGAGATGCAAGATGTGCCTGGCCTTCGAGGACTCCGTCCAGCCTCCGCCGGCCGAAGATTCTTATCTTACCGGTGCGGCGGGGCCTTGCACTGGCCGTTTTGGGACTGGGGCGGCCCCCTGGGGAGCCGACGGCGACGCGAAGAGCGCTGGGCCCGAACCGACATCGACGAGTGACATCAGCAGCCCCAGATAACAGCATGCCTGGGCGGCTAGCACGGCTGGAGTCACCGCACGACTCCGAGGGTAGGGCCGAGCGCTGACCGAACTCCCTGGCAGTGGGCCATGCTCCCGTGGACTATCTGTGGACGGCTCCCAGCCAACTGAGCATTCCCAGGGCCCCGACCAGCGGCGTTGTCTCAGACACAAGCGGCCTCCGGAACCGTTGCTCTTTTTCGCCCCCGTGGCAACCCGAACGACGCGACCGGCCTCACCTGTTGACGCATTTACGCAGCTCAAGGACGCTTCGCGAAGCGTCCGATGGCCAGACTCGCGACGAAATTCCGACCCTGGCACGGACTTGGAGGCACGCCTCGCTTCTTGCCCAAGAACGGCATCTGACCTAGCCAAATGTGGCCGACAGCACACAGAAGCGCCAACGGTCTGGCGGGTCATTGCTGTTTCCGTCTGAACGCCCTCTGCTCCGTTCCCGCTCCACTCGTGTCACCGTATGCGCGCACCTGGTGTTCGAAGGGCGCTGGTCGTACTGCAGCCGTGGAGGCATCCGGCTGCGCGAACGGTGGCTTGACGCGGCCCCGACGCCGGGCTCAGATAAGGGCCGCGGACGGCACTGGTCCGCCGTGGGGGCCACACCGGTGCACGCGTCACCCCGCCAACGCCGACACCGGCCGGAACGACACGGCCGCGTCAACCTGTGGCGGACCCCCGCCAGACCCGCCGCCGCCTTCCCCGACCCGTGGCTGTGCCGACCGCCAGCAGCCCTCCCGGCCCGCGCGGTGTCGGCGTACACGTGAACGTACCCAGTCGGGTACAGACGCATCCGTACCCGATTGGGCACGTCGACGAGTACGCCGACACGCGGCATCCGGCGGATGGCGATCGGTCGTGCCGAGCGGTCCCGTCCGGTGGCTCGTAGATTGAGGGATGGGCGGCTGGTGAGCCGCGCCGGACTGGCAGGAAACGCTGTGGCGCAACCGGAGATCGACTACGCGGCGCTGTTCGTCGCGACCCCGAGCCCGTACCTGGTACTGGGTCCGGACCTGCTGATCATCGACGTCAACCAGGCGTACCTGCGGGCGACCGGCCGCACCCGCAACGACCTGCTCGGGCAGTATCTCTTCGACGCCTTCCCCGACAACCCTCGGACCCGGATGCCGACGGGGTGCTTGGGGGCCGGCGGCGCGGGCGGTGCCGGATCGGGCAGCTCCAGGAGCGCGGAGCATCGGGCGGAGCCTCTGCGTGTTGGAAGGCCGATGGTCGAGCGGGCCCGTGTGCCTTCCATGGGCGCCGTGCCTATGCCGAGCGGGTCAGGGCGGCTCGGACCCTTCGACAGGCCCTCGTGATGGAGTGGCCTCGTGTCCCGTCGGGGTGCTCGCGAAGGAGTCTCAATGACGAAGTCAAGCCGCCTGCGTGACTGGTGGGGTGGAGGTGAACACCCGCCCGTCACGCAGCAGGGCCCACAGCACACTCGCCCCTCCTCGCGCCGTTCGGCATGCCGCCGGCCCGAGGAACACCCCGCTGTCATCTCCGTAATCAGCGACCGCACAAGGCGCGCACATCTCAATCAGCAGTCAGGGCGCCCCGGAGAACCGGGCGGCCACTCCTTCGAAGCCACTGATGGCAGAGAACCGTCAGCCACACCCGGCCCTCCCTGGCCGCCTAACAACTTACGGAGAACCGTGGGATCGGAGCGCCGGGTGAGTTGTCGTAGCTTGGTGCGACTGTTGTGCTCGACGAGGATCGGCACGTAGTTGGGGATACGAGCGTTGCTGAGTGGCTGGTAGCAGTCCTGCACCACATCTCGCACGATGGCAGCCGTCAGCAGGTGGGCGTAGGAGGCCGTCAGTCGGTCCGTCAGCTCCTGAATAGGGTCAGGTACCGCAGCTTCGGTCGTGTTCGCGCCCATGGGGCGCTCCTCACTGTCACAGATGGCCGACTGCGGCATCCGATCAGGATCCGGGTGCTCGGTGGCGGCCTGTCCACTTCCCATCGTTGCACGGATCGTGTCCGTGGAACGGCTCACCAGAGGTGTTGTTGAGCTCGACATGTCGGTTCGGTCGATCTGTGGGCTGGGCGGCCGAGGGGTTTGCGGTAGCAGCAGTCCCGGTTGCCTCGTTCGCAGCGTCAGCAGGTCGGGCAACGGGGTGTCGGCGCCGACTCCGGCGCGGGATTTACGCGACTGATCTGCGCTGTCCGGGGCACCCGGCAGGTAGCGGCGCAGCCACCGGGATCATGTGTGGTTCGTCGTCCACCGACAGGGGTAGACAGATGCTCGCATTCGTGGCCGCCGCACTCTTCGTCATCGCCTTCATCATCCGTGTCACCGAGACGTCGACCGAGGTGATCTTCAGTCCGACGAGTCTCATGCTTGCCGGGCTTGCTTTCCTCGCTGTGCACTCGGCCGGCGTGGGGTCTGGCTGGTCCTCCCGGGGAAGCGGCCGTCGGCGCTGAGCAGGCGCTGCGCTCCATCCTGGTGCCGGCGGATCCGAATGGGGAGCGGCCGGGTATGGCCAGTCATCGGGGCTGAGTTGCGCCCGGATCAGGTGATCACCGCCTGCAGTCGGTGGCTGTCCCTGTGCCGCGGAGGAGCGATGGGGCCGCGTCCTTGCCCCTGATCGCCTCGCGACTGGAGCACGCGGTCCTCGCTGGGCTGCGGCGTGTCCTCGTCCGGCAAGCGCACGTCGTTGACGGCGATGTTCACCTCGACGACTTCCAGGCCCGTCATCCGTTCCACCGCGGCGATCACGTTCTCGCGGACCTCCGCGGCGACGGCGGTGATGCTCACCCCGTATTCGACGACGACCTGGAGGTCGATGGCGGTCTGTTTCTCACCGACCTCGACCTTGACGCCGCGTCCCGCGCTCGCGTGGCCTCCCGGGACCCGGTCGCGCACGGCGCTCATGCTGCGAGTGAATCCGCCGCCCAGTGCGTCGATTTCGGGGACCTCCCGTGCGGCGATCCCTGCGATCTTCTCCACCACCCCCGTCCGCGATGGCCGTCCGGCCGCGGGTCCCCGGCGGTTCCTGAGGACCGGGCCGTGCGGTCTGAAGCATCGTGCCCACGCCGATGCTCGGCCCATCGGGATCGGGATTCTGCAGGGTTGAGCCGTTCGACTCCGTCATGCGAAGCCACCTCCTCGGGCAGTCGACGGACTGCCATGCCTGAGCGGCTGTTCGCCGCCGCTTTCGCGCTGCCTGTCCAAGTACCGTGCAGGGCACCGGACATGCGCGCGCATTGGCGATTCAACACCGTCCACATTCTGAGACTGGATGGCTTCGGACCACCTGTCGCACCGTGCGAGGACTATGCTGCCGAACAGGCGTCCCAGACCCCGGCGGCTTGTCGTTTCACGACACAGATGACTGCGGGGAGCGGGCCTCTCGTCCGTCACCCGGCGCATCCCTGGAGGGAACCGGGTGGGTCCCCTGTCCTGTTGCACAGGCCCTCGGACCGGCCGTCGTTCCGCCTCCGCCGAACGTACGCCCCTGTCGGCAGCGCGCCGAGGGAGGCCGGGAAAGCCGGCGTCCCCATCTCGCTGCCGGATGGTCTTGTGAACCGAGGCGTCATGCCCCTACCGCAGCTCAACATCTACCGTCATGACCGGGGGAACCGGGCACTGATCACCCTGGCCGGTGACATCGACTTGGAATCGGCACCACTGGTGCGCGCGGCACTGGCACGGTGCTTGAGCGACGGCATCCGCATCGTCGATGTCGACCTCACCCCCGTGACCTTCTGCGACTGCAGCGGCCTCAAAGCCTTCCTCGACGCCGCGCAGCGCACCACGGAGGCCGGCGGAATCCTGCGACTGCACAATCCGCCACCGACCATGGGGCGGACCCTCGACCTCACCGGCTGCGGGTTCCTGCTTCTCGGCCTTCCGCTCGGGCGTCTGTCACCGTCTCTCGGGGACGTCCCGGCCTCGACAGCCCATGCCCTGCCGCAGCGGAGTGTTCCGCTGGTGGCTGTCCTCTCGGGCGATGCGCGGTGACGGCCCAGCCCAGGCAGGGGCAGCCGCACAAGCCCCATGCAGACGAGCCGTTCACCATGGACGCGGTCCGGTTGCGCCACGTGAACCGCTGGCTGGCACAGGGCCTGGGCGGGGAGCTGGCGGATCTGTACGTCGACTCCCGCGAGACGTCCGCCCCTGAGGCACACCGCAGCCGCAGCCGCAGCCGCCAGGACTTCCTGAACCGTCTCACCGGCGACATCCGGCGGCCGGGGTTCGCCATGGTGATCGAGGAGACGGACCACCTGATGGGATGCGCCTTCGGATTCCCTGTGGGCAGTGACGGCTTCTGGTGGCTCGGGTTCGACGGGGCACTGCCGCAGAGCATTGAACAGCTCACCGCGTCCGGCGGCGTCTTCGCGATCACCAGCATCCTGGTCCGCCCGCACCCGCAGGACCAGGACGTGGCCCGCCGGTTGCAGGAGCGGCTGCTGAGCGACCACCAGGCATCCCTCGGCGCCACCCTGGTGGATCAGGACGATCACCCGACCCTGGCGTCGCTCCGCTCCTGGGGATGGCTGGACGTCGGAGAAATGTGGCGGCCGGCGGGCCCGACCATGTTCCGTGCGCTGGTGTTCCCCCTCGGGGAACGAACCACGGCGCGGCTGGAGGGACTTGCCCACGACGCCTGGACCCGGTGGCCCGGATGAGGTCCGACAGCCGGTCGGCCCGCATCCAGGTACTGGTCGCCGAACAGGCGGCCCGACGCGGCGCCCGGGTCGGCGTGGTCGATGTGTGCACCGCGGCGGTGGCCGCACTGCCGGTCGGCGGAGCCGGAGTATCAGCGATGTCCCGGACCGCCGCGAGCCACCCGCTGTGCAGCACCGACGCCATCAGCGAACAACTGGAGGAGCTCCAGCTCACCCTGGGTGAAGGGCCCTGTGTGGACGCCTTCATGCACGGCTCGGCCGTCCTGACGCCCGATCTACTGACCGGCGCACTGCAGGACCGCTGGCCCCTGTTCGCCGACGCGGCACTGGAAGCCGGAGCACGCGCCGTCTTCGCACTCCCCCTACAGATGGGGGCGATCAGCCCGGGAGTCCTCGACCTGTACGCCGACATCCCCACCGTGCTGGACAGGGAGCAGTTGGCCGATGCGCTGGCGTTCGCCGATCTCGCGACGCTGCTCCTGCTCGATGCGCGGATCGACGAGACGGGCGGACCGGTCGACCGAGCACTGGCAGATCGAGGCTTCGAGGAACTGGGCGGATACCGGGCCGAGATCGACCAGGCCACCGGCATCCTCACCGTCCAGCTCGGCGTCGGTATCGACGAAGCCTTCGTCCGGCTGCGCGCCTACGCCTATACGCAGGGACGTCGGCTCGCCGACGTGGCCGCCGACGTCGTGGCCCACCGGCTCCGCTTCTCCCCGGACACGGAACCGGGACGGACCGACGAGGAAACCTGACGCACTGGTGCCATCCGACGAACGTGCTGTGCTTCCCGCCCCGTTCTGGCGGGACTAGTCTCAACTCAACAGAGGTGCCCACGATGAATCAGCAGCTCCTTGCCAAGACCTTCGTCGAGCTGGCGGACAACCTGGTCGCCGACTTCGACCTGATCGACTTCCTACGCCTGCTCACCGACCGCTGCGTCGGCATGCTCGATGCGAGCGCGGCCGGGGTGCTGCTCGCCGACCGTGACGGCAAACTCCGCGTCATGGCCGCCTCCGACGAACGGGTACGCCTCCTTGAGCTCTTCCAGCTCCAGAACGACGAGGGCCCCTGCCTCGAATGCTTCCGCACCGGCACACCGGTGGCAGTCCCCGACCTGACCCGGGAGGTCGACCGCTGGCCGCGCTTCGTCACGGCGGCCCACCGCAGCGGGTTCGGGGCCGTCCAGGCCCTGCCCATGCGTCTGCGGGACGAGGTCGTCGGCGCCCTGAACCTCTTCCACGCCACCCCCGGCCCCTTCGACCCGGCCGGCACACTCATCGCCCAGGCCCTGGCCGACGTCGCCACCATCAGCCTCCTGCAACAACGCACCGTCCACCGCAGCACCGTCCTCAACGAACAGCTGCAGACCGCGCTCAACAGCCGCGTACTGATCGAACAGGCCAAGGGCAAACTCGCCGAACGCCAGGGCATCGACATGGAGCAGGCGTTCACCACCCTGCGCAGTTACGCCCGGGCCCACAACCGACGCCTGTCCGATCTGGCCCGCGCCTTCATCGACGACTCCGAACCCCTTCCCGGCCTGGTGGCCTGACACCGCCGCCGAGGCGGTGACCGCACGCAGCTGCCCAGCACGAAGAACCACGCTCGGATCACGGGCCGTGCTTTGGGAGGTGCGGTGCTGCTGGTGCGCGGCTGCCGGCTGACGCACGCTGTGGTGCGGCGTCGTCTGCGGGGCTGGTCCCGGGCTCCGGGCCCTCGCCCTCGGCTGTCTCGCCGGACCGCTCCGCCGTCCCCGCCGCTGTCGCTGTCCAAGCGGCGCAGTACAGCAGCAGCCTGGCCATGAGGTTGATCCACAGCACAACGGCGACCGGCACGGCGAAGGCACCGTACATGCTCTTCCCGGCGACGCCCTGCAGGTAGCCGGTCAGCAACCACTTGAGCAGTTCGAAGCCCACCGCACCGATCAGCCCGGCGACCAGGACCGCACGCCGGTCGGGATGTACCCGCGGCAGCCGGGTGAGCACGTAGGCCAGCAGCAGGAAGTCGACAATCAGGGCGATGGCCAGGCCGGCGAAGAACAGCAGGGCCCGTCCCGCCCCACCCTCGATACCGGCCTTGTCGGCGGCCCAGCCGACGGCACTGATGGCGAACACCGAACTGCCGATCGCGACCAGCCCGACCGCGCCGAGGCCGACCAGCACCCCGAAGTCCTTGAGCTTGAGCACGAACGGATTGCCCGGGTCCTGCTCCTTCTCCCACACCACGCGCAGGCACCCGCGCAGGGCGCCGACCCAGTTGATGCCGATCACGAGCAGCAGCGCGCCCGCGATCAGCCCGACGGATCCGGCATGCGCGACGAGACTGTCCAGGTCCAGCAGGTCGGAGAGTCCCGGTGCCTGGTCGGCGATCTTGTCCTGGAGTTTCCCGAGCTGGTCGTCGCTCAGCAGCTTGGCGCTGATCGCGGCGCCCACGGTGATCAGCGGAAAGAGCGCGACGAAACTGGTGAAGGTGATGGCCGCGGCAAGCCGGGCCCAGTGGACGGCATCCAGCCGCTCGTACGCCCGCCAAGCGTGCGTACGCATCAGCTTTCCGATCACAGGCAGCCTTCTCAGCCAGTCCATGAAAAACACCCGCTCTCCGGGTCCCACCAGCACCGCGCCCGGCAGGTCAACCGAGGTCTGTGTCGGAGCCGACCGATCATGACCGCAGCGGCGTCTGGGCGTCCGGTGCGGGCAAGGTCGTCTGCGGGATCGTCAGCGGGGAGCGGCCCGGTGTGGAACCAGTGCTGCTTGTGACGGGGGCGTTCGACCGGTCCGGCAGGGTCTTCGTCATCCCTCTCCGCCCACCCCGTCTGCGCGCGGGCGGTGTCGCGTTCGTTGATCAGGACGCCGCGTTCCTGTTCGGCTGTGGCTGTCTCGCGCCGAGACGGTTTGAGCCCGCGACGTGCGGTGCGGCCGCGACGAGCGGTGCGGCGTGTACCGGTCAGGAGCAGGCTCAGCCCGAGCAGAGCCGCCGCCCCGACGACGATGCCGTACAGGAAGAGGGTGCCGGTGGAGCCGGTGACGTCGACTCCGAAGACGGAGAATCCGCCGGTGAACTCATGGGCGCTGCCGCTGTTGGAAAGAACGCCGACGACGCCGATGACCACCGCGGCGACGAGAATGACGAGTCCGAGGATGATCACGACGTGCTCCTGGGATCTGCTTCCTGTCCTCACGGTAGAACCGCTCTGTCCGGCACACCACCGCCATGGGTTGCCTCTACCTTGAAATTGAGGTACGCGCGAGACCGGAGGACGCTGGCACTACTGGTAGACGACCGCTGGGAAGCGCAGCGCCATGGCCTTCTTCCTGGTTCTGCTCAGCGGCGCCATCGCGCTGGTCGTCATCGGCGCTGTCGTCGACGGCATGCTGTACCGCCGCTCCACATGCCCACATGCGGTCGGTGACGGGGGCAAAACGGTTCGCCGCTGTTGTGTGACCGGTGCGTGGTGACGGCCCGGCCCAAAGGCGAGCCTGCGGGAGGAGCCGGTAGATCGGTTTGGGTCACCGTTTCACAGGCGGCGCCAGCGAGCGGAGGCGAAGGAGAAGACGCCGAGGAGAACCAGCCCGATCGCGACGGCGACCAGGAGCCATGGCCCCACCGGTGTCTGCGTGAAGCTGCGGAGCGTGGCGTCCACGCCTTTGGCCTCGTGCGGGTCGAAGTGGACGGCTGCCACCAGGATGAAGATCCCGGCCGCGGCGAACACCACGCCACGTGCCACGCCTCCGCCCACGCCCACGCCCAGAGCGGTGACGACCTGCTTCGTACGGTGGCTCATGGTGCCGGTGTCCAGCTGCCTGAGGAAGCGCCGCATGGCCGCCCGGACGGCGAGTACCGCGCCGATGCCGATCAGGAGGCAGCCCGCGGCACCCACCAGCACCTGGCCGTAGCCCGTCCGCCGTCAGCGGCACCGACGGCTGTGGCTGCTCTTCGCCGGCAACAGCCGCTACGACCCGCCCGGCTTCGCGCCCTCCCACCGCCGCAGCCTCAACGACGGACTCCTCGACGTCCGCACCGTCGACGGCAGCCACCCCTTCGCCCGCACCCGGCTCGTCGCCGCCTTCCTCACCGGAACCCTCGCCCGCTCCCGTGTCTACCAGGCCACCACGGTCACCCGGCTGCGGATCGACGGAATGAGCGAGGAAGAGGACTACACCCGTGACGGCGAAGTGAGCCCGGCGGCTGACACGCTCCACCTCGACAAAGCGGCACATGCGCTCACCGTCTACCTGCCGCCACCGCGGTGACGCCGTCGGCGGGGTGGCGCTCTTCGAGCGTTCTGCCTGCTCAACGGCTTTGAGGTCGGGGAAGGGACAGGCCGGTGTTTGAGTTCCACGAGGTGGGCTACACAACGGAGGCGTCCGACGGCCGTCCTGGACGAAGGCACCGGAGAGTTGAGCTCACAGCTCCCGGTGCCGCCCGCTGGGCACGCATGCCGTCACCGCCGGTCCTCCTGACGGAGGCGCCGCAACCCCCGGCGCAGCTCTCGCTGTATCGGTTCCGGGAGCGCCTCGTCCTTCGTCGTGGCGACCAGGGCCGCAGTCACGTCACGGAGCTTGATGTTGCAGTGCTGCGACACGTCCACCAGCAGGTCCCAGGCCCTCTCGCTGGAACAGGGCGCCAGGGCCATCAGCATGCCGCGCGCCTGGTCGATCACCGCACGGCTCGCCAGCGCACGGCCCAACTGCTCGTTCCTGGCGCGTAGTTCGACGATCTCGGCCAGTAGAGCCGTTTCCTCCGCCGAAGCCACGGCCGTCAACAGCCGCTGTTCTTCGCGGGGGTGGTCAGTAGGCGCATGGTGCGTACCTCACAGGGCAGTCGTCCTGTCCGTCGGTGGTCAGCGGCGCGCCAGTTGCCGTTCGCCGGCCGCACCGGCCTTGTAGGCCAGTCCGTAGTGCTTGAAGATCGCCTCCTCCTGCTCGGCGGGCAGCACGTCGTCGGTGCCGATCGAAGGAGCCTGCTTCACCAGCGTTCTGACATAGCCGACCTTGAGATAGCCCGGCCCGGCGATCGCATCCTCCAGGGGGACGAAGACCAGCCGGTGCCGGGTGGGCAGCCCGATCCGTACCGTGGCCATGGCCGGCTCATCGGTGGTGGTGTCCACATACACCGCCTCCAGGACACCGATCTTGTGCGACTCGGTATCGACGACATCGCGGTCGCGCCATTCCCGGACGTCGGCTGCGTGAATCATGACCTTCCCCTTCCTGACGTCTCATCCGCCGGTGAGGAGTCGCACCCACGGTCTTCCGCGCAGAGCCGCCGCAGTGCGTGCCGCAGCGCCCGCTGCATCAGCCGCGAGAGCGGCTCACCCTCCCAGGCGGCGACCACGGCCGCAGCCACCTCCGGAAGTTTGGTGTTGCACTGCCGCGAGATGTCCACCAGCAGGTTCCTGGCCGGCCCACGGCGGCAGGGGGCCAGGACCATCACCATGCCGCACGCCTGGTCGATGACCATGCGGCCGGCCAGTGCCCGCCGCAGCTGATCGATCTCGGCGCGCAGCGCCACGACATCCTGACCCGGCTGGTCCTCTACCGAGTTCTCGGCCGTCAGGTCCCACCAATCCCCCGGAAGCATGGTTGTGCGATGCATGGCACGTGCCTCTCCACGATTTCGGCGCGTCCGGCGCGGCTGAAGCCGCCCCGGAACCTCTGGATGTCGGGCAACTTCACCGGTCACCCTCGCCGTTCATGGTCCCGCCGGTCCTCGCGCCTCCAGCGCGCCCGGTGCTGACGGCTGTAGCGACGGTCCCAGCGGTCCTGACGATCCCGACGGTTCTCGTAGTCCCGGTAGTCCCCGAGATCGGAACCGTCGCCACGGATCCAGCCTCCCCCGCGATCGCGGCCGTGGCGGGTGGCGCCGAAGACCAACACGGCCGCGGCCACCCACCAGATGGGGTTGATGAAGCCGAGGCCGAACAAGACCACGATGAGGAGGAGAAGCAATACGAACACGGCGGGCCTCCCCGGAGCGGAACAAAGCATCACTGCCGGGGGCTGGGGCCTGTTCGAACAGCGTAGCCCTCCCCAGAGGCTGCGCATAGCGCCCCATGTAACGGTCTGCCACCCGGAGCAGATGGCCACGTGACATCTGTCCAGGGAGTGCGGAGAGGGCTAGTGTGCACGGTACGGCCCGAGCCCCCGGCAGCGTCGATCACCTCTCGCGCTCCTTCGGGGGCGCACCTGGCGCATCGGTGCCGGACCCCGTCCCGATTACCTAGGGGCCGCTCCCGCACTCGCCGTCGCTGCGCGATCCTGCGCCGCCTCGATGCGCCCCATGCGGGCATCCTCCCTCTGCTGCCCGCCGCGTCGCACGCATCCCACCGCAGGCGGTACGCATGTACGTACTGATCGTTCCGGCTTCTGCCCCCTTCGTCCTGCTCGCCACCGTGATGGGCCTGTCCTGGTGGGAGGACCACGTCCTGCCGGCGCCGCCGGCCGAGCCGGTCGACGGTTCCGCCGAGGCTCCGTTTGTCCCAGCGGCCCCTGCCCAGCTCCCAGAACTCCCCCGCGTCGACACCATGTTGACAAGGGAAGTTGCCGGGCGTTGACTGACAGCACGGCGTAGGGCTATGCCACTCCGGATTGTTCGGGGGCAGCATTCCACCTCTCCCGCTTCGCCCGGACCCCGCGGAACTCAGGAACTTCCCGCGATCTGGAGGCCCGGCAATGATTCTGTGGATTCTTCTCCTTCTGCTGATCCTGGTGGTGTTCGGGTTCGGCTTCACCATGCAGACCCTCTGGTGGGTCGCCGCTGTACTGCTGGTCGTTTGGATCGTCGGCTTCGCCATGCGCGGGCGCGGCGGTGGCAGGCGTAGCGGTGGCCGCCGGTACGGCCGCAGCCGCGGGTAATCCGCACCAGGCACTCTCCCAAGGTGCTCTCCCGCCCGCGGTAACGGGCGGCCTGTACGGCCATCACGCGCGAGAGCCCATCGAGCGAACGAGCAGAGGACAATCATGAGCGTCGGACAGACGATCAAGCACAAGACCCAGGCGTTCAAGGGTCGGATCACCGAACGCATCGGCCGGACCATCCGCAACAGGCGACTACAACGCCAAGGCAGGACCGACCAGATCTCCGGAAACCTGAAGCAGTCGGGCGACAAGGCCAAGGACGCCTTCAGGCGCTGACCACAAGCGCCGCGGAGGGTGCCCACGTCGCGTGGACGCCATCCGGCAGGCCAACGCGGAATCAGCCCACCGGAATTGACGGGAACGGCAATGAAGCCGAACAACCTGCGAGCCGAGAGCCAGAGAAGGCCGTCATGCTCACCACCGTGATCCCATCTCTTTCGCGCAGGCGTGCGCGTTCGTGGACGAGATCCACCGCCACCACGCCCGCCCGCCCGCAAGGTCATTCGTCACCTACGACAAGGAGCTGACGGAAGCCGTCACAGCACTTGGACTGCCGCATCTCGCACCCGCATGACGGAGCCGGAGCAACTCGCCCGCCCAACGGACCTGTCAAGCCCGCGGAGGGCCTGCCCGACACGCGGCGCGACCGGCCGCAGTAGCCAGCCGAAGAATGACGACAGACCGTCGGGGCGCACCGTGACGCAACGGACAGGATCCGTCTGTTCGGCGGCACTCTGACATCCGGCACGGTGCGTCTCGGAGGAGCTACTCCTCGTTCTGCTGGTCGGGCTCAGGCGGCTGGTCGTAGGCGCTCAGGAGCCCTTCGATGCGCTGGTTGTTGATGGACGTGGACAAGGCCGAGTGCCGCAGGTCGTACGGGCGCTTCGCGAGTGGGGTGCTGGCGAGGGCGGGTGACAGGGCGAGGGCACGGGTCTCGTGCCAGACCCGGTTGTAGGTGGTGTACGTGATGATCCGGCCCTGCTCGGTGAAGAACAGCCGGCCATCGTCAGCCGTGCCGAACGTGGCGGCATGCTCGCGCCACATCGTCACCAGGTGCGGCGGCAACGGCACCACCCGCGTCTCTCCCGGCGGTCGGTTCTTCAGATCGACCAGTGGCCAGGACGCCTGCACCAGCTCCGCGCCGAACTCGCCCGCCATATCCGCGACCGCCCTGTCCCGGTCCGAGTTTCCATCGCTGTGCGGCTGCGCCGAGGATCGGTCCGCCGGCTGTTCGGGGTCCGATGCGGCACAGCTTTCATGTCCGTTTGGGTCCATGCCCGCCTCCTTTTGATCGACGGGGCGCGGCTGTCCGAAACGTCCACTCGAGCATCCACCGACAAGGGGGTACTCAGATCATGCCGGGTTGACCGGCAGAGATTACAAGAACATGGCTTCCGATCACGGAAGTCGCGGTGATCGCCAGCCACAACGTCACCGAGTCTCGCGTGGCGCTGACGGTGATCGTCAGTTGGAGACCACATCGGCACACAGCGCCGGTGAGCCTTGAGGAGCCAGGCCCGTGGCGGTCTACCGCAGGAGGTCCGCGTCTGCCCCAGGCAGCCGCGCTCCTTCTTTAGTGAGCACCCGTTCGGCCAGCGCCCGGAACTCGGCGCGCGCCTCGTCCTGGTCGCCGCCGCGTAGCAGGGTGCCGGCCAGGGAGTCCAGGCTCCAGGTAACGAGTGCACCGTGCCGAGCGAGGTACAGCCCGACGTCGCGGATGCGGTAGCGGTCGGCGATGTCCAGCCAGGCATAGGCGATCAGCTGCCACAGCCAGCGTACGGAACGGTCCTGTTTGTCGACCCTGGCCACCGTTTTGACGTCGATCAGCGTGGCTCCGGTCGGGCCGGATATCAGCAGGTCGCCGTCGGCCCAGTGATTGACGAAGACGGGGCTGGCGATGCCCAGTGGCTGGCCCTCGGGTGGATCGCCTGCCAGTCGGCGCAGCTCGGCCAGGGCGCCGTGGACCTCTGTCTGCCGTGCCAGCAGTGCCAGTTCGTCCACGACCGATTCGTTCGCGGCCGCGCGTATCGTCTCCACGGTCGGGACGCCTGGGCGGAAGACCTGGTGCATCGACTCATGGATGGTGCCGGAGCGGTAGACGTCCTCGAACATGTCCAGCAGCCAGCAGACACGGGCGAGTCCGGCCTCGGCGCCGCGGGTGCCGAGGCGCCCCGGAGGCGCATGCTGGGCGAAGTAGGCACGGGTACGGGTGAACAGGTCTGCCAGCACGGGCTCCGCCGGCCAGTACCGGTCAGCCTGGGAGTTCGGCCCCCGCATGATGCTGTTGACGATGCTGTCGAGCTCCCTGCGAGGGGCTTTCACGATGCTGTTGACGAAGTCGGCGCGCTCCGTGTCGGAGCTGTGCCGTGATGGCACGGACCGGGCCAGGGGGCAGAGGTCCAGCCACCCCATCATGGTCGGGCGCAGGTCGAGTGCTCTGGCACGTTCCCGCTCGCCGAGATCGGCGTGGGTCGGATAGAGCGCGGCCTGCTCGTTGACCCATTCACGGCTTACCAGCCTGGCGGCCACCAGGCCGTGCAGCGCGTAGTACGGCGGTGCGGGCTGCACCAACGCGGCCAGACGGGCGCCGAACGCGCCGCCGATCGAAGCCCAGTGCCGTCCGTCGACCTGCCCGCTCGGAAACACGGGCCTACGGCCGCGGGTGGCGCCGGCCAATCGGCCGACAGCCTCCGCCGAACCGGTGAACCGGCGGGCACACCACTTGCTCAGTTCCCCGTCACGCAGCTGAGACGTCAACGACATTGGCCCACCCCCGCATAGACCCATTCCACCGGCTCAGAGCTATCACATGATCAGCGGCCTCGAAGCGTTCACCGGAAAGATCAACCGGGCGAGCGAACATGCCTATCGCTCCCCTGGGCAACTCAAAGCGTCCTGGGCTGCCGAAGGAACTGCACGAGCAAGGCGAGGAAGGGAGGCAGCGAGCGTCGTCGCTGCAAGCGCGGGAACCAGTGACCGGATCAACAACCAGGCGTCCGTGGATGGCTGTGGAGCGTCGGCGGGTCCGCACAAATGCCGAGGCGCCGTCAGAGCCTCGTTGAGAGGCTGGGCACCATGGCACGACGACAGGAGCCCAGCTACGCCTGGCCCGATCACCTGGTTCGCCCGCCGCGGTCAGGGGTACACGCCGGCTCTCCCTGCGGTACGGGATGCCGCTGCATCCGGTTCGTTTTCCTTCCCCCTGCCCTTGACCCACCACATGGAGATGGCAGGAATCCAGGATCCACGCGAGCGTGCCGATATCGCTGAAGTGATGGAGGAAGTCTCCGGGTTCACGACCATCCTTGTCAGTTCACACATCATGCGACAGGAATTTGAGGCGGCACTTGACCGAGTCTTCTCGACGACGTCACCGCATCTTGCAGACATCGACTTGCTGGGGCACGGCGTAGGCCACGCGATGGGCAAGCGCGGGGGGCTGTATCTCCGTTCGCACTCAGCCGATGTCACCGAAAACGTCCGCGCTAACTTGCCACGCGGCGCAACGGATTTCGACGCGATGCTCTCGAATGCACGTCGCCAGCTCGAGCGTGCCGTTCTGCAGGGGCCAACGGACGCCGAAGCGCCAGATCTGGCGGCCAGGGGCTGGGACCCGACCGTGGCAAGGACCATTGCTGAGCAGCGCGCGGAGGCGGAGCGCCAGCAGGTGATCCGACTGGACAACACAAAGGCAACAGAGCGCTACCCGGGCGCGGCGTGCCCGCGTGCCACGCGAGCCGTCAGCAGACACGAGCCTGGGGGGTATCAGCAGCGCCAAGCCGCGGGCCGAGCGCACTCGTACCGAACCCGCGTCTGCCGCGACGACGCCGGGCACCCCGCCCTGAGCCGCTCAGCCGTCTGAAGGCGCACCCGCTCCCCGCTTCTGCTGCTCTTTGGGCGTCAGCCCGCCCCCATGCGCGTACCGTATGACGACGCCGTACCGCAGCGGTCAAGAACCGTCACGGCCTGACAGGCTCCACGAGTTCAACCTGAGTAGGGCCGTTCCCAGACCGCCCACCTGCCAGCAGCGTGGACTCAGCTCGGCGGCCCCTCCTCGGCACATCACAGACGCAGGTGCTCAGCATTCCGCTGGGTCCTCCCCAGCCACTCCGCCTGGGGAGCGGCTGGGGAGTTTCTTGTCATTCGGGGAGGCTCTGGGGAGTTCGAGCGGCATAAGCCGACACCCCTCCGAAAGACACTGAACGACGCGTCTCCGCAGGTCAGGGACTCAACGGGTGCCAAATGCCCAGGTCAGCGCCCCACCCACGGGGCGTCCATGCCGAAGGTCCCCTGGAGCGTCGGTCGAGTGGTGAACACGGGCGGACTCCTCAACTCGCGACGGGTGTTCCGTGATCGTACGCAGCGCGTGGCGCACGGTGTCTCAGCCGAGGGTGCCCTCCAGGTCTTCTCCCGGCCTCCGCCCCACCGTCAGCACATGTCCGCTCGCCCCCAGCAGCGTCGGCTCCGACTCGATACGACGGGTCGCCGCCAGGACGGCCTCCCGGCGCTCCGGGTCGTCCAGCCACTCCTCGATCCCGCCCATCAGCCAGGCGACGCCCTCGACGCCGTACTGCCCCTCGGGTACGAGCCCGGCCTCGGCGAACTCGCCCGGCACGTCGGCGGGATCGGCGAAGTAGGCGGTGGTGAAGTGCGGGTCCGCCGACGAGTACCGGTGCCTGCCGTGGGCCGACACGGCATCGGTGCGCTCGCGGCGCTCAGGGATGAAGTAGTTCCCCTGCATGAGCGTGTCGTTGAGCCCCGCGAAACGGTTGATCGTGGCCGCGACCACCACCCCGCCCGGCCGCACCGCCCGCCGGGCCTCGGCCAACGCCCGCACCCGGTCCGGGAGTTCGGGAAGGTGGTAGAGCGGCCCGAGGAACAGGACGACGTCGTAGCCGGCGTCCTCGACGGGCAGCGCGCGGGCGTCCCCGAGCCGGGCGGTGACCCCGGGCAGCCGCCCGGACCGCTCCACGTGCATGGGCACGGGGTCGACGACCTCGACCTCGTACCCGTCCTCGGCCAGCCACTCGGCGTGGATCCCCGTGCCGCCACCGACGTCGAGCACACGCGCGGGAGCCGCCGGCAGCAGCCGCCGCAGGAGGTCCTGGGTGCGCCAGAACTCCAGCCGGCCGGCGCCCTGCCTGAGGCGGGTGAGCTCCCCGCCGCGCTCGTAGTAGGCGAGTATCTCCTCGGGCAGCGACGGGAGTTGGGACTCGGTGTCGTACGGTGACCGGCTCATGGCTCCAGGGTGCTGATCACCACGACGGACCCGCAACCGGTTAAGAACCCGGGCGCGTCAGAAGTCCGGGGCGAGCTGCGTCCATGCGGTCGTGCCGAGGCGGCCCGTGTTGCCGAGGTCGAGGCCGCCGTCGGGGGTGAGGACTTCGGCGGGGCGGCCGGGGAGCGGGGCGATGCGCAGCGCGGGGGCGTTGACGGCGGGCACGGCCACCTCGGTGACCGTGTTGCGCCAGACCAGCGTGGTCCCGGCGGACTGGCCGGGCTTCAGGGTGACTTGGTGCGGTCCGAAGTCGGGCACGCCGGTGGTGATGTCCCGCGCCCCCTGGAGGACGCGTACGTCGTCGTAGGTCTCGCCGTCCTCGTCGAGCAACTGGATCGAGGGGTAGCCCTTGACGGTGTACGGCTTCCCGCCGCAGTTGGTGAGCGTCACGCTCATCGCCCGCAGGCCCATCGCCGCCTCCACGAGGCCGGGCAGCATGCGTACGCCGGAGGTCGGGCAGGCGGCCGCCCCGTCGGGTGACGCGGCCCCGGTGGGCCCAGCGCCGGGTGACGTCTCCGTGGCCGCGGGCGGCTCCGAGACCCGCAGCCCCTCGGGCACGTGCGGGGGTGTCGACGAGGCCGACGTCGGGGGTGCCGCGCGGTCGGGATCGAGTTCGCGGTCCACTTCGTCCCCGAGCCCGCAGCCACCGACGGCCAGGATCAGCGCCGTCACCAGGAGCGCGCGGGAGGCCGAACGGCCGCGTATCAGGATCATGGACCGATCCTGACACGGACGCGGCTCGGAAGCCGTGACTCCGCACCGAGGCCGTGCACTCCGCGCGCGTGAGACCCAGTCACCGCGTATGCACGGAGCGAGTTCGCACTTTCGTCCCACAGGCAGTCGTGTGACACTGGCGTATCCCACCGCCCGGCGGTACCGCCGCCTCGACCCCGAGAAGTGCGCTGTGCGTGATCTCCCTCTGCCGCTCGCCCTCACCGCGCGACTGATGCCGGTCGCCGTACTCGCCGTCGCGGGCTGGGCGTTGTCGTCCGGTCCGCTGTCCGCGAGCCCGGCCGGCGAGGACTCCGCGCAGGAAACGGCGTCGGGGCCCGTCTCGACCGACGAGTCCGCGCCGTCCACGGCGACGGTGACCAAGACGTACGAGAAGGCCCCCTCTCCCTGCTCCGGCATCACGGAGAAAACGGTCAAATCGCTTGTTCCCGGGGCGAAGACGGCTGGCAAGGAGATCGCGTCGACCAACGAGTCCGTGCGCCGCACCTGCTCGTGGAACGCGCTCAAGGGCTTCGACTACCGCTGGCTCGACGTCTCGTACGAGATTCAGCAGTCGGACGACAAGGCCGAGAGCACCTACAAGACGCGCACCACGGAGAAGAGCGGCGGCGGCGCCGTGCCCGGTCTCGGTGACGAGGCCTACTCCGTGGTGAACCTCACCACGGAGGACAAGCAGCAGACCCGTGAGGGTGTGGTGTACGTCCGGATGTCCAACGCCCTGGTGGTCGTCACCTACAACGGCAGCGACTTCGAGTCGCAGAAGGCGCCCGACACGGACGAGATCAACAAGGGCGCCATCAAGGCCGCGAAGGAGGCGGCGGCCGTACTGGAGGACTCCGCGTAGGGACGTCTTTCAGCAGGGCCGCCGCCGCTCCGATCACTGACGGGGCAGATCACGGCCGGGTGAGATCACGGCCGGGTGAGATCACGGCCGGGGCAGACGGTCACCCGCTCCTTCGGTCCGGATCCTCTCCCGCTCGCCGGCCATCAGCACCACGTACAGCAGCATCGCCGCGCCCAGGCCCACCGCCCAGCCGTAGTCGGCGAGCGGCTTGAGGAACGGGATCAGGCCGTCGTGCGGGAACGGTCCCGAGGACACGCCGTCCTCGGAGACGGTCGAGTACGAACCGCCGACCGCGAGGACACCGCCGACCACGAAGGCCGCTATCGCCCGCCAGTTCCAGCCGGAGGAGTACCAGTAGCGCCCGCCCGGCGTGTACAGGTCCGCCAGGTGCAGGACGGTACGGCGGACGATCCAGTAGTCGGCGATGAGGATGCCGGCGACGGTGCCGAGCAGACCGCCGACCACGCCGAGCCAGGTGAAGATGTAGAACTCGGGCGTGGAGATCAGCTTCCACGGGAAGATCAGGATGCCGACGACACCCGTGATGAGCGCGCCCGTACGGAAGTTGATGAGCTTCGGGGCGAGGTTCGCCAGGTCGTACGCCGGTGAGACCACGTTCGCCGCGATGTTCACGGAGATGGTGGCGACCAGCACGGTGATCAGGGCGAAGAGGAGCCCGAAGACGTTGTCTGCCTTGGCGGCCAGCGTGACCGGGTCCCAGATGGCCTCGCCGTAGACGACCTCGGAGCCGGAGGTGACCAGCACGGCGAGGATCGCGAAGAGCGTCATCGTGGTCGGCAGACCGAGGGACTGCCCCCAGGTCTGCGCCTTCTGACTGGCGCCGAACCGGGTGAAGTCAGGGATGTTCAGGGACAAAGTGGCCCAGAAGCCGATCATTCCCATCAGCGACGGGAAGAACACCGGCCAGAAGTCGGGGCCCCAGCCGAGCTTGGAGGGCTGGTCGAGCAGGGCGCCGAAGCCGTCGGCCTTGACGGCGATCCAGATCAGCAGCACGAGTGCGCCGACGATCACGAACGGCGCGGCCCAGTTCTCGAAGTGCCGCAGGAAGTCCATGCCGCGGTAGATGATCGCTATCTGCAACGCCCAGAAGAGGATGAAGCAGAGCCACAGCGGCCAGGGGTTGCCCGCGATCTTCCCCGCGTTCTCCCACTCACCGCCGGTGAGCTTGGAGCCGAGCGCGAATATCCCGGAGCCGCCGATCCAGGTCTGGATGCCGAACCAGCCGCAGGCCACGGCCGCCCGGATCATCGCCGGGATGTTGGCGCCCCGCAAACCGAAGGAGGCGCGGGCCAGCACCGGGAAGGGGATGCCGTACTTGGGTCCGGCGTGCCCGGTGGCCAGCATCGGCAGCAGCACGATGACATTGGCCAGGGCGATGGTGAAGACGGCCTGCTTCCAGTCCATGCCGAGGGCGACCAGGCCGGAGGCCAGGGTCCAGCTGGGGATGCAGTGGGCCATGGAGATCCACAGCGCCGCGAAGTTGTACGTCGTCCACTTGCGCTCGGAGACGGGTACGGGGCGCAGGTCCTCGTTGGCGAAGGGGCTGTCGGCGGGGAAGGCCCCGGGCGCCAGCTCTATCCGCCCGGACGGGTCGGCGGACTGGGCTGTCGGCGTCGACCCCGTGGGTGCTATGTCGGTCATGGGCAGGCCAATCAGGGGAGGCGGGACGGGAAGAAAGGCCGTGCGGAGGCCTTGGGCCCCTCCCCTCCGGGACGGCGGAGGGGAGGGAGACAAGGTGTGGGGGGTCTGGAGCGGACGGGGACCTTGCGGGACCGGAGCCTTGTGGGACCGGAGCCTTGTGGGACCGGAGCCTTGTGGGACCGGATGGTTGCGGCACCGGGGTCTGAGCGGCCGATTCCGTTCGTCGAGTGGCCGGATTCTTGCAGTCGGCAGGGCGTTCCGGGAAGCGGGTCAGCCGTTGACCGCCGGGATGACCGTCGAGCCGTACACGTCGATCACCCTCTCCTGGGCGTCGTGCATGTCGTAGACGGCGAACTGGTCCACGCCGAGCGCCCGCAGCGCGTTCAGCTTCTCGATGTGCATGGCGGGGGTGCCGATGACACAGAAGCGGTCCACGATCTCGTCGGGCACGAACTGGGTGTCGGGGTTGTCGGCGCGCCCGTGGTGGGAGTAGTCGTACCCCTCGCGCGCCTTGATGTAGTCCGTCAGCTCCTCCGGTACGGCCGCGGAGTGCTCCCCGTACTTGGACACCAGGTCGGCGACGTGGTTGCCGACCATCCCGCCGAACCAGCGGCACTGCTCCCGGGCGTGCGCCAGCGCCTCGGGCGAGTCGTCCTCGGTGACGTACGCGGGGGCGGCCACGCAGATCTTCACCTCGGACGGATCGCGCCCGGCGGCCACGGCCGCGTCCTTGACCGCCTTGACCATGTACTCGGTGAGGTAGAGGTCGGAGAGCTGGAGGATGAAGCCGTCGGCCTCCTCACCGGTCATCTTCAGGGCCTTGGGGCCGTACGCGGCCATCCAGACCGGGAGTTCGGCGCCGGGCTTGATCCACGGGAAGCTGATGACCGTGCCGCCGAGGTCGGCCTCTCCCCCGCTGCCCAGGGAGCGGATGACCTTCATCGCCTCGCTGATCCGGGCCAGCGTGTTGGGCTTGCGGCCCGCGACCCGCATCGCCGAGTCGCCGCGGCCGATGCCGCAGACCGTGCGGTTGCCGAACATGTCGTTGAGCGTGGCGAAGGTCGAGGCGGTGACCTCCCAGGTGCGGGTGCCCGGGTTGGTGACCATGGGGCCGACCGTCAGTTTCGTCGTGCTGGACAGGATCTGGCTGTAGATGACGAACGGCTCCTGCCAAAGGACGGCGGAGTCGAAGGTCCAGCCGTACGTGAAGCCGTTGTCCTCGGCGCGCTTCATCAGCTCGATGACGCGCGAGGCCGGTGGGTCGGTCTGCAGGACGAGTCCGAAGTCCATGTGCTCCGCTCCTAGTTGAGGTACTGACAGGTGGAGCGGGGGGTGTAGACACCGTGCCCCGCGTGCCCGGTGTACTCCCGCTCGGTGATGACGGGTACGCCGCGCGAGAGGACCGTCTCGACCCGGCCGGTGGTGCGCTTGCCCTCGTACGCCGAGTAGTCGACGTTCATGTGGTGCGTCTCGACGGACATGACCTGCTCGGCGTGCGGGTCGTAGATCACGATGTCGGCGTCCGCGCCCGGCGCGATCGTGCCCTTCTTCGGGTACATGCCGAACATCCGGGCCGGGGTCGCGCAGGCGATCTCGATCCAGCGGCGGCGCGAGATGTGCCCGTCGACGACCGCCTGGTGGAGGAGGTCCATCCGGTTCTCGACGCCCGGGAGACCGTTGGGGATCTTGGAGAAGTCACCGCGCCCCAGCTCCTTCTGGCCGACGAAGCAGAAGGGGCAGTGGTCGGTGGAGACCACCTGGAGGTCGTTGGTGCGCAGCCCCTGCCACAGCTTGGCCTGGTGTTCGCGCGGCCTCAGGGGGGTGCTGCACACGTACTTGGAGCCCTCGAAGTCCGGCTCGGCGAGGTTGTCCGTGGACAGGAACAGATACTGCGGGCACGTCTCGCCGAAGACCGGGAGCCCCTCGTCACGCGCGCGTGCCAGCTCGGCCACTGCCTCCATGGCCGAGACGTGCACGACGTACAGGGGGGCGCCGGCGACCTGGGCGAGCTTGATGGCGCGGTGGGTGGCCTCGGCTTCGAGCAGGGCCTTGCGGACCTCGCCGTGGTAGCGGGGGTCGGTCTCGCCGCGGGCCAGGGCCTGTTCGACGAGGACGTCGATCGCGATGCCGTTCTCCGCGTGCATCATGATCAGGCCGCCGTTCTCGGCGGAGCGCTGCATGGCGCGCAGGATCTGACCGTCGTCGCTGTAGAAGACGCCGGGGTAGGCCATGAACTGCTTGAAGGAGGTGACGCCCTCCTGCACCAGCAGGTCCATCTCCTTGAGCGTGTCCTGGTTCACGTCGGAGACGATCATGTGGAAGCCGTAGTCGATCGCGCAGTTGCCCTCCGCCTTGGCGTGCCAGGCGTCGAGGCCCTCGCGCAGGGTGTGGCCGACGCTCTGCACGGCGAAGTCGACGATCGTGGTCGTGCCGCCCCAGGCGGCGGCGCGGGTCCCGGTCTCGAAGGTGTCGGAGGCGGAGGTGCCGCCGAAGGGGAGTTCCATGTGGGTGTGGGCGTCGACACCGCCCGGGATGACGTACTTGCCGGTGGCGTCGAGGGTGCGGTCCGCTGTCCAGGCGTCGGCGGTGGGGGTGCCACTTGCCGCGAGGGCGGCGACTCGGCCGTCCTCGATCAGGACGTCGGCGTGCAGTTCGTCTGATGCGGTGATCACGAGACCGCCGCGGATCAGAGTACGGCCGCTCATTCGGTCACGCTCCGTTCGGTTGT
The DNA here is from genome assembly GCF_036322545.1 of Streptomyces sp. SP18BB07. NCBI lineage: Bacteria > Bacillati > Actinomycetota > Actinomycetes > Kitasatosporales > Streptomycetaceae > Streptomyces > Streptomyces sp. SP18BB07. The sequence goes on from NZ_JAQYWT010000337.1 coordinate 51,402, forward strand.
CGGGACAGTGCCGGTCGTTCGTGGCTGGTCGCGCAGTTCCCCGCGCCCCTAAAAGATCCAGGGGCGCGGGTCAAGCGTTGCTACGGCGCCGTCAGCGGGCCGTACGCGTCCGGGCGGCGGTCGCGGAAGAACTGCCAGCGGTCGCGGACCTCGCGGAGCTTGGCCAGGTCCAGGTCGCGGACGACGAGTTCGGTCTCCTTGTCGCTGGCCACCTCGCCGACGAACTGGGCCTCGGGGTCCACGAAGTAGGAGGTGCCGTAGAAGTCGTTGTCGCCGAGTTCCTCGACGCCGACCCGGTTGATGGCACCGATGAAGTACTCGTTGGCGACGGCCGACGCCGGCTGCTCCAGCTGCCAGAGGTAGCGGGACAGGCCGCGCGAGGTGGCCGAGGGGTTGAAGACGATCTCGGCGCCGCCGAGGCCCAGGGCGCGCCAGCCCTCCGGGAAGTGCCGGTCGTAGCAGATGTAGACGCCGATCTTGCCGACGGCGGTGTCGAAGACGGGCCAGCCCGCGTTGCCGGGGCGGAAGTAGAACTTCTCCCAGAATCCGGGGACTTGGGGGATGTGGTGCTTGCGGTACTTGCCGAGGTACTTGCCGTCCGAGTCGATCACGGCGGCGGTGTTGTAGAGGACGCCCGGCTGCTCCTCCTCGTACATCGGCAGTACGAGGACCAGGCCGAGTTCCTTGGCGAGCGCCTGGAAGCGCTTGACGATGGGGCCGTCGGGGATCGCTTCCGCGTACTCGTAGAACGCCTTGTCCTGGACCTGGCAGAAGTAGGGCCCGTAGAACAGCTCCTGGAAGCACAGCACTTGAGCGCCCTGGGCGGCCGCGTCGCGGGCCGCCTGCTCGTGGACCTGGATCATCGACTCCTTGTCGCCGGTCCAGGCCGTCTGGAAGATGGCTGCGCGGATGACTCTGCTCATCGGGACCTCCGGTCACTCGGTGTGCAGCGAGCGTAGGAAGCCCGGAGATCGGGTTTGAGTTGCACGGTGTCACGTCTGCGGGCGTTCTCCGTTCCACCGTGTCACCCCTTCGTGGGCGCATGTTTCACCGCCGTTTTCGCAGGTCCCGGCATGTTTCAGCCCTGTTGCGCGTCGTGGGCGAGGAGGGCGATGTGGACGGAGGCGGCCTGTTCGAAGTCGTCGAGGTCCACCCCGAGGCGGGCCTCTATGGCCTCCAGCCGCCGGTACAGCGCGGGCCTGCTGACGTGGTGCAGCTGGGCGGTGTGCGACTTGTTGCGGCCGGTCGCCAGATAGGTCCGCAGGACGGGCAGCAGATCCTGCTCGGCGTGCCCGTCGCCGCACAGCAGACCGTCCAACTCCCGTTCGGCGAAGGCCTGGACGTGCGGATCGTCGCGCAACAGCCGAATCAGACCACGCAGATGGACGTCGCGGAGGCGTACGACGACGGGAAGGTCGAGCCCGGTCGCGGCCGACTGGGCGACGGCGTCCGCCACATGCCGTGCCTCCCGCAGTCCGCCCGGCACGTCCTCCCACGTGGTCCGCGCCTCGGCGGCGGCCACGACCGTCCGGCCCACCCCGGACTCGGACCGCAGCCGGGTCGCGAAGTGCGCGGTGAGCGCGGCCGCGTCCTGGTCCCGGGCCAGGCTGAGAAGCACGGCGGTGGCCCCCTCCGCCAGTTCGGCTACCAGCCCCGGCAGCCCCAACATCCTCAGGACACGGTCGAGTTGGGTGGCATCACCGTCGCGTACGACGAGCGGCACGAAGGTACGGCGGTTGACGGGCAGCCCTGCCGCCCGCGCTCTCGGCAGGAGTTGACGGGCCGGGACGACGCCGGAGACGAGGTCCGTCAGGAGGCTCTGCGCGGACTGCTCCTCCCAGCTGTGCGCCGCGCCCCCGAGCATGCGGTGCAGGACGAGCGCCTCGGCGGCCCGGTCCGCGAGCAGCCGCCCGGTGGCGATGTCGCCCCGGTGGCCGCAGAGCACGATCTGGCCCCAGCGTTCGCCGCGTCCGCCCAGTTCGGCCCGGATCCAGCCGTCGACCTGGTTGCCGCCGGCCTGGCGGGAGATCCGTTCCCAGTCCCGCAGCACGTCGTCGACCGCCGACCGCTCCCCGGCCGTGGCGAGGACACGGTGGGCGAGGTTGGTGACGACGAGCGGACAGCCCGCATGGTGGGCGATCTCGTCGAGGAGCCGTTGCAGCGGGGCACCGGCGGTGATGAGCCCGGTCAGGGCCGTGCGGACGGCCTCCGACAGGCTCACGGCCGCGAACTTCCGCCGCACCAGCCGGGACTGGACCTCCTCGGTGAGTTCGGCGAACGGGAACGGGCGGTGCAGCACCACCATGGGCAGTCCGCACCGCTCCGCCGCCCGGCGCATCACCTCGGGCGGCGTCGGGAAGGCCCGACCGAGACCGAGGACCACCGCGGCGGCCTCGGCCCGGTACAGCGAGCGGATGTACTCGGCCTGGGCCTCCTCGTCGCCGGCGAGCAGGACCCCGGTGGTGAGGACCATCTCGCCGCCGCTGAGCATCACGCCCACGTCGGGCGCCTCGGCCACGTGCACCCAGCGCACGGGCCGGTCGAGCTGACCGGCCCCGGCCACCACCTCGGGCTCCCCGGCGAGGACCCGGTCCAGGGCGAGGACCTGGCGTACCGACAGGGCGGGTTCCAAGGCGGTGGTCATGGCGCTGGGTTCCTTACATCTGTCGCATCACATCTGGTGCGTGCGGCGTTACTGGATGCTCCTCAGAGCCCGTTCGAGGGCTTCGGCGCCCTCCTCGGCCTCGGCGACGGTCAGCGACAGCGGGGGCGCGATGCGCAGCGCGCTGGTGTTGTGGCCGCCGCCCTTGCCGATCAGCAGGCCCTCCCGGCGGGCGGCCTCGAGGACCGCCGACGCGGCCTCGGGGTTGGCCTCGTCGGTGCCGGGCTTCACCAGCTCGATGCCGATCATGAGGCCCCGCCCCCGCACCTCCTTCACCGCCGGGATCTGCGCGGTGATCGCCCGCAGCCGCTCGATGAGCAGCCCGCCGACGCGGCGCGCGTTGCCCTGGAGGTCGTGCTCGACCAGGTAGTTCAGGTTGGCGAGGCCGGCGGCCATGGTGATCTGGGTGCCGCCGAAGGTCGAGATCGAGTTGCTGTCCAGGCAGTTCATGACCTCGGACCGGGCGACGACGCCCCCGATGGACATGCCGTTGCCGATGCCCTTGGCGAAGGTGAGGATGTCCGGCGGCCCGTTCTGCCCGTGTGCCTGCCAGCCCCAGAAGTTGTCGCCGGTGCGGCCCCAGCCCGTCTGCACCTCGTCGGCGATCCACAGCACGCCGTGCCGCTGCAGCACCTCACGGAACGCGGCGTACAGCCCGTCGGGCGGTGAGGTGAAGCCGCCGACCCCCTGGATCGGCTCGGCGATCAGCGCGGCCGGCGGACGGCCGTGGCCGAGCAGGTCCTCCAGGTCGGCGACGCAGGCGGTGATGAAGTCGGCGTCGCTGAGGTCCGCGTACGGACCCCGGGTCCGGACACCGCCGTGCACGTACAGCGTCTGCAGCGGGGAGAGGGAGGTCGGGGACCAGCCCTTGTTGCCGGTGATGCCGACCGCGCTGAAGGAGCGGCCGTGGTAGCTGTTGCGCATCGCCAGGATCTGGTTGCTGCGCCGGTACGTCGTGGCCAGCATCAACGCGGTGTCGTTGGCCTCGGTGCCGGAGGTGGTGAAGAAGACGCGGGCGTCCGGGATGCCGGACATCTGCGCGATCCGCTCGGCGAGTTCGACCATCGGCCGGTTGAGGTAGAGCGTCGAGGAGTGGATGATCCGCCCGGCCTGCTCGCTCACCGCCTTGGTGACCTCGGGGAGCGCGTGCGCCGTCATCGTGGTGAGGATGCCGCCGAAGAAGTCGAGGTACTTCGTGCCGGCGGCGTCCCAGACGTGGCGGCCCTCGCCGTGGGTGATCTCCAGCGGGTCCGCGTAGTAGAGCGCGAGCCAGTCGGGCAGTACGGCCTTGTGGCGTCCGAGCAGTTCGTCGGTCACGGCTGCACCACTCCTTTCACTGCGGTACGGGTTCTGCGAGTGTCACGGCTGTACGTGCCCATGTCAGGGCGGTACGAGTCCTCCCCGGGCGATCACGGCTGCACGAGCCCTTCGTACGCGTCGGGCCGGCGGTCCCGGTAGAACGCCCACTGCTGACGTACCGCCTCGACCAGGTCGAAGTCCAGGTCCCGTACGACGAGTTCCTCGTCCTGGTCGCTCGCGACCTCGCCGACGAACTGGCCGCGGGGGTCGACGAAGTAGGACGTGCCGTAGAAGTCGTTGTCCCCGTACTCCTCGACGCCCACCCGGTTGATCGCGGCGACGAAGTACTCGTTGGCCACGGCTGCCGCCGGCTGCTCCAGCTGCCACAGGTGGGAGGACAGACCCCGGTGCGTGGCGGACGGGTTGTAGACGAGCTGGGCGCCGTTCAGGCCGAGCTGGCGCCAGCCCTCCGGGAAGTGGCGGTCGTAGCAGATGTAGACGCCGACCTTGCCGACGGCCGTCTCGAAGACCGGCCAGCCGAGGTTCCCGGGCTTGAAGTAGTACTTCTCCCAGAACCCCTTGACCTGGGGGATGTGGTGCTTGCGGTACTTGCCGAGGTAGGTGCCGTCGGCGTCGATGACCGCCGCGGTGTTGTAGTAGAACCCGGACTGCTCGACCTCGAAGACCGGGACGACGATCACCATGCCGGTCTCGCGGGCCAGCTCCCGCATCCGGGTCACCGTCGGGCCGTCGGGGACCGGTTCCGCCCAGGCGTAGTGCTCGGGTTCCTGGACCTGGCAGAAGTAGGGCGCGTTGAAGACTTCCTGGAAGCCGATCACCTTCGCGCCCTGCCGGGCCGCCTCGCGGGCGTGCTCGATGTGCTTGTCGACCATGGACGCGGTGTCGCCGGTCCAGGTCGCCTGGACCAGGGCGGCGCGTACGACGTTGGCCATGTCAGGTGCTCCTTCGACAGCGACCTCAGCGAGCCTCTACGCCCGTAGAAGCAGGCCGTAGAGGCTTGAAAGTAAGCCCCGTCGACGGGCTGGGCAAGACCATCGTCGTCAACCGGCCGAGTCGATCACGTTTCGCACTCCAGTGGGCGATTACACCCGCGTTTCGCACCTGGAACCGGTCGTACCACCGCCGACGGGGCCGGGCTACCGACGGGTGGGGCGGGGGTGGCGGGCGGGGCCGGGTGGGGTCAGGTGAGGCCCTGGACTCGTAGGGCGTGCGCGACATCCCGGTGCCGGTCCTCCGAGACACCGCGCGCCGCCGCCAGGACGAGGGGCGCGAGTCGTCGGGGGTCGGCCTCCGCGCTGCTGGCCGCCTCCTCCGGCGTACGCACGCGCACGTACACGTCGAGCAGCGCACGCGCCTCCCGTTCACGCCCCTCCGCGACGAACCCGAGCACCGCGTCGCCGATCTCCTCGGCGGGCCGCGTGACGCCCTGCCGCAGCATCTGCTCCCCGTCCGCCGCGCGACCGACCGCGTTGAGGGCGTCGGCGACCGCGACCAGCCGGTCGGCGGGCAACGAGCCTGCCTCCCACAGCAGGGTCGCCCAGTCGGCGCCCAGCCCCGCGCGGTGCAACTCGGCCGCGAGCAGCGGGAAACGGGCGGCGGGCCCGTGCGCGACCTCCACGAGGAGGGCGTGCGCCTCCCCACTGCGGCTCTCGCGGCGAAGCCGCACCAGCCGCTCCACGGTTCCGGCGACCTCCCGCCGCGCCTCGTCGTCCAGGGCCTCCCGCGCCTGCGGCTGCTTGGGCACCACCGCCTGGGCCGGCTCCGCGACTCCGGCGTACCGGGCGCCCCGGGGAGCACGCCCCTTGCGACCCCCGCTCGGCGCGGCCTTGGGCACGGCCACGGGCGCGGCCTCCTCGGCCTCCGCCGCCCCGGCGAACCGGGCACCCCCTCGGGGACGGCGCTTGGAACGCTGTTTGGTCGGAACGGGCGCGGCGGCGGGGGCGGCGGATTCCGGGGGGTCTTGGCGTTCGGGTTGGGGTTGGGGTTCGGGTTCGGGTTCGGTGTCGAGGGTGGGGGTGGCGGTCGAGGCGGGCGCTACGTGGGCTCGCCGGGGTTCGTCGGGGCCCGGAAAGGCGGCGTCGCTCTCCGGGTGACGGCCGTCCGAGGCGCGTCCGGCGGGGCGGGTCGCCGGACCGCCCTCGCGCTCCCCGGACCCTGGCACCCGGCGCACCTCCCCGAAGGCATCCCCCGCGACGCCCCCCGCGCCCCGCACGGGGTGGTGCGGGGCGCGGCGGTCGGCGTCCTCGATGCGGGTGCGCAGTTCCGTGCAGCGGGCGGTGGCGCGCTCGTGGTCGTCGTGGGCCCAGGCCAGGTCGAGACGGAGGGAGTCGGCCTCCTCCCGGCTGGTCGCGGCCTGGAGCCTGTGGGTCAGTTCGGCGGTGCGATCGGCGGCGTAGCGCTGTTCGCGGAGCATGACGTCGAGCCGGTCGCCGAGGGCGTCACGGCCACCGGGCCGGGAGTCGTACGCGGCGAGCGAGGCACGGTGCAGCGCGCGGGCCCGCTCGGTCTCCTGGGCCGCCGCGGCGGGTCCGTACGCGGTGTGGAGGTCGTGCATGAGCGCTTCCACGACATCCCAGGGCGGCACCTCCAGGCCGTCGAGGCAGGCGCGCATGCCGTCGGGATCACGCTGCCAGAAGACGGCGCACCAGCCGCCGCCCTGGTCGAGCTTGCTCATCAGCCTGTTCAGGTATCCCGCGAACTCCCGCACCTGACCCGGGAGTTGATCCACAGCCATCGCATGCTCCCCGGCAGACTGGAGTGCTCCGGTCCGAAAGAAAACACCAGTTGTGTTACAGCAGCGCTACGTGAAGTTTTCAGAGTGGACGCAGTGTCGCCGGAGGGCGGGCCCGTCTCAGGCCACCACAGTCGTCGGCGCGACGGCAGCCGGGCCGCACCGCGTCACGAGGTCGTCCATCGACAGGCCCAGCGTGCGGGCGAGGGCGGCGATCGTGAAGAAGGCCGGGGTGGGGGCACGGCCGGTCTCGATCTTCCGGAGGGTCTCCGCGGAGATGCCCGCGCCGGCGGCGATCTCCGCCATGCTGCGACCGCCACGGGCATCACGCAGCAACCGGCCGAGCCGCTCGCCGCGTTCGCGCTCTTCGGGGGTCAGAGGGGTGCGCACCATGACCCCATTCTAATACCGACCCTCCCCGGTGGACCGGTATTAGAATTGGATGCCGAGCGGTATAGTAATTGGCATGGTGGAACTGAAGACGGATGAGTCGATCGAGGCGATGTACGAGACCGGGCAGGTCGTGGGCCAGGCGCTCACGGCCGTGCGGGACGCCGCCGACGTGGGCGTCTCCCTGCTCGAACTGGACGAGCTGGCTCACGAGGTGCTGCGGAAGGCGGGTGCCACCTCACCCTTCCTGGGCTACCACCCCTCGTTCGCGCCCACGCCCTTCCCCGCCGTGCTCTGCGCCTCCGTGAACGACGCGATCGTGCACGGCATCCCCACGTCGTACCGGCTGCGCGACGGAGACCTCGTCTCCCTCGACTTCGGCGCGCAACTGGGCGGCTGGGCCGGGGACTCGGCGATCAGCTTCGTGGTGGGCACCCCGCGCACGGCCGACCTCCGGCTCGTCGAGACGGCCGAACGCGCCCTCGCGGCGGGCATCGGGGCGGCCGTCGTCGGCAACCGCATCGGCGACATCGCGCACGCGATCGGCACGGTGTGCCGGTCCGCCGGGTACGGCATCCCCGACGGGTTCGGCGGGCACGGCATCGGGCGCAGGATGCACGAGGACCCGGGGGTGCCGAACGAGGGGCGCCCCGGGCGAGGCATGAAGCTGCGGCACGGGATGGTCCTGGCGATCGAGCCGATGCTGATCGGCGGGGGGACGGACGGGTACCACGCGGCCCCGGACGGCTGGACCCTGTGCACGAACGACGGCTCCCGGGCGGCGCACGCGGAGCACACGGTGGCCATCACGGAGGCGGGGCCGCGGGTGCTGACCTCTCGGGCGGCGTTCGAGCGGGGCTGAGCTGTGGCCGGTTGTCCGGGTGCGGGTGGGTGGGGGGTTGCTCGCGCAGTTCCCCGCGCCCCTGAAAAGCAGGGGCTGCGCCCCGTGCTTTTCAGGCCCGCAGGGCCGTGGTCTTTCAGGCCCGCAGGGGCCTGATGCTTTTAGGGGCGCGGGGAACTGCACGAGAAGCCCCACCCACCCGCAGCCGCCAACGAACCCCGCACCCACCCCCACCCCCCGGCGACAAACCTCACCGCCCCCTCGGTGTATCCCCCCGCCACACGGGAACCCGGCGACGAATGAACAGCGGATTCCCGGGGCCGCAGGGCTACGGTCCGGACCCCTTCACTGAGTTCTTCGCCCGTTTCTTCGGCGGCCCACGCCCGCAGCGGATCGAGATCGGCCGGCTCATGAGCGGCCAGGCCCGCCAACTGGTGGCCGACGCCGCGGCGTACGCCGCGCGACACGGCAGCAGCGACCTGGACACCCAGCACCTGCTGCGCGCCGCGCTGACCGCCGAGCCGACCCGAAGTCTGGTGGCCCGCGCGGGCGCCGACCCCGACGCGCTGGCCGGCGCGATCGACGAGCGGTCGGGCCCGGAGCGGCACAAGCCGGGCCAGGGCCCGGCGCCCGCGTCGCTCGCGCTGACCCCGGCGGTCAAGCGTGCGCTGCTGGACGCGCACGAGTTGGCCCGGGTCACCGGCTCCGGCCACATCGGCCCCGAACACGTCCTCAGCGCCCTCGCCGCCAACCCGGACTCGGCCGCCGGACATATCCTCGGCGCCGCGCAGCTGTCGGCCGGCGCGCTGCCGCCGGACGCGGCGGACCCGTCGGCGCCGACCCCGCCCGTGGGGATCCCCCTGTCCGGGTACCCGCGCTCCGACCTGCCGCGCCGTACCGGCACCGCCACCCCGACCCTCGACAAGTACGGCCGCGACCTGACGGACCTCGCCCTCCAGGGCCGTATCGACCCGGTCATCGGCCGGGAGGCGGAGATCGAGCAGACCGTCGAGGTGCTCTCCCGGCGCGGCAAGAACAACCCGGTGCTGATCGGTGAGGCGGGCGTCGGCAAGACCGCGATCGTGGAAGGGCTGGCCCAGCGCATCGCCGACGGCGAGGTGCCCGATGTGCTGGCCGGGCGCCGGGTGGTCGCCCTGGACCTGTCCGGCGTGGTCGCCGGGACCCGTTATCGGGGCGACTTCGAGGAGCGGCTCACCGGCATCATCGACGAGATCCGCGCGCACTCCGCCGAACTGGTCGTCTTCATCGACGAGTTGCACACCGTCGTGGGCGCCGGCTCGGGCGAGGGCAGCGCGATGGACGCCGGCGACATCCTCAAGCCGGCCCTGGCGCGCGGCGAGCTGAACATCGTCGGGGCGACGACGCTGGAGGAGTACCGGCGGATCGAGCGGGACGCGGCGCTGGCCCGCCGGTTCCAGCCGGTGCTGGTCCCCGAACCGGACAGCGGTGACGCCCTGGAGATCCTGCGCGGGCTGCGCGACCGGTACGAGGCCCACCACCAGGTCCGCTACACCGACGAGGCACTGGTGGCCGCCGTGGAGCTGTCCGACCGGTATCTCACCGACCGCCGGTTGCCCGACAAGGCCATCGACCTGATGGACCAGGCCGGGGCCCGGGTCCGGCTGCGGGCCCGGACGAAGGGCACGGACGTACGGGCCCTGGAGCGGGAGATCGAGCAGCTGACCCGGGACAAGGACCAGGCCGTCACGGGTGAGCGGTACGAGCAGGCGACGCGGTTGCGGGACCGGATCGGAGAGCTGCGGCAGCGGATCGACGCGGGGCGCGACGAGACGCGGGCCGACGACGGGCAGAGCCTGGAGATCGGTCCCGAGGACATCGCCGAGGTCGTCTCCCGGCAGACCGGCATCCCCGTCAGCAGCCTCACCCAGGAGGAACGGGAACGGCTGCTGGGGCTCGCGGAGCGACTGCGTCGGCGGGTCGTCGGACAGGACGAGGCGGTGAGCGTGGTGGCGGACGCCGTGCTGCGTTCCCGCGCCGGGCTCGCCAGTCCGGAACGGCCGATCGGCAGTTTCCTGTTCCTGGGTCCGACCGGCGTCGGCAAGACCGAGCTGGCCCGCGCGCTGGCGGAGGCCCTCTTCGGCAGCGAGGACCGGATGGTGCGGCTCGACATGAGCGAGTACCAGGAACGGCACACGGTCAGCCGGCTGGTGGGCGCCCCGCCCGGCTATGTCGGGCACGAGGAGGCGGGTCAGCTGACCGAGACCGTACGACGCCACCCGTACTCGCTGCTGTTGCTGGACGAGGTGGAGAAGGCCCACCCGGACGTCTTCAACCTGCTGCTCCAGGTCCTCGACGACGGCCGGCTCACCGACGCGCAGGGCCGCACGGTCGACTTCACCAACGCCGTGATCGTGATGACGAGCAACCTGGGCTCGGACGCCATCGGCCGGGGCGGGGCCGGACTGGGTTTCTCGGCGGGCGGCGCCGAGGCGGACGAGGAGGACCGGCGGGAGCGGATCCTGCGGCCGCTGCGGGAGCACTTCCGGCCCGAGTTCCTCAACCGCATCGACGAGATCGTCGTCTTCCGCCGGCTCGGCGACGACCAACTGCGGCGGATCACCGATCTGTTGCTGGAGGGGACGCGGCTGCGGCTGCGCGCGCGGGGCGTCACGATCGAGTTCGACGAGCAGGCCGTCGACCATCTCGCCCGCCACGGCCACCAGCCCGAGTACGGCGCCCGGCCGCTGCGCCGCACGATCCAGCGGGAGGTCGACAACCCGCTGTCCCGGCTGCTGCTCGACGGGCGACTGCCGTCCGGCAGCCGGGTGGTGGCGGAGGTGGAGGACGGGCGGCTGGCGTTCCGTACGATGCCGCCGCCCGCCTCCGTAAGCGCTACCGGGGGCGCTACCTGACGGGGTGCACGACCATCGCCGCGCCGCCCCCGCGCCGTACGGTCTCGGCGGCGGCCAGCCACTTGCCGTTCGGCAGACGCTGGACGGCGGTGGCTGCGCCGATCTCCGGGTTCTGCCGGAAGCCGTGTCCGATGGCTTCGAGCCGCGCCTTCAACGGGCTGTTCCACAGGCCCGGTTCGAGTTCGGTGGTGGCCTGGTTGCGCTGACTGGCGCGCGGCGCGGCGATCGCGTCGACCAGCGGCAGGCCCCGGTCGAGGAAACCGGTCAGGGTCTGCAGCACGGTCGTGATGATGGTCGCGCCGCCGGGTGAGCCGAGCGCCACCACGGGCTTGCCGTGCTGGTCGAGCACGATCGTCGGGGACATCGACGAGCGCGGCCGCTTGCCCGGTCCCGGCAGGTTGGGGTCGTGCACGGCGGGGTTCGCCGGGGTGAAGGAGAAGTCCGTCAGCTCGTTGTTGAGCAGGAAGCCCCGGCCCGGCACGGTGATGCCGCTGCCGCCGGTCTGCTCGATGGTGAGGGTGTAGGAGACGACGTTGCCCCACTTGTCGGCGACCGTGAGATGGGTCGTGCTGTCGCCCTCGTACGTCGTCGGCGCCGCCGTGCCGCCGGTCGCGCAGGGCGCCGGGTTACGCGGGTCGCCCGGTGCGACGGGGCTGGTGAGGACCGCGTCGTCCTTGATCAGGCACTCACGGGAGTCGGCGAACCGCTGCGAGAGCAGTTCCTTCGTCGGTACGTCCTCGAAGGCGGGGTCGCCGACCCAGCGGCCCCGGTCGGCGAACGCGATGCGGCTCGCCTCGATGTAGCGGTGCAGGTACTGGACGTCGCTCGCCTTCGTGAGGTCGGTCCGCTCCAGGATGTTGAGCGCCTCGGCGACCGTGGTGCCGCCGGAGGAGGAGGGCGCCATCCCGTAGACGTCGAGTCCACGGTACGACGCCTTGGTCGGGGCCTGGCGCTTGGTGCGGTACCGGGCGAGGTCGGCCGCCGTCAGGTCGCCGGGCCGGGCGTTGTATCCCGAGGCCGGGTCCACCGGCGGCTTGTTGACCGTGTCGACGATGTCCCGGGCGATCCCGCCCCGGTAGAGCGCGCCCACTCCCTTGCGGCCCAACTCGGCGTAGGTGCGCGCCAGATCGGGGTTCTTCAGGGTCGAGCCGACCACCGGCAGCCGGCCGCCGGGGAGGTAGAGGTCGACCGTGGCCGGGAAGTTGCGGAACCGGGCCTCGTTGGAGGCGGTCTGGGCGCGGAAGGTCTCGTCGACCACGAACCCGTCGCGGGCGAGCTTCTCGGCGGGCTTCAGCAGCCTGCCGAGGGGCTTGCTTCCCCAGCTCTTCAGCGCGGTCTGCCAGGTGGCGGGGGTGCCGGGGGTGCCGACGCTCAGCCCGCTGGTGACGGCCTCCGCGAACGGGATCGGCTGCCCGTTCTCCAGGAAGAGGTCCTCGCCGGCGCTCAGGGGGGCGGTCTCGCGGCCGTCGACGGTGTGCACCGTACGGGACTTGGCGTCGTAGTAGACGAAGTAGCCGCCTCCGCCGATGCCGGCCGAGTAGGGCTCGGTGACGCCGAGCGCGGCGGCCGTGGCGACCGCGGCGTCCACCGCGTTGCCGCCCTTGCGGAGCACCTCGATGCCGGCGGCCGAGGCGTCCGGGTCGACGCTGGAGACGGCGCCGCCGTAGCCGACGGCGACCGGGCTCTTCGTGGGGGTGTCCGTCGCGGCGGAGGTCGGCGGGGCCGCCCCCACCGACACCACGGCGGACGTCGCCGCCAGGACAGCCAGTTTCCGCGCGACAGGACGACGCAGACGCATCCGTACCTCCAGTCAAGGACCGTCCGCGCAGACTAACGCGGTTGCCATGGTCCCGTCAGGAGGCGCTCCGGGGCTCCGAACCGGACATGGATTCGAGCACTGTTCGACGGTGCCCGCTACCATGCGCGGCCATGAATGACGACGTGCGCAATATCATCCTCGGTGTGATCGCGGCCGGGCTCAGTGCCTCGCTGGGCTGGTTCTTCCGGACGTACCTGTGGAAGCGGAAGCTCCGGCGGAAGCAGGCGTTCTTCGGGTTGCCCGACAATTCCGAGTCCTTGCTGGTGGTCAGCCGCGATCCGTCGACCGCGAATCTGGCGGTGCACCGCTTCGACGTGTTCGCCCTGCTGGAGCTCTCCGCGCTGATCAAGGACTGTGGCGCGTACGCCCAGATCATCACCCAGGACGCCGCCCAGCAGGGATTCGGCGAGCGCACCGAGTTCTGCGTGGGCGGGCCCGGCTCCAACCGCCGCATGGCCGCCCATATCGCGGCCATGCTGCCGGGCATTCATTTCAACCTCGACCCGGAACCCGGTCCCGACCGGGCCGCCCTGCACATCGGCAGCGAGCGCTATCGACTGGACCCCGGCATCACCGAGCACGTGATCCTGGCCCGGCTCACCACAGGCCAACCGGACCAGGCTCGTCCGGTCTTCCTCTTCTGCGGCCAGCGCGCCATCACCAATCAGGCCGCCACCCGCTACCTCGCCCGAAACCACGAGCGCTTGCACCGCAAGTACGGCACGGGCTCGTTCGTCCTTCTGCTGAAGGTCGTCAACTCGCAGGCCTACGGCCCCGATGTGGTCGAACTCGTATCGGACGTCACCCGCGCGGCCCAGGCCCCGGCACCGTCGGCGCCGGCCCAGATCTCGCACCGCGCCTCGTAGCCCCCGGCCGAACAGTCCACGATTGAACAGTCCCCCACCGAACAGTTCACGGCCGAACGTTACCGTCACGTAACTTACCGAGGAGTTACTTCCGGTAAGGACGTCCGGTTACCGTCGGGTCACTTTGCACTTACACGAGTGAGGAGCGACCCGTGAGACACCCGCACGGCACCACATCGCGTACGACCAGGACGCTGCGGACGAGCGCCGTGGGCGCCGTCTCGGCCACCCTGATCGCCGGTACGGCCCTCGGTCTCGCCCCCGCCGCCCAGGCGGCGTCCGGTTCCACCGCCGCCCCCACCACCCGCTTCGTCGACATCAAGGGCGAGGGCGGGACCGTCCTCAAGGCCAATGTGGTCGCCCCGGCCGACGCCTCCCGCGCGTACCCGCTCCTGGTCCTGCCCACGAGCTGGGGCCTCCCCCAGGTCGAGTACCTGGCCCAGGCGCGGAAACTGGCCGAGGCCGGTTATGTCGTGGTCAGCTACAACGTGCGCGGCTTCTGGGAGTCCGGCGGATACATAGAGGTCGCGGGGCCACCCGACACGGCCGACGCCTCCAAGGTCATCGACTGGGCGCTCGCCAACACCCCGGCCGACGCGGCGCACATCGGCATGGCGGGGCTGTCGTACGGGGCGGGCATCAGTCTGCTCACCGCCGCGCACGACAAGCGCGTCAAGGCGGTCGCCGCACTGAGCGGCTGGTCGGACCTGATCGACTCGATCTACGGCGGACGCACCCAGCACCTCCAGGCGGCCGCCCTGCTGGACGGCGCGGGACGGGTCACCGGCCGTCAGGGCCCCGAACTCCAGCAGATCTTCGAGGACTTCTACGCCTCGAACCTGGCCAAGGAGGGAGACATGATCGCCTGGGGGGAGAAACGTTCCCCCGAGACCTACCTCGACCAGCTCAACACCCACGGCACGGCCGTCATGCTCGCCAACGCCTGGGGCGACTCGATCTTCCCGCCCAACCAGTACGCCGACTTCTACGAGAAGCTCACCGGCCCGAAGCGGCTCCAGCTGCGCCCCGGGGACCACGCCACGACGGAGGTCACCGGCCTGTTCGGGCTGCCCAACGACGTGTGGACGGACACCCGGCGCTGGTTCGACCGCTATCTGAAGGGCACCACCAACGGCATCGACCGTGAGCAGCCTGTCCAGCTCAAGTCCCGTACGGGCGGCGCCTTCGAGGGCTATCCGGACTGGAAGTCGGTCACCGCCACCCGGAAGAAGATCGCCCTGGCGAGCGGCACCACGATCCGCGCGAACGTCGACTCGGGCGCCAACGGCGGGGTCGTCTTCCTCTCCAGCATCCTGGACCAGGTGGCCCAACTCCCGCCCGTGGCCTCGATACCGCTGCTGCCGCGCCGCTGGGCGGCCGTGTGGCAGTCGGAGAAGTACCCGACGGCGCAGGCCGTGCGCGGGACCACGAAGCTGCACACCACGGTGACGGCCACCAAGGAGAGCGGCACCCTCGTCGCCTACCTGTACGACGTGGGCCCGCTCGGCCTCGGCAAGCTGGTCAGCCACGCGCCGTACACCTTCCACGGCCAGACGCCCGGCAAGCCGTTCGGCGTGGACCTGGAGTTGCTCTCCACGGCCTACGACGTTCCGGCGGGCCACCGTCTCGCCCTGGTCGTCGACACGGTCGACCCGCTCTACATCGAGCACAACCCGACCGGCGCGCAGCTGACCTTCTCCTCGCCGCCGAACGACCCGTCGTACGTGTCGATCCCGCTGCGCGAGCAGTGATCTCCGGCTGCTGCCGGGCGGGCCTGGCCCCTGGCCACTGCGCGCCTGGCAGCAGCGTCCGATTTCGGCCGGGGGTGGCGTCCACGGCCTCGCTCACCCCAAGTGGATGAACCGCTCATCGTAGTCGAGGCCCGCGCCGGGTCCAGCGGCGGTGGTCAGTGCTTGAGGATCTTGGAGAGAAAGTCCTTGGCACGGTCGCTCTCCGGATTCGTGAAGAACGCGTCCGGAGCGCGGTCCTCGACGATGCGGCCGTCCGCCATGAAGACGACACGGTTGGCGGCGGAGCGGGCGAATCCCATCTCATGGGTGACGACGACCATGGTCATGCCCTCGCGCGCCAACTGCTGCATCACTTCGAGGACTTCGTTGATCATCTCCGGGTCGAGGGCCGAGGTGGGCTCGTCGAACAGGATGACCTTGGGGTCCATGGCGAGGGCGCGGGCGATGGCCACCCGCTGCTGCTGGCCTCCGGAGAGCTGGGCCGGGTACTTCGGCGCCTGGTCGGCGAGGCCGACCCGGTCCAGGAGTTCACGGGAGCGCCGGTCGGCGTCGTCCTTCTTCCGTTTGCGGACCTTGATCTGACCGAGCGACACGTTCTGCAGGACGGTCTTGTGCGCGAAGAGGTTGAAGGACTGGAAGACCATGCCGACGTCCGCGCGGAGCGCCGCGAGGGCCTTGCCCTCGCTCGGCAGCGGCTGCCCGTCGATCCGGATCGTGCCGGAGCGGATGGGCTCCAGCCGGTTGATCGCCCGGCACAGCGTCGATTTCCCCGACCCCGACGGACCGATGACGACGACCACCTCCCCCTTGCCGACGGTGAGATCGATGTCCTGGAGGACATGCAACTCGCCGAAGTACTTGTTCACGTCGTGCATCTCGATCAGCGGATCGACCGCCATGCCCAGCCCGCCCTACTCGCCCTCGACCGTGTGGTGTCGCCGGTGCCGCAAACTATCCGGACGGAGGGGACCTCAGGACGCGACACGCACTCGCGCTGATTAGCCGTATTGTCGGGAAGCGACCGCGCCGAGGCGTGCGCGCCGGGTCGTCACTGCTCGGCAACCTCGGCATAGAGCTGGGAGAGTTCCGGTGCGCCACTGGCGGCCCACGCCTGGCCGGCCTCGACCACGTCGATCTCACGGCCGGAGTCCAGCCGCACCACGGGCTGGCCGTTGGGCCAGATCTCCCAGCGGGCGCCCGGGACGGTCCGTACGAGGACCGTGCCCAGGTAGAGCCCCGCGTCGTTCCCGAGCCAGGCCGCGGTCTCCTCGTCGTCGCGCCAGCGCGGGACGAGCTGATCGATCGCCTCCAACGAGGTGGCGGAGTCGTCGAGTTCGACGCCGGCCTGGGCGGCCTGGGCGCGCAGCAGTTCGCATTCGGAGAGGAGTTCGGCGAGTCCCTCGTGACCTTCGTCGTCACCGTCGCCCCCGGTGAACACCGCGACCCCGAACGCGGGGTCACGCCTCTTGCGCCAGTTGCCCAGGAAAGAGATGTTCATGCGCTCAGCGTGTCATCCGCCTCACCTTTCGCACCACAGGCGCGCGGAAACCGCTTGTTCGCCGGGAGTTCGGCCGTGGTTCCCGCCTGCCTCGTTGACGGGTCCCTGACGCCTCTTTAGCTTCATGACACGCCTGTCGTCACGGCGCATGCGGTCACGACGCATCTGTCCGTCATGACACATCCGTCGTCTCGTCGTTGTACCGGTGCCGTGCCGCGTACGTCGGCATCGTCGCCCTCGTGGTGTCCAGCGAGCAGAAGGGATCGCGCGTGCGCCGACGCGTCTGGAGAACGGCCGTCGTCCTGGCACTTCTGGCGGTGGCCGCACCCGCCGCCACCGCTCGGGCCGACGCCCGCCCGGCGGCCGAACCGGCGCCGCTGGAACACCTCTTCGACAACAGAGCCGTCAGCGACGACGCACGGCCCACCGAGGCCGACTTCGACGGCTCCGGCGCCTCCCTCTCCGCCACCGACCTGACGGCCGCCGGATGGACGCCCGGGCGCACGCTGACCGTTCAGGGCGCGCGCCTGACCTGGCCGCGCCGCGCGGCGGGCGAGCCCGACAACGTGCGCGCCGCCGGCCAGTCCGTGCGCGTACGGGGCCGGGGCGACGCCCTCGCCTTCCTGGTCGCCGGCACGGGCGGCGCGGAAGCGACCGGCGGCGGGGAGGTCCGCTACCGGGGCGGTACCCGCTCGCCGTACCGGCTGGACGCCCCCGACTGGCGTACCGGCCCGCTCGCCACCAAGGCCGTGGCCCTCCCCCATGTGAACACCCCGGGTGGTCAACTCACCGAGAAGGCACGGCTGTACGTCGTCACCGTGCCGCTCGTCCGGGGTCGCGAGGTCGCCTCGGTGACCCTGCCGCGCAACTCCGACCTGCATGTGTTCGCCCTGGCGGTGCGCCCCGACTCGGCGGCGTGGACCGGTGGTTGGGCCGCCTCCACGTCCGGCTATCCGGCCGTCGGCCCGTGGACGGACCGGACCCTGCGGCTCGTGGTCCACACCTCGGTGGGCGGGCCCCGGGTGCGCATCCGGCTCGACAACACCTTCGCCTCGGCGCCGGTACGGGTGGGCAGCGCGACGGTGGCGCTGCGGGCGACGGGCGCGAGCGCCCGGAGTGCGCCGGTGCCCCTGTCGTTCCGGGGCGCGGCCGGCACCGACATCCCGGCCGGCGCGCAGGCGTTCAGTGATCCGCTGGGCTTCGAGGTGCCGCCCGGCACGGACCTGCTGGTGAGCTTCCACCTGCCCGGCACGGTGACGGCCGCCCCCGTGCACCGGCTGGCCCGGCAGACGTCGTACGTCAGCGAGCCGGGCGACCACGCGGCGGACGGCTCGGGTGCGGCATACACCTCCACGATCTCGACCTGGCCGCTGCTGACCGGGGTGGACGTGGGCGGCGGGCCGGGCTCGGTCGTGCTCCTCGGGGACTCGATCACCGACGGGGAGGCGACGACGGTCGACGCGAACCGGCGGTGGCCGGACGCGCTGGCCCGGCGGCTGCTGAGCCAGGACGAGGTCCCGCACTACGGCGTCCTCAACCAGGGGATCTCGGCGAACCGGGTGGTCGCCGACCGCTACCCCGGTGACGGTGTCTCCACCGACACGGGCGGCGTGAGCGCCCTGCACCGCTTCGACCGCGATGTCCTCGCCCAGACCTCCGCCCGTACCGTCGTCGTCTTCCAGGGCGTCAACGACGTCCGCTGGGGTGCCACGGCGGGCGAGGTCGTCGCCGGGCTGCGGGAGATCGCGGCCCGGGGGCACGAACGGGGCCTGCGCGTGCTCGTGGCGACCGTGGCGCCCTGTGAGGGCGAGGCACGCTGCACGGCCGCCGTCGACGCCCAGCGGGTCGCGGTGAACGAGTGGATCCGGGGCGGTGAGGCGGGCGAGGTGTTCGACGGGGTCCTCGACTTCGACGAGGTGCTGCGTGACCCGGCGCGTCCGGCCAGGCTGCTCCCCGCGTACGACACCGGGGACCACCTGCACCCGAACGAGGCGGGGCTGGCGGCACTCGCCGACTCGGTCGACCTCGGCCTGCTGTGACGGCCCGCGCGGCCTGGGGGCGGTTCGGCGGTCCCGTGCGAGGCCGCCGAGCCGGCCCCAGGGCTCAGACCTCCAGGTCCACCACGACCGGCGCGTGGTCGGAGGCGCCCTTGCCCTTGCGCTCCTCCCGGTCCACGTACGCGTCGGTGACCGCCTTGGCGAACGGCTCGTTGCCGTAGACGAGGTCGATGCGCATGCCCCGGTTCTTCGGGAAGCAGAGCTGGCGGTAGTCCCAGTACGTGAAGGGGTGCTCGTACTTCAGGGGCCGGGGGACGACGTCGGAGAGGCCCGCCTCGCGGAGGGAGGCCAGGGCGGCGCGCTCGGCGGGGGTGACGTGGGTGAGGCCCTCGAACGCGGCGACGTCGTACACGTCGTCGTCGGTCGGCGCCACGTTGTAGTCGCCCATGACGGCGAAGGGGCGGCTGCCGGCCGCGTCACCGGCGACGGCGGCCTTGAGGGCCTCGAACCACTGGAGCTTGTACGCGTAGTGCGGGTGGTCGACCTCGCGGCCGTTCGGCACGTACACCGACCAGACGCGGACCGGGCCGCAGGTCGCGGAGATCGCGCGGGGCTCCACGGAGCCGTCGTAGCCGGGATCGCCGGGCAGGCCCTTGACGACGTCCTCGATGCCGACGCGGGAGATCACCGCCACGCCGTTCCACCGCCCCGTGGCGTGCACGGCGGCCTCGTAGCCCGCCTCGCGCAGGGCGTCGAGCGGGAAGCCGTCCTCGGCGATCTTGGCCTCCTGGAGGCAGAGCACGTCGGTGCCGCTGCTCTCCAGCCAGGCGAGGAGCCTCGGGAGGCGGGCGGTGATCGAGTTCACGTTCCAGGTCGCGATGCGCATGCCCCACAACCTACCGGGCGGGTATGACAACGCCCTTCCCGCCCGGTGAGGTGCCCGCGCTCAGACGTCCGCCGAGGCACCGGGCGCCAGCCGCAGGTGCTCCGCACCGCCCAGGGCGCCGATCTGGCGGTCGTAGATGGGGCGGGCGAGGTCGGTGAGGAGGGCGTCGTGGATGTCGTACGCGCGCTGCGGCGCGACCTCGCGGACGTAGTCGATGACCTCGGAGATCTTGCTCCAGGGGGCCATGACGGGGAGCATCAGCGTCTCGACGGGGTGGTCGGGGACGGTGAGGGCGTCGCCGGGGTGGAAGACGCGGCCGCCGTCGACGAGGTAGCCGACGTTGGTGATGCGCGGGATGTCCGGGTGGATCACGGCGTGGAGTTCGCCGTGGACCTGCACGTCGAAGCCGGCGGCGGTGAACGTGTCACCGTGGCCGACCGTGTGCACCCGGCCCGGGAAGGCGGCGGAGATCTTCTCGGCGACCGAGCGCAGGGTCCAGATCTCGGCGGCCGGATCGCCCTCCAGGGCCGCCCGCAGCCGTCCCTCGTCGAAGTGGTCGGGGTGCTCGTGCGTGACCAGCACGGCGTCCGCGCCGAGCGCGGCGTCCTCCTCGCTGAACCCGCCCGGGTCGATGACGAGCGTGCGCCCGTCCTTCTCCAGCCGGACGCAGGCGTGCGACTTCTTCGTGAGCTTCATGGTCATGGATCCATCCTGCCCGGGCGGGAGGTGCCGGGCCCACCGCGCGCGGTCGGCACCCCGACCGCGCTCACTCCTCCGGGGTGGTCTCCTCGCGGATGACCTGCTGGGCCACACGGAACGCGCTGTTCGCGGCCGGCACCCCGCAGTAGACGGCCGCCTGGAGGAGGACTTCCTTGATCTCGTTCGGCGTGAGGCCGTTGCGGAGGGCGGCGCGGGTGTGGAAGGCGAGCTCGTCCAGGTGCCCGCCGGCGACGAGCGCGGTCAGGGTGACACAGCTGCGGGAACGGCGGTCGAGGCCGGGCCGGTCCCAGATCTCGCCCCAGGCGTAGCGGGTGATGAACTCCTGGAAGTCGCCGGAGAAGTCGTCCGCCGACGCCAGCGCCCGGTCCACGTGCGCGTCGCCGAGTACCTCGCGGCGGACCTTGAGGCCGGCGTCGTACGGGTCCGGTCTGCCCATGGCCTCCGGCTGGACGGCGGCCGGGGCGATCTCGGCGACCGGACCGGTCTGCGGCTGGACGGCGGCGAGGGCCGGCTTGACCGGGGCCGCCGGGATGGCGACCTGCCCGGTGGCGGAGTCGTAGGCGGGCTGCCAGGCGGTGGAGAAGTGGCGGACGAGCAGGTCGGTGACGGCGGCGGGCTGCTCGACCGGGACGAGGTGGGAGGCGCCGGGGACGACCGCGAGCCGGGCGTCCGGGATGCCCGCGACGAGCGTACGGGCCTCGGCGGGGCCGGTGACCTGGTCGTCGGAGCCGACGAGGACGAGGGTGGGGACGCCGATCCGGCCGAGTTCGGTGCGCACGTCGAACGAGGCGAGCGCCTCGCAGGCGGCGATGTAGCAGCCGGGATCGGTGGTGCGGACCATCTGCACGGCCCACTCGGTGATCGCGGGCTGCGCCGCCGCGAACCCCGCGGTGAACCAGCGGTCCGGGGACGTCCGGGCGATGGGGTCGAGGCCGTTGGTCCGCACGATCACCCCGCGCTGGCGGAACTCGTCGGCCGTACCGAAGCGGGGCGAGGCGGCGATCAGCGCGAGCGAGGCGAGCCGTTCGGGGTGGCGCAGCGCGAGTTCGACCCCGATGGCGCCGCCGAACGCGCAGCCCGCGTAGCCGAAGCGCTGCACACCGACGGCGTCGAGCGTGGCCAGCAGGCGGGAGGCCAGTTCGGTGACCGAGCCACCGGGGTACGCCGGCGCGCCGCCGTGGCCCGGCAGATCGAAGCGGAAGACCCGCCACTGCTTGGTCAGTTCGGGGATCTGACGGTCCCACATGTGCCAGGTGGTGCCCAGGGAGGGGCCCAGGATCAGAACAGGGGCGTCTTCCGGGCCGTCGAAGCGGTATTGCAGGGTGTTCGGTGGTGTCTCGCTCACCCGTCAGACCCTCTCACGTATCACGAACTCGCACACAGCTCGGGGAACCCGACGGCTCGTGCCTCTCCAGGCTCCACAAAGCCTAGAGGGCCGCCCCCGAGGATCGGCATGCCGCACCTGGAAGCGCTCCGGAATCTCACCGACCGGCGACGTGAACACCACACGGTGGACAAGGTGTGTCGCCACGCGTGAGAAGTCGTGTCCTGCGAACCGGCACACCGCGTCATGCCGAGGGAATGCGGAACTCGAATTCGGGACGGTCCCACGGCACGGCGGGTGGGGTCGCGAGCGCGGTCCCGGTCCGCACCGCACCGACGCGGTGGTAGAAGTCCTCGGCGGGAAGATGCGACACGACCTTGACACGGTCGAGCCCGGCGGCACGGGCCTCGGACTGCATGTGCGCAACGAGCAGTCGTCCAATACCCCGTCCTTGCGCTTCGTCGGCGACGAACAACAGATCGAGTTCCGGTGGAGCGAGGACGAGCGAGTAGAACCCGAGGACTCGGCCTCCATGCTCGTCGGCGCCGACGGCCACGAAGGCGCGGTGGGCCTCGATGTAATCAGGACCGACCCGGTAGCCCGCGACTGCGGCCGCGTACTTACCCTCGTAGGCGCCTGAGCCGCGCACGAGACGCGTGAGCCGTTTGGCATCCCGCGCGACGGCCCTCCGTATCGTGATCGGCCGGCTGATCGGGGAAGTGCGTGAACTCATCGGGAGAGTATGTCGCACCGATGTCCCGTGAGGCCGTTCCTCGGCGGGGCTTCCCGTCTCACCCGCTGTCACAGGTCGTCCCGGGGCATCCGCTGCGCGTGTCCCGCTCCGTCGGGCGAAGAGATCACGCGGGCGATGGATCACCTAGTTCCGCTCTCCGGGTAACGTCGGGGTATGAGTCATCCGCACCCTGAACTGAAAGCCGCTCCGCCCCTTCCCGCAGGAGGCTTGCGGGTCGTCGCCCTGGGCGGCCTGGGTGAGATCGGCCGCAACATGACCGTGTTCGAATACGCCGGCAAGCTGCTCATCGTCGACTGCGGCGTGCTGTTCCCCGAGGAGACCCAGCCCGGTGTGGACGTGATCCTGCCGGACTTCACCTCGATCCGGGACCGGCTGGACGACATCGTGGCCGTCGTACTCACCCACGGCCACGAGGATCACATCGGCGGCGTGCCGTACCTGCTGCGCGAGCGGTCCGACATTCCCGTCGTCGGCTCCAAGCTGACGCTGGCGTTCCTGGAGGCCAAGCTCAAGGAGCACGGCATCCGGCCACGCACGGTGCGGGTACGGGAGGGCGACCGGCGCGGCTTCGGGCCCTTCGACCTCGAGTTCGTGGCGGTCAACCACTCCATCCCCGACAGCCTCGCCGTCGCCATCCGCACCGGCGCCGGCATGGTGCTGCACACCGGCGACTTCAAGATGGACCAGTTCCCCCTCGACGACCGCATCACCGACCTGCGCGCCTTCGCCCGCCTCGGCGAGGAGGGCGTGGACCTTTTCCTCACCGACTCCACCAACGCCGAGGTGCCCGGATTCACCACCTCCGAGCGTGAGCTGAACCCGGCGATCGAACAGGTGATGCGCACCGCGCCGCGCCGCGTCATCGTCTCCAGCTTCGCCAGCCACGTGCACCGCATCCAGCAGGTCCTGGACGCCGCCCACCAGCACGGCCGCAAGGTCGCCTTCGTCGGTCGGTCCATGGTCCGCAACATGGGCATCGCCCGTGACCTGGGCTATCTGAAGGTCCCGTCCGGTCTGGTCGTGAGCACGAAGGAGCTGGAGAAGCTTCCGGACCACAAGATCACTCTGGTGTGCACCGGCTCCCAGGGCGAACCGATGGCCGCGCTGTCACGGATGGCCACCCGCGACCACCAGATCCGCATCGGCAAGGGCGACACCGTCCTGCTCGCCAGTTCCCTCATCCCCGGCAACGAGAACGCCATCTACCGGGTGATCAACGGACTGACCCGGTGGGGCGCCCACGTGGTCCACAAGGGCAACGCCAAGGTGCACGTCTCCGGGCACGCCAGCGCCGGCGAACTCGTCTACTGCTACAACATCGTCAAACCCCGCAACGTCATGCCTGTACACGGCGAATGGCGCCACCTGCGGGCCAACGCCGACCTTGCCATCCGTACCGGCGTCGACCCCGACCGGGTCGTCATCGCCGAGGACGGCGTCGTCGTCGACCTCGTCGACGGGCACGCGTCCATCACCGGCAAGGTCCCCGCCGGCAACGTCTACGTGGACGGCATGGAAGTCGGCGGCGCCACCGAAGCGTCTCTCAAGGACCGCCTCACCCTCGCGGAGGAAGGTGTGGTCACGGTGGTGGCGATCGTCGACGCGGACACCGGCGCCCTCGCCGAAGCCCCCGACTTCCTCGCCCGCGGCTTCGTCCACGACGACACCACCTTCGAGCCGGTCATCCCCGTCATCGAAAAGACCCTGGCCACCGCGGCCGAAGAAGGCGTCGGGGACGCGCACCAGCTCGAACAACTCGTCGCCCGCGCCGTGGCGAACTGGGCGTTCCGCACCCACCGCCGCAAGCCCCTCATCATCCCCGTCATCATCGACGCCTGAGCCACAGCCCGGCAGCACGCCCTGGTCCCGGTCGCGGTTCCGCCGGCAGCGAGGCCGGGCACAGGAGTCAGCAGCCACCCCACGAGGCGGGCGTGGCAAGACAGTCCACATGATGAGTCACGGGCTGGTCCGTGGTCGTGCCGACGTAGACCGCTGCCAGGACACCGACCGTGTGCCGCGGGAGGTCGGTGTCCTGGCCCCGCCGTTCCCGGACGCTTCCACCTCGAACTCGAGGCTGCTCCGTCGCGGGTCAGCTCACTGGCAGCAATGCGGTAATGCCGCCCGGGCCGGCTCGCCAGCGTGCGAACCACAGCCCCGTTGACCTGCTGCCGATTGGGCCTGCCCAGGCCGAGTGGATCGGCCGGCCATGGAGAAGATCAGAGCTTGTGAACGGGCATCTCCGCTCGCCTACGCGCAAGGATCGCCGATGCCTCCTGAGGTCCGCCCCCACGTATCCGCCGCCCTGGCACACCAGTGGGAACATCGACTGGGTCTGGCTTCGCGTCTCGAGGCGGCCCCCTCGATGTGGAGGGCGTCGCCGGCATCGCGGTCGTCGCAGCTGCCCACTCCGACGGCTATGCGGCCACCGGCCATCTCCTCGGGCTGCCGACCGCGCTGCCTGTCCCCCACCGAGGCAGGCGAACGCCTCTGGTCGGACCTGTGGAGGTCCTCGGGCACCGCGTACCTGCTACCCGTCAACTGACTCCGCCCCAGCGCGTAGCGGCCGGGGAGGTGATCGGTCAAGCCCTCGCCGAGTCCGACCATTTGCCTGACCCAGAGGGGACGATCCGGTTGGACGGCAAGCCTTACTCGACGCCTGGATGGGCGCCTGACCGTCTGCTGCTCCACACTGCGCGAACAGAGGCGCAGGTCATGCGGCACCGAACCGGACGACGCTCGAAGCAACTGAGGTCAGGAAGTTCGGGCTGAGGTCGCACCCGCCTCCGCCTCAACAGATCAGGGGCCGCGCAGCAATGGCTGCGCGGCCCCTGATCCTGTGCACGCCCGGCACTAGAGCAAGCGCCTCGCCCGCGGGGCGGCAAAGCCCGCACGGGCGACGCTCACCGGACGCCGTGTGCGCGATCCCTGGGTCAGGGCTGCGAGGTCAGGCCACGGTGATGTTCTCGGCCTGCGGGCCCTTCTGGCCCTGGGTGACGTCGAACGTCACGGCCTGGCCCTCCTGGAGTTCACGGAAGCCCGAGGAGTTGATCGCGGAGTAGTGCGCGAAGACGTCCGGGCCGCCGCCGTCCTGGGCGATGAAGCCGAAACCCTTCTCCGCGTTGAACCACTTCACAGTTCCCGTAGCCATGGTCATGCCTTCCAGTCGATGAACGCCTCCCGCTCCATGCGGAAGGCGGAGGTGATCGCCCTGGTCCCTGCGGCACAGCACAGCAAAACGCCCACACCAAAGGCGCGGGCAGGGGGAATTCCGAACCACGACAGCTGACACAGAACGCTACACGCCCACACGCCACGTCACCAGAGAAAACGATCACGCCGCATGCCGCGACATTGCGTGCGGTGCCCGCCGACGCCGACGGGCACGCTCATCTCATGCTGCTGCGGTCGGTTTCGCTGATTCGGTGGCACGGCGGTATTCGGCGTTGATGCGCTGGGCTTCCTCGAGCTGGTCTTCGAGGATGATGATGCGGCACGCGGCCTCGATGGGGGTGCCGTGATCGACGAGTTCCCGGGCGCGGGCGGCGATGCGCAGCTGGTAACGGGAGTAGCGGCGGTGGCCGCCTGCGGAGCGCAGTGGGGTGATGAGGCGGGCTTCGCCGATGGCACGGAGGAAGCCCTGTGTGGTGCCGAGCATCTCGGCGGCCCGGCCCATGGTGTAGGCGGGGTAGTCGTCGTCATCGAGACGGCCGAACGTGTCGTCTGCTGTCATTGCACCTCTCTGTGGAACGCGTGGAGGGGCCCTGGCGCCGTACTGGCACCAGGGCCCCGAAGGAACTGTTACACCATCGGCCAGCCCTGATACTGCACCGGCCCTCTGTTTCCACACACCCGTCCGAGATGTTGACGGGGGCGCGGGGATCGCGGTTGCTTGACCGGAGACCACCTCACTATCGATGTCCTGCGGTACCCGGGTCAAAGACTTCCACCCGGGCGATCCTGATGGCGCTCGGCTCCTCCGTTCTTCCCTCTTGATCAACTACTCACTAACGGAACTGCAAACCACTGGTGGCCTCGAACAGCGCCACTCTTCGACAGCCAGCCCCGTCGCCCGTCCTGCGTCTGCTCTGGCTTGGAACCCCACTGCCGAACCTCCCGGAGCGCGCGCCCGCAGTCGGCGCCTTCACCGAGGTACTGCCACTCACTTCACTGCTGGGTACTGCGAACCTTCACCTACTGGCACTGCTACTGCGGTACTGCTCATGGCGGCCCCTGATCACTGCGGGCCACCCGGTCCGATGGTCAGTCCCGTCACCGTCCTGCAACCGCTCTGGCTTCGGAACTCCACCATCACACCGTCCTGCGAACTACAACTGCGTGTACTACTGCCCGGCAGTTCATCTCTGCCGGGCTCGCTCGATCTCGGCTACGAGAGAAACCATAACCACACCACCCTCCAATGTCTACTGTGGCTGAGATAGATTTTTGCGTGATCGAAGATGAGGTAATCCGCCTCGACCGGGGTCCATGGGTCCCACAGCCGCGCAGCACGTCGGGCTGAGCGCGACGTCGCCGACTGCGCCGCGGCTACCGTCGGCGGGCACCGGCCCGCCGCCCCTGGGCATCTCGTGACGGAGACCAGCGGCCGGGACGGACGTTTCCATCCGTTACGCCCCGCAGGTCGTCCGGTGACGGGCCCGGCGCGAGGACTGCGCCGCCCGTAACGCTCAGGATGATTGAGCAGCTCGTGGAAGCGTGCGCGCAGGTGCCGCGTTCCGCAGGCTGACGTTCCTGCTGCCGCGTCAGTGCCCTGCCGGCGATCCGCCCCTCGTCCCGCGGCCACTCTCTCGTGCTCGCCCAGCCGGCGGCATCGCAACGGATGGGCCGCCTACTCGACCGGCGCGGCCCGCGACGTCAGCAGACCGTCGGGCCGCCGAAAACGGAGACCAGGGCAACCCTGATGAACACGATGACCGTGCCGCGCATGCGCACCCCTGACCTGAAGACCGTGAGCGCCTTCCATGTCCCTGACCGTGGTCACGGGTGGCGCTGCATCACCGGCCGGCTGGCTGCCGAAGGGGGTGGAGGCAGAGGGTGTCGGATGTGCTGGGAGATTCCGCCCACTTGGGCGAGTTCGCTGCCGTCTTCGACGCCCCCGTGAAGGAGGACGGGCCGCCCACGCATCCGCACTCCCCTGTCGCTCGGATCCTGCAGGGCACGGTGGGGATCCCGGAGACGGGCGGGATGTACCGCGTTGCGATCGAGGACGTCAGCGCCTGGAGCGTGGGCGACTTCAGCTATTTCGACCACTGGGCGACGGCGGCGGGAACCCGCTGACCAGCGGTGTGGGCCCGACCGGCGTACCGGTCGGGCCCACACCGCTGGTCAGATGTCGTGCCTGTTTACCCGGTCAGACCGTCACGGGAGGGCTGCCGAGCATCGCGGAGGCGTGCTGCAAGCCGAGGATGCCCACAGGCGCGGCCTTGGGGAGGGCGCGGCAAGTGAAGCCGAGCTGCGCCATGGCCCGGAGGACCTCGGCGGTGCTGAAGTCACGGCGGTCCTGGCGGGTGACGACCTGGCCGACCTGCTTGACGGGATAGTGGCGGCGGCCGATGGTCACGGACTCGCCGGTGACCGGTTCCGGCTTGACGCCCTTCATCGATTCCAGCACGCCACCCTTGGTGAGCTCGAAGGGGAAGCGGGCGATGACGCAGCGCATGTGGCCTCACAGGGAGAAGGGGAGAACGGTCCGACCGGGAGGTGGGCGTTTCAGCGGGAGAGGGCGAAGACGCCCAGAGCGCTGCCTTGCTCGTCGACCACCGGCAGGACACCGAGCCGGCGGGTGCGCATCGCGTGCTCGGCCTCGGCCATCGTGGTCACGGGTGAGGTGAACGAGCCGTGGTCGCCGAGGATGTCACGCAGGCGGACGCGGTCCGTGTAGTCGGAGCGGTCGCGGACGGCGACGAGTTCGGTGTGGGTGACCAGGCCGGTGCACTGGCTGTCCTGGTCGCAGACGACGAGCCGGCCCGTGCGTGCGGCGGCCATGACGGCCAACGCCACCTCGACGCTCATGTCGTCACAGACCTGCGGTCCGGCCGCGTCCATGACCTCAGCCACCGGCCTGTGCACGGGGTTGACATCGTCGGGGCGGGGCTGCGTCTGAATCAGCGTCAAAGGTGCCTCCTGCAGAGATGGGCCAGATTCCTGATCACGAAGGGCCTAGGCCACCGCGCCGACGACAGACTGGCGCACAGGCGCGCGCCGGGTCCCCGAGGCGCGGCTGCGTCGCCCTCGGGAGGTGGCGCTGCGCTTGGGGCGTTCGACCACCGGTGCGGTGATGACGACCGGGATGCCGGACGGGGCCTGGGCTCCGGTGATGCGGTTCAGGGCCTCGTCGCCCGAGCGGATCTGAGTGGTCTGCGGTCGGATCCCGGCGTCCGACATCAGGCGGACCATGCCTCGACGCTGGTTCGGTGTGACGAGGGTGACGACGCTGCCGGACTCGCCGGCCCGCGCGGTTCGGCCCCCGCGGTGGAGGTAGTCCTTGTGGTCGGTCGGCGGATCGACGTTGACGACGAGGTCGAGGTTGTCGACGTGGATGCCGCGCGCCGCGACATTGGTCGCGACCAGTACGGTGACGTGCCCCGTCTTGAACTGCGCCAGGGTGCGGGTACGTTGCGGCTGCGACTTGCCGCCGTGCAGCGCGGCGGCCCGTACCCCGCTGTTGAGCAGGTCCTGGGTCAGTCGGTCGACGGCGTGCTTGGTGTCCAGGAACATGATCACGCGGCCGTCGCGGGCGGCGATCTCGGTCGTGGTGGCGTGCTTGTCGGCGCCGTGGACGTGCAGGACGTGGTGCTCCATCGTGGTGACCGCACCGGCCGAGGGGTCGACCGAATGCACGACGGGGTCGGTCAGATAGCGGCGCACCAGCAGGTCGACGTTACGGTCCAGGGTGGCGGAGAACAGCATCCGCTGCCCCTCCGGACGCACCTGGTCGAGCAGCGCGGTGACCTGGGGCATGAAGCCCATGTCGGCCATCTGGTCGGCCTCGTCCAGCACGGTGATGCCGACGTGGTTCAGCCGGCAGGCGCCACGGTCGATGAGGTCCTTGAGTCGACCCGGGGTCGCGACGACGACTTCGGCCCCGCCGCGCAGCGCGCCGGCCTGCTTGCCGATGGACATCCCGCCCACCACCGTGGCCAGCCTCAGCTTGACGGAGCGGGCGTACGGAGTGAGCGCGCCGGTCACCTGCTGCGCCAGCTCACGCGTCGGTACGAGGATCAGCCCCAGCGGCTGACGGGGCTCGGCACGCTGTCCAGCGGTGCGGGCGAGCAGGGCGAGGCCGAAGGCGAGGGTCTTGCCGGAACCGGTGCGCCCACGGCCCAGGACGTCACGGCCCGCCAAGGAGTTCGGCAGCGTCGCTCCCTGGATCGGGAACGGTGCGGTCACACCCTGCTTGCCGAGTTCGGTCAGCAGTTGTTCAGGCATGGCGAGATCGGCGAAGCCCTCGACGGCGGGCAGCGCGGGGGTGATCGTTTTGGGAAGCGCGAACTCACCCTGCACCACGGCGGGCCTACGGCCGTACCCGCCGGAGCGGGCCGACCCGCCCGAACGGCGCGGTGCCTGCGAGCCGAAGCGGCTGCCACCCCTTCCGGCGTCGGCACTGCCATTACGGGCGCGGGCGGGGCGGTCGTTCGTGTAGGCGCGGTTCATGCGGAGCCTTCCTCGATGTGGCACATATCAAGGAATTCACGCGCCGATGAGCAGCATAGAGAATTACGAGTATGGACCGGCGGCAAATGAAAGTAGATCTGGCCGGGAGATATATCCGGGAGCGCAGATGCTCGAATTAGTCACGCGATGGGGACTTGAGATCCGAGCGTCGGCTGCTGTGCAGCTCTCCAGGATGCTCCTGCATCCTGGAGGAGCAGCTGCGCGCGGTGGAACTGTGGATCTCCACGTCGTCCCGCGGGTGAAACCGCTGCGGGAGATGCGTGCAGCTGGGGCCCGCACCCCGAAGGATGCGGGCCCCAGCTACGGATTGTGCGTGAGCGTCAGGCGGGAACGATGTTCTCGGCCGTCGGGCCCTTCTGGCCCTGCGCGATGTCGAAGGTGACCTTCTGACCTTCGAGCAGCTCACGGAAGCCCTGCGCGGCAATGTTCGAGTAGTGGGCGAACACGTCCGCGCCGCCACCGTCCTGCTCGATGAAGCCGAAGCCCTTTTCCGCGTTGAACCACTTCACGGTACCAGCAGCCATGTCATATCTCCTTTGGGGCAGTACATCGGAATCCGCACCGTACGGACACCGTGTCGCCGCGATGATTGCCCCGCCCGGAAAATGACCGGATTTACAAAAGTGCTCCCGACCCACAGAAGCCGGGCCGAGGGCACTTGAAGTTTTGGGAACCACAACTGCAACTGAGATCGACAGTAGCACGCCGGAACGGTCTGCGGGCGTTACCTAATTCCACTCCGCCCATTGCAGCAAAAACTCTTCCTGCATGATCCGTCAAACTCTCACCTCGCGGGAACAGATATTGCTTCACTCGGGTGCGATGTTTCGAAAGAGCGGTGTCGTCAGCGGCACCCCGGACCGCCGGGGCAGAAAGCACCTACGCGGCTGCCCGCAAGGTCGCCTTCAGGAGGCGTCCCCAGCAGTTCGCCCCGGCGTGTCGGCGCTCCATCACGGCTCCCCCGCCGACCGCCCGAGGGCCTGCGTCAGCGGTGGGTTGTCTCTCCGAGGGGACGCCACCGAACGCGAGCGACTGGCCTGGCACTGACGAGCTCGCGCCTGGTCGGCGGTGCTGTGCTGAACCAGCGATCACCGCAGCGGTCTCGACGGAGTCGTGCTTGCGACCCCCCGCTGGACAGCTACCGCATCCCGTCGGTGCTTCGCCGTATCACTGGCGGTTCCGACAACGGCCCCTTCGGCAAGCCGCCGTTGCCCCGGGTGCCCGGCAACGGCGTGGGCGGCCGTGTCGTCGCCGTCGGTCCCGATGTGGACCCCGCCCTGACCGGCACGGTCGTGGTGACCACCACCGGCGGAGAGGGCGGGTACGCCGAACTCGCCCTGGCACGGGCCGAGGAGACGGTGGCCGTCCCCGCGGGCGTGGACCTCAAGGACGCGGTCGCACTGCTGGCCGACGGCCGCACGGCGCTGCTGCTGTTCAAGCAGGCGGAGATCAAACCGGGTGAGCGCGTCCTGGTCGAGGCGGCCGCCGGGGGTGTGGGCAGTCTTCTCGTCCAGCTGGCGGCGGCCGCGGGCGCGCGAGTGATCGGTGCGGCCCGCGGCGCCCACAAGGCCGAACTGATCACCTCGCTGGGCGGTGTCTTCGTGGACTACTCCGAGCCCGACTGGCTCCAGCTGGTCCGGCACGTGGCCG
This sequence comes from Streptomyces sp. SP18BB07, assembly GCF_036322545.1. NCBI lineage: Bacteria > Bacillati > Actinomycetota > Actinomycetes > Kitasatosporales > Streptomycetaceae > Streptomyces > Streptomyces sp. SP18BB07. Next base: position 83,197 of record NZ_JAQYWT010000337.1, read on the forward strand.
ACGGCGCGCTCGATGTCGTGTTCGACGGTGTCGGTGGGGCGATCGGCACCGACGCCGCCGGAGCGCTGGGCCCGGGCGGCCGGATCAGCGTGTACGGCATGGCCAGCGGCGCGGACGCCGACCTGGATGCGCGGCAGTTGGACGAGCGGTCGATCCGTGTGCTCGGACTGTTCTCGGCGCCGAGCCCGGCCGAGGCCCACGTCCTGATCGGAGAGGCGCTGCAGCTCGCAGCGGACAGAAAACTGCGGCCGATCGTGGGCCAGACCTACCCGCTCTCCGAGGCCGCCGCGGCCCACGCGGCGATCGAGAACCGCTTCACCGTCGGCAAGACGCTGCTCGTTCCCGGCGGACGGAACGGCGGTACCCGATGAGTTCCCGGGCTCCCGAGCCACCGGAGCGGGCCGGCGCCCGTGAGTGGATCGCCCTCGCCGTGCTGAGTGTTCCGGCCGTTCTGGTCATGATGAACATGTCGGTGCTGTACCTGGCGCTGCCGACCCTCAGCAGGGATCTGGATCCCAGCGCGAGCCAACTGCTGTGGATCACCGACATCTACGGGTTCATGGTCGCGGGCGCCCTGATCACCATGGGCACCTTGGGCGACCGGCTCGGGCACCGGCGGGTCCTGCTGACGGGTGCCGTGGCCTTCACCGCCGCCTCGGTGTTCGCCGCCTACTCCACCAGCGCCGGCATGCTCATCGCCGCCCGCGCCGTGCAGGGCGTGGCCGCCGCCGCGCTGGCGCCGTCCTCGCTCTCGGTCATTCGGAACATGTTCCGGGATCCGGGACAGCGCTCGCTCGCCATCACGATCTGGATGATGAGCTTCATGGGCGGCGGGGCGCTCGGCCCCCTCGTCGGCGGGACACTGCTCCACTTCTTCTGGTGGGGGGCGGTCTTCCTGGTCGCCGTGCCGACCATGGCACTGCTGCTCGCCACGGGCCCGTTCCTCATGCCCGAGTTCCGCTCCGGTGACTCCGGTCGGCTGGACCTGATCAGTGTGACGATGTCCCTGTTGACCCCGCTCGCGATCGTGTACGGGATCAAGAGCCTGGCCGTCGACGGTTTCGGGGTGTCCTCTCTGGGCTTCATCGCCGTCGGACTGGTGATCGGCGCGGCGTTCGTGCGCCGCCAGCGACGGCTCGCCTCGCCGCTGCTCGATCTGGGCCTCTTCCGCATCCCCTCCTTCGCGGTCTCGGCCGGAGGCATGGTGGTGGTCGGCGTGCTGCTCTTCGGCACAAGCCTGCTCACCTCCCAGTACCTCCAACTGGTGCTGGATCTGAGCCCCTTGGAAGCGGGGCTGTGGCAGCTGCCCAGCGCGGTGAGCGGGACCGTCGTGGCGCTGTGGGTGTCCGGTCTGGCCGCCCGGTTCCATCCGGCGGTGCTCATGAGCGCGGGAGCGGCCTTCGCCGTCCTCGGGCCGGTCATGCTCACCCAGGTGGACCGGAGTCCAGGTGTCCTGGTGGCCGGGTCGGTCCTGCTGTTCGCCGGTCTGACGCCGTTCATGGCCCTGGGTACCGGTTTGGTCGTGGGGGCCGCGCCGCCGGAGCGCGCCGGGGCCGCGTCGGCCATATCCGAGACGGGCCGGGAGCTCGGCGGCGCACTGGGCATCGCGATCCTGGGTAGTGTCGCCACCGCCGTCTACGGCGGGTACATGACCGACCACATGCCCAAGGGGATACCGTCCGACCTCGCCGGATCCGCCCACGAGACGCTCGCGGGTGCGCTGGAGGCCGCGCAGCGGCTGCCCGGCACGCAGGGGGCCACGCTGACCGAGACCGCACGTGACGCGTTCACCCACAGCATCCACGTGCACGGTTTCATCCTGATCCCGCTCCTCGTGGCCCTGGCGCTCCTGACGCTGACGCTCCGCCGCCGCCACCAGCCGGAGGAGGCTGTCCGCACCGATCAGGCAGCGGCCCCCGCCCCGGTCACTGGCTGAAAGGAACGACTCCTCATGCGCGTCGAGGCCGGAAGGCGACGGTGTTCTCGGCGGGGGTGCCTGCCGTCACAGGGCGGGGCGGCCCTGTCAGTCGTCCGGGGTGCCCAGGCCGGTCAGGGCGCCTACCGGGTCGAGGTCCGGGGTGCCTCTCGGCCACCAGTCGTCGTGGCCCGGTTCGGACTCGTACGCGTACCAGAGGCCGTCGCGGCCGAGGCGGAGCTGGAGGTGGCCGTGGGGGTGGGTGAGGTGGTTGCGCCAGGGGCGGAAGGCCGGGAGGTCCGCGGCCAGCAGCAGGGGGCGGGCGCGGTCGAAGCGGCCGGCCGGCGGGTCCCAGGGCTCCTCCAGGACGGCCAGCCCTTCGAGACCGCCCTGCCGCCAGGCGGCGACCGCGCGGGCCAGGTCGGCAGGGGTACGACCGGTGGCGGCGGCCAGCGAGGAGTAGAGGGCGCGGGTGGTGGCGGTGAGACCGGAGCCGGGGCGGGCGGCGGCGAGCCGTACCGCGTCCTGCCACAGCGTCAGTTCGGCCACCGGGTCGCGTCCCGTGGTGAGCAGCGCGTGTGCGCGGGCCGCCGCGTCGGTCGCCAGTTGGTCCAACGCGAACGGGTCGGGGCCGCCGGGCGCGCCCGGGTAGACCGGCGGCTGTTCCGGGTGCGGGGGCGGGGGTGGCGGGGCGGGCAACGGCGGGAGGGTGCGCGGGGCGAGGGCGTCACGGGCCCGCACACCCGGAAGCGGCGCGGGTTCCTGCTCCTGCGCGGCGCGCGCCGCACGGGCCGCGTTCCGCCGTGACAACGCGTCGAGCAACTCCCGCTCGCCCCGGCCCCGCAGCAGCAACAGCACGAACGGGTCCTCGTCCAGCAGCCGCGCCGTCTGGTAGCAGAGCGCCGCCGCATGCTTGCAGGGGTGCCCGAAGTCGGGGCAACTGCATCGGGGGTCGAGCTCCCCGGCGCCGGGGAGGAGACGCAGGCCCCGGTCAGGTGCGGGTCCGGGTCCGGCTCCGGGTTCGGCCAGGCCGGGGGGTAGTTCCTTGTCCAGCAGCGCGGCGATGTGGGCCGGTTGTTCCGCCGCCGCGTCCAGGAAGCGGTCCCATTCGGTGTCGTCCAGCGTCCGCAGGCGGAGCTGCACCCGGTACGGTCGGGGCCTGCTGCCGTGCACGTACGCCAGCACCAGCCCCGGCGTCACGGTGATCGCGTCGACGTGCCCCTTGTCGGCGTACGCCCGCCCGCGCGCCAGCCGGGCCGCGTCCAACGCGCCCTCCTCCAGCGCCGCCACCCACGCGTTGCCCCACCAGCTCGCCGCGAACGCCTCGCCGGCGGAGGCGCGCGGCGGGAACGGGCGGAAGGTGCGCCGCAGTTCGCCGTCCCGCGAGGGCGCGGCCATGGTCTGGGGGACACGCGGGGCGGCCTGGGGGACGTCCGCCCCGTCGCCGGACGCTCCTCCCGTGGTCACCCCGTCGCTCGCCCACGTGGCCGCTCCGTCCGTGGCTCTCGCAGCTCCCGTGACGCCCCCGTCCGTCGTGGCGTCGGCCGCGAGTCCGGACGTGGTCGTCCGTGCCGGTTCGCCCTCCGTCACGCCAGGTCGGTGATGCGGTGCCCAGGCCACGACCCCCGCCGCGCCCGTCGTCTCCGCGCCGCCCGCCTCCTGGACGTCGTCGGCGGGCATCTTGAAGGCGTCGGCGAGCAGTTCCCGCACAGCGCGGGCGCGATCGGCAGCTACGCGGTCTCGGCGGGGTGCTCCGGGCATCCGGCCCACCGAAGAGGCTCCCGGGTCACGCCCCGCGCGGTCCCGCGCCGCAGCCCCGTCGCCGATCCCACCCCGCGCCTCCCGCAGGCCATCGGGCGGACCGACGGTCGGCCGTGAGCCCCGGCCGCTCCCCCGGCCCACTTGCTCGGCGGAAGCCTCCTCCGCCGCCAGGCGGGCGCGCTCGGCCGCGCCCCGTGCGGCCCTCAGGGCCTCCCGGGCGATGTCACCGGGACGGGCACCGGGCGCGCGCCTCTCACTCGTCCCACGCGGGTCACTTGTCTCACGCCGATCACGTGTCCCACGCTGGTCACGTGTCCCACGCTGGTCACTCGTCTCCTGCCGGTCGTTCCCCTCCCGGCGGTCGCTCGCCCGCTGTCTCCCACTCGTCTCCCGGTCCGCGCTCTGCTCCCGCTTCGCCCCCTCCGCCTGCTCCTCGCTCTCGTCGCCCGGCGCGGTACCGCCCTCTTCGGCTCGCGCTTCCGCAGGTGTCCGTTTCGCCGAGTTCTCGCCAGGTCCCGCAACTCGGCGCCCTGAGTCAGGAGTTGGCGTCCTGGACTCCGACGCCCTCCGCAGCGCCTCCCGGGCCGCGTCCCCCGGGCGCGCACCCCCGGCCTCCCCGGTCGGCCGACGCTTCACCGCACCGGCGCCGGTGCCGGGCCCGGTTTCCGGAAGCACACGTCCTTCCACGTCCGCCCCCGGATCCCGCGCGGCGCGCAACGCGCGGCGGGCGGCGTCGGCGGGGCGGGCGCCCTCCGTACCCTCGGGTGTCCCCTCCGCCCCGCTCACGTCTGCCCCGCTCACGACGACCTCCGCAATGACACCAGGTCCGTCAGCTCCCGGTCGGTCAGCTCCGTGAGAGCCGCCTCGCCCGAGCCGAGGATGGCGTCGGAGAGTGCGCGCTTGGATTCCAGCATCTCGGCGATGCGGTCCTCGATGGTGCCCTCGGTGATGAGGCGGTGGACCTGGACGGGCTGGGTCTGGCCGATGCGGTAGGCGCGGTCGGTGGCCTGCTCCTCCACGGCCGGGTTCCACCAGCGGTCGAAGTGGACGACATGGCCCGCGCGGGTGAGGTTGAGGCCGGTGCCCGCCGCTTTCAGGGACAGGACGAGGACCGGTGTCGCCCCGCTCTGGAAACGGTCCACCATGTGTTCGCGGTCCTTGACCGGCGTACCGCCGTGGAGCAGTTCGACCGGGACCGCGCGGGCGGCGAGGTGGGCGGTGATCAGCCGGGCCATGCCGACGTACTGGGTGAAGACCAGCGCCGAGCCGTCCTCGGCGAGCAGCGTGTCCAACAGCTCGTCCAGCAGGGCCAGTTTGCCGGAGCGGGCGGCGAAGCGGTCGCCGGTGGCGGCGCCGGGCTCCTCCTTCAGATACAGCGCCGGATGGTCGCAGATCTGCTTCAGGGCCCCCAGGAGCTTCAGGACGAGGCCCCGGCGGGCGATGCCCTCCGCCGTCTCGATGGCGAGCATCGACTCGCGGACGACGGCCTCGTACAGGGCGGCCTGTTCGCGGGTGAGGGGGACGGGGTGGTCCGTCTCGGTCTTCGGCGGGAGCTCGGGCACGATGCCCGGGTCCGACTTCTTGCGGCGCAGGAGGAAGGGCCGGACCAGACGGGCGAGACGGGTGACCGCCTCCTGGTCCTCGCCGTTCTCCACGGCGCGGGCGTGCCGGGCCCGGAAGGACTTGAGCGGGCCGAGGAGTCCCGGGGTCGTCCAGTCGAGGAGGGCCCAGAGCTCGGAGAGGTTGTTCTCGACCGGGGTGCCGGTGAGCGCCACGCGCGCGGGCGTCGGGATCGTGCGCAGGGCCTTAGCCGTCGCCGAGTAGGGGTTCTTGACGTGCTGGGCCTCGTCGGCGACGACCATGCCCCAGTGCTGGTCGACCAGGTGCGGGGCGGCCGAGCGCATGGTGCCGTAGGTGGTGAGGACGAAACCGCCGCCGAGGGCGTCCAGGGAGCGGTCGGTGCCGTGGAAGCGGCGGACGGGGACGCCGGGGGCGAAGCGGGTGATCTCCCGCTGCCAGTTGCCCAGCAGCGAGGCGGGGCAGACGACCAACGTGGGTTCGGGACGGGCCCGGCGCAGATGCAGGGCGATGACGGTGATCGTCTTGCCGAGCCCCATGTCGTCGGCGAGGCAGCCGCCGAGACCGAGGGAGGTCATGAGGTCCAGCCAGGCCAGGCCCCGGAGTTGGTAGTCGCGGAGGGTGGCCGCGAGGCCCGGCGGCGGTTCGACCGGGCCGACGCCGGCCGTCAGACGGTCGCGGAGAGCCGCCAGTGCCCCGACCGGCACCGCCTCCACCACCTCGCCGTCGACCTCCGCCTGGCCGGTGAGGGCCACGGACAGGGCGTCCACCGGGTCGAGGAGGCCCAGTTCGCGTTTGCGGGCCTTGCGGACGAGGGCCGGGTCGACGAGGACCCACTGGTCGCGGAGGCGGACGATCGGGCGGTGGGCCTCGGCGAGGATGTCCATCTCGGATTCGGTGAGCGGGTCGCCGCCGAGCGCCAACTGCCAGCGGAACCGCAGCAGTTCCTCGCTCTCGAAGAAGCCGGTGCCGTCCGTGGCGGAGCCGGGCGCGGGGCGCACCTCGGCGCGGGCGCTGAGGTCGTGGGCCAGGTCCCGGGGCCAGTGCACCGCGACGCCCGCCGCGCCGAGCCTGGTCGCGGCGACGCCCAGCAGGTCCGACAGTTCGTCCTCGGAGAGGGCGAGGACATCGGGGACGTCCTGTTCGCCAAGACGGTCCAGGGGCGGCCAGACTCGGGCGGCACGGCGGACGGCGAGGGCGGCGTCCACGCGGGCCCGGGGCCCGAAGGCCGCGTCCGCGTCGCCCGCCCACAGGGCCGCCGCGTCGACGACGAGGGTGGGGTCGGCGAGGCTGTGCACCTGGACGACGGCCGCGCCCGCCCGCGGGGCCCGTTCGGCGTCGTCGAAGAGGTCGTACGCCGAGAGGTCCAGGCGCAGGGAGATACGTACGCCCGCGTCCATGCCGGCGGCGACCTCGGCGGCCCAGTCGCGCGCGTGCGGCAGGCGCTGTCCGGTGTGCGCCGCGAAGGGTTTCCCGGAGACGTACGGCGCGGCCGGGCCGCGCGGGAGCGTGTCGGCGACCGCGTCCAGGAAGGACCGCATCAGGGCCTCCGGCTCGGGCAGCCGGAGCGGTCCCTTGCCGGGCAGTGGCACGGCGTGGCCCTCGTACGGCAGGGCCGCGGCGACGGCCCTGAGGTGGGCGACGTCGTCCGGGTCCAGGGGGCCCGCCCGCCACGCGTCGTACCCCTCGGCGGTCAGTCCGGGCAGCAGCCGCCCTCGGGCGACCAGCCGCAGCGCGTGCAGCGCGGCCGCGCCCCAGCAGGCCGTGGCGGGGTGGGCGGCGGGGTCGCGGCGGGCGCGGGTGAGCAGGGGAAGAGCCTCGCCGACCGGCAGGGACAGGGCGGGGACGGTGCCCCTGCGGGCGCCCGAGCCGTGGGGTCGTACGACGATGAGGTCCTCGGCGGCACCCGGTGGCGGCTCACCGCCCGCCGGGTCCCAGAACGCGAACCTGCTGTGCCGGGGCAGCGGGGCGGGGAGGAAGACAGCGGCCAGCCGGACGGGGACGGACTGCCCCGCAGCCACGGACGCCCCCGGAGATACGGACGCGCGCGGGTGTACGGAAGCCCCCGCAGGCACGGACGCGCGCGGGGACAGAGACGTCCCGGCAGGTGCGGACGTCCCGGCAGGTGCGGACGTCCCCTCTGGCGCGGGTGTATGCCCGGTCGCGGGCATACGCGCGGCCGCGGCCGTGTCGGCCTCGGGGACAGCCATGTCCCGCATGCGTCCGGTCACCTCCCGCCCCTCGTCGGATGAGCCGTCTCCGGTCCGGCTCCGATCAGCCGCCTTCGACTCGATCAGCTGCCTCCGACTCTACGGGCGGGGTCTGACAATGGGCCGCGGCGAGCGGGCGGGGAGCCCGCCCGCTGCGGTTTCCGAGCAGGTCCGAGCAGGTCAGGGCACGGTTCGCGACACCACGTACACCATCGGATGGTCCGGGTTGGACCGGTTCACGACGATGTCGTGGGTGGGCGCGGGGTTCTTCTGGTCGTTGACGAGGCCGTACCAGGGACCGGTGCCGGCGAAGTCCCAGCCGACGATGCCCCGGTCGCGGGCGTTGATCGCGGCCTTGTCCTCGACCAGGTCACCGGTGCCGGCGCCGATCTGGTTGAGGAAGCTCTCCAGGCCCTCGTTGCTCGTATAGAACTGCACGTAGAGGCGGCTGGTCTTCCAGTTGTTCGTCTCGTAGTACGCGACGTGCTTGGAGTACGGCGGGATCGGCACCTGGTAGAGGCGCTGCTGGACCCGGGAGGGCCAGTGGGCGGTGAGGCCGGTCGCCGAGTACTTCTTCTCCTTGTCCTTGCCGCTGTCGCGGCTCTGGTTGGCGGAGATCACCAGATAGCCGGCCGGTACGCCGATGAGCACCACGATGATCGCCAGGGTGAGGGCCCGGCGGCGGATCTTGTGGCGGCGGCCCTCGGCGGGCCGTTCCGGTTCCTCCGGAGAGGAGCCCTGGTGGGGCACCGAGCCGCTCACGCGGAGTCCTGGGTGGTGCGACGGGCCTCCACGTACCGCGCGTAGCGCTCGTACCGCTCGACTCTGCGCCGGTTGGCGCGACGGAAGCGGCGGGCGACGAGTCGGGCGAGGTCGGCGGCGCCCACCATGCCGGCCTCGGGCCCGAGCTGGGCGCGGGCGATCCGGGCCTCGGGGCGGTAGCCGCGGCCGGTGAGATGACGGCGGAAGGCGTCCCGGGCCGGGCCGATCAGCAGGTCGTCGGCGGCGGAGACACCGCCGCCGATGACGAAGCAGGACGGGTCGAGGGCGGCGGCCAGGTTGGCGATACCGACGCCGAGCCACTGGCCGATGTCCTGGAGCAGCTCGATGCACATGGCGTCGCCCTCGCGGGCCAGCTCGGTGATCATCGGGCCGGTGATGTCGCCGATGTTCCCCTTGACGTGCTCGATGATCCCGTACGCCACCGGGGAGTCGGCCGCCGCGAGTTCGCGGGCCTCTCTGACCAGGGCGTTCCCGGAGCTGTACTGCTCCCAGCAGCCGCGGTTGCCGCACGGGCAGCGGTGGCCGCCGGGCACGACCTGCATATGGCCGAACTCGCCCGCGACGCCGAACTTGCCGCGCTTGACCTGCCCGTCCTCCAGGATCGCGCCGCCGATGCCGGTACCGAGCGTGATCATGACCAGGTGGTCCTCGTCGCGGCCGGCGCCGAAACGCCACTCGGCCCAGGCGGCGGCGTTGGCGTCGTTGTCGACCAGGACCGGCACGGCCAGGCGGCCGGCGAGGCGGTCACGCAGGGGTTCGTTGCGCCAGGACAGGTGGGGGGCGAACAGCACGCGGTTGCGGTCCGCGTCCACCCAGCCGGCGGCGCCGATGCCGACGGCGTGCACATCGTGCCGGTCCGAGAGGTCCAGGACCAGTTCCGTGATGGTGTCCTCGACGACCTGGGGGCTCTTCGACTTGTCCGGGGTCTCCGTGCGGAGCTTCTCCAGGATGTTGCCGTCGGCGTCCACGACGCCCGCCATCACCTTCGTGCCGCCGATGTCGATGCCGACGGTGGGGACGCGGGGTGCCGTCAGGTGGGAGCGGCGCTCGCGCGTTCCCACGGTCCGCAGGACGGTGGCCCGCGCGGAGCCGCGGTGGGTGAAGTCGCGGTAAGTGCTCATCGGGCCGATTCTGCCTTAGCGCTCCGCTTGGTGCGGCGTGGGGGCGGGGGGTGCCATGGGTTGTTTTTCGGGTGCGGGGCCGGTGGCGGTTTCTCGCGCAGTTCCCCGCGCCCCTGTGAAAGCAGGGGCTGCGCCCCGTGCTTTCACAGCTCCTACGTCCTCACCAGCAGTTGGAAGTCGAACGAATAGCGGGAGGCCCGGTAGATGTGGGTGCCGTATTCGACGGCTCGGCCCGTGTCGTCGAACGTCGTGCGCTGCATGGTGAGCAAGGGCGCGTTCTCCGGTTCTCCGAGGCGGTCGGCCTCGTCCGGGGTCGCCGATCTCGCGCCGATGGTCTGGCGGGCGCTGTGGAGGGTGATGCCGGCGGTGCGCATGAGGCGGTAGAGACCGGTGGCCTCCAGCTGGGGGGAATCGAGGTCGAGGAGGTCGGTGGGGAGGTAGTTGCAGAGGTAGGCCATGGGTTCGCCGTGGGCCAGACGGAGTCGCTCGATGCGGTGGACTTCGCTGCCCTCGGCGACGGCCAGGGCGGCGGCGACCTCGGCGGAGGCCGTGACGGTGGTGTTGACCAGGACGCGGGTGGCCGGGCGCTGGCCCGCGGCCTCCAGGTCGTCGTAGAGGCTGCTCAGTTCCAGGGGGCGTTTGACCTGGCTGTGGACGACCTGGGTGCCCACGCCTCGGCGGCGTACCAGCAGGCCCTTGTCGACCAGGGACTGGATGGCCTGGCGGACGGTCGGGCGGGACAGGCCGAGGCGTGCGGCCAGCTCGATCTCGTTGCCCAGCAGACTGCCGGGGGTCAACTCGCCGTGCTCGATCGCGGCCTCCAGCTGCTGGGACAGCTGGAAGTAGAGCGGGACCGGGCTGCTGCGGTCGACGCTGAGCTGGAGCGACACGGTCGGATCCACTTCTGGTTTCGGCACGGGCCGAGCGTAGCCCCGGTGCTGGTTGACGGGAAGTTGCGTAGTTCGGTTGTCCGGACAAACCATTGACAGAGCGGCAGGTACGACCCCACTTTGTTTCCCATGCGCATCGGACTCATCGGGGCGGGTCGCATCGGGACGTTTCACGCGACCACCCTCAGCCGCCACCGTGATGTCGGCTCTCTGATCATCACTGACGTCGATACGGCTCGGGCCCATGACCTCGCGGATCGCCTCGGCGAGACGGTGGCGCCGGGCGTGGACGAGATCTTCACCTGGGGGGTGGACGCCGTGGTGATAACGGCCGCGACGTCGGCCCACGGCGAACTGATCGGTCGGGCAGCACGCTCGGGACTGCCGGTCTTCTGCGAGAAACCCATCGCCGTGGACCTGCCGGGCACCTTAAGCGCGCTGGCCGAGGTCGACGCGGCTGGGACGGTGCTGCAGATGGGATTCCAGCGGCGTTTCGACTCGGGCTATGTCACGGCGCGCGAGGCGGTGCGGGCGGGCCGGCTCGGTCGGCTGCACACCGTACGGGCGCTGACGGCCGACCAGACGCCGCCGCCTCCGGAGTATCTGCCGGTGTCCGGCGGGATCTACCGGGACACCCTGATCCATGACTTCGACATCGTGCGGTGGGTGACGGGGCGCGAGGTCGCCACGGTCTACGCGACCGGGTCGGATGTCGGGCACCCGATGTTCCGGGAGGCGCACGACCTCGACACGGCCGCCGCCGTGCTGACGCTAGAGGACGGCACGCTCGTCACGGCCACGGCGGCGCGGGTGAACGGGGCCGGGTACGACGTGCGGCTGGAGCTGGCCGGGGAGCTGGACACGGTGGTGGTCGGGCTGGACGACCGTACGCCGGTCGCGTCCACGGAGCCGAGCGGGCCGCCGCCGGCGGACAAGCCGTGGACCGGGTTCCTGGAGCGGTTCGCCGCCGCGTACGAGGCCGAGATCGCCGCGTTCGTGGAAGTGGTGCGCGGTGAGCGGGCGAACCCGTGCGACGGGCGTGAGGCACTGCAGGCCCTGCGGGTGGCCGAGGCGTGCGAGCTGTCCCGGCGGGAGCACCGTCCGGTCAACCTGGGCGAGATCCCTGGCGGCCGGGAGTAGGCACACGGCCGGGGGTGCGTCGTCGGGTGCGGGTCCGGCGGGGGCGAGCAAACGCCTCACCACCGCAGCGGCAGACTCCGCACCCCCCGTATCAGCATCCCCGGCAGCCACTCCCCCGGCGGACCGTCCGACGCGAGGTCCGGACACCGCCGCAGCAGGGCCCGAAGCGCGACCCCGGCCTCCAGCCGCGCCAGAGCCGCACCCAGACAGAAGTGGATGCCATGCCCGAACGCGAGGTGCCCCCGAGTGTCACGGTGGATGTCGAAGCGGTCGGGACCGGCGTACCGGGCGCCGTCACGGTCGGCGGCGGCCAGCCCGATCAGCACCGAATCCCCCGCCGGGACGACAGTCCCGCCTATCTCCAACGGCTCGGCGGCGAAACGGAACGTCGCGTTCTCCACCGGCCCCTCGTAGCGCAGGGTCTCCTCCACGACCGCGTCCACGAGGCTCAGGTCGGCCCGTACCTCGGCGAGTTGCCCGGGGTGGGCGAGGAGCGCGTGGACGGCGCCGGTGATGAGGTTCACCGTGGTCTCGTGGCCGGCGATCAGGAGGATGAAGGCCATGCCGCGCAGCTCGCCGGGTGACAGGCGGTCCCCGTCCTCGTCGGTCGTCCGGATCAGCGCGCTCAGCAGATCGTCGGCGGGCGGCGAGCATCGCTTGTCCTCGACCAACTCCTCCAGGTACGCGGCGAGTTGGACGAAGGCCGCGTACTCGCTCTCCCCGCTGGTGGGTGCCACCGCCTCCGTGGACAGCTTGCGGAAGGCCGCCCGGTCCATCTCGGGCACGCCGAGCAGTTCGCAGATGACGGTGAGGGGCAGCGGGTACGCGAACGACTCGACCAGGTCGGCGCGGCCCCGCGGCACCATCTCGTCCAGCAGGGCGTCGGTGATCTCCTGGATCCTCGGCCGCAGCCGCTCGACCCGGCGTCCGGTGAACTCCCGGGCGATCAGTCCGCGCAGCCGGGTGTGCTGGGGCGGGTCGGCGACCAGCAGATACTTGCCGATCAGCTCCTCGTCGAGGAAGGTCACCCCGATCTTCGAGCCGTCCTTCGACAGTCGGGGGTCGGCGAGCGCCGCCCGGGCCTCCTCGTACCCGACGACCAGCCAGACCTCGTGGTGCGCGTCGGGCTCGGGGAGCCTGACCCGGTGGACGGGGCCGCGCGCCCGCAGTTCGGCGTAGACGGGATGGGGGTTCTCGGTGAACCCCGGTCCGTACTCCGCGAGATCGATCACGTGCTGATGTCCCATGGCTCCCCCTCGACCCGTCCAACGCCCGTGGTCGCTCAGGAGTGCCCGTCGTCCTCCAGCAGCCCCGCGTCGTAGGTCAACAGGGCGATCTGCACACGGTTGTTGAGGTCGAGTTTGGCGAGGACGCGGGAGACGTGGGTCTTGACGGTGGCGACGCTCAGGAAGAGTTCGGCGGCGATCTCCGCGTTGGAGGCGCCACGGCCGACGGCGACGGCGACCTCCCGTTCCCGGTCGTTGAGGGCGGCGACCCGGGAACGGGCGGTGGTGCGGCGGGTGTCGGGGGCGCCGCCCGCGGCGTGGGCCATGAGCTGGCGGGTGACGGCGGGCGAGAGCACGGGCTCGCCGGCCGCGACCCGCCGTACCGCGTCGACGATCTCGGCGGGCGCGGTGTCCTTGAGGACGAACCCGGCGGCGCCGGCCCGTAGGGCGCGCAGGACCTGGTCGTCGGCGTGGAAGGTGGTGAGGACGACGACCTCGGGCGCGTCCGGGCGGGCGCGCAGCCGCTCGGTGGCCGAGAGACCGTCGACGGTCGGCATCCGGATGTCCATGAGGACGACATCGGGGCGCGTACGGTCGACGAGGGCCTCCACTTCGTGGCCGTCGGCGCCCTCGCCGACGATCTCGATGTCGTCGGCGCCGCCCAGCATGAGCGAGAGGCCGGTACGCACGAGGGGGTCGTCGTCGACGAGGAGCAGTCGGATCGCGGTCATCGGCCCACCGTTCGGATGTCGGTCATGGAGCACTACCGTAGGGCGCTTCGCCCCGACCGCCGCGTCGGCGCGTTCGGACCCGTTACTGTCGGCCGGTACGGCATTCAACTGACGGAGGTTTTGGGTGCGTTACCGACTCCTGGGCCGGTCGGGGCTGCGGGTCTCCGAGCTGTTCCTGGGCGCCATGACGTTCGGGGAGCAGGGCGGGGTGGGGGCGCCTCCGCAGGAGTGCGCGCGGATCCTCGACGTGTACGCGGAGGCCGGCGGCAATGTGATCGACACGGCGGTCAACTACCGGGGCGGGGAGAGCGAGCGGATCGTCGGCGAGCTGCTCAAGGGCCGGCGCGACCGGTTCGTGCTGTCCACCAAGTACACCGTCTCCCGTGACGGCACCGACCCCAACGCCGCGGGCAACCACCGCAAGAACCTCGCGCTCTCCCTGGAGACGAGCCTGCGGCGCCTCGGGACGGACTACATCGACCTCTACTGGGTGCACATCTGGGACCGCAACACCCCGGTCGAGGAGACGATGCGCGCCCTCGACGACGCCGTACGGTCCGGGAAGGTGCTGTACGTCGGCATCTCGGACGCCCCGGCATGGGTGGTGGCGCGCGCCAACACCCTTGCCGAATGGCGGGGTTGGTCCCCGCTGTCGGCGCTTCAGGTGCCGTACAGCCTGCTCAACCGGGACATCGAGCGGGAGCTGCTGCCGATGGCGGAGGCGTTCGGCATGTCGGTCGCGGCGTGGAGCCCGCTGCAGAACGGTGTGCTGTCCGGCAAGTACACCCGCCCGGGCGGGGTGACGCCGGGCACCGCGACCCGGCTGTCGGCCGAGGCGGTCGGCGCGCGCGAGCGCGCGGTGGCGGAGGCGGTGCAGGGCGCGGCGGACAAACTCGGCGCCACCCCGGCCCAGGTGGCCATCGCCTGGACGATGGCCCACTCCCCCGCCGTGCACCCCGTGCTGGGTGCCCGCCGCGTCGAACAGCTGATGGACAATCTGGGCGCCGCCCGGCTGGTCCTCCCGGAGGAGATCCTGGCCCGGCTGGAGGAGACCACCGACTTCCGCCTGGGCTTCCCCGGGGACTTCATCGACGAGGCGTCGGCGTGGGTGTACGGGTCGGTGGGGCAGCGCGTGGTGCCGCGCACGGCCTGACCGGGGCCAGGGCCGAGACGTCCGTCCGTCAGGCGCGCAGTCGTACGCCGTGGCGGACGCGCAGCCGGTGGATCTCCCACCACGCGACGGCCGTGACCGAGGCCGGGCCGCCGACGAGAGCGGCGAGCTGGACCAGGGGCGGACCCGGCGGCAGTCCGCCGACGGCCAGGTTGATGGCGGAGAACTCCCACACCAGGGCGCCGGTGAGCAGCGCGGGGAGCGCGGGGTGCACATCGGCGGTGTTGAAGGCGCTGCGGACGGCGGGTCCGGTGGCGAAGACGATGAAGAGCAGCACCCAGAGCAGCGGGACGAGGAGTGCGAGGGGCGCCCACAGGTTCATGTCCTGCTCCAGGCGGGTGCGCGCGTAGTAGATCGCCCCGCCGAGGAGCGGGACCGCCGTGAAGGCGCCGACGTACCACAGGGCGGATTTCCCGGCGGTGCGCAGCGGGGCGCGCATGGCCCGGCGCGCGCCGGGCGATGACCAGCGGAACAGGGCCGCGACGACCACGGGCGCGCTCAGGAGCAGCAGCCAGGGGCTGACGGTCAGCCGCATCATGAACTGCTGCTGCGCCTGGTCGACGTCCTCGGGCTTGCCGTACACGGCGAGGATCAGCAGTGACATGAGGGTGGCCGTCCAGGCGCGTCTGCGCTGCACCCGCGTCACGTCGTCGTCCGGGGCACGGTGACGGGAGCGGGAGGGAAAGATGCGCCGGGCGGGCCGGCGGGCCGAGCGGGCGAGTGGGTAGCCCACCAGCAGACCGACCACCACCGGCCACGCGCACATCGCCGCCAGCGCCCAGAGGCAGCCGTGCAGGCGGAGCCCCTTGAGGAACTCCCCGAGCGGCGGCCACTCGTCCTCCCGCAGCCGCCGCACGAGGGTGGGCGGCGGGCCGTAAGGGGGATACGGCGGACCATGCGGAGGATAGGGCGGGAGGTGCGGGTGAGGCGGCGGGTACGGGCCTCCGGCCGGTGGTGGCCAGGGTGGCTGGTATGGATCGCGTCCCCCGAAACTCACTCCGCTGTCCCCTCCACAGACGCACCGGGCGTTCCTCAACTGGCCATCATGGGGGACGAGATGGCGTGGCGCACCCCGATAAGGGTGTTCCGTGCGAAGGCGGTGCCCGGGGTGGTCGACAGGGTCCTGCGGTCGAAGGCGGTGCCCGGGGTCAGTCCCAGGGCAGCCAGGCCCGCACCGTGAAGCCGCCGCTCTCCTCGGGGCCGTGGTCCAGGCGACCCCCGGCCAGTGTGGCGCGTTCGGTGAGGCCGATGAGGCCCTGGCCGGAGCCGGGCACCGGCGGGACCTCTCCCGGGGGCGCGGGGTTGCGTACGAGGACGGTGAGTCCGTCGCCCGGGGCGCCCGTGACGGTGACGGTGACCTCGGCGCCGGGGGCGTGCTTGCGGGCGTTGGTCAGGCACTCCTGGACGATGCGGTAGGCGGTGCGGCCGACGGAGGTGGGGACGGCGGCGCGGTCGGTGACGTGCTGGTCGAGGACGACCTTGGTCCCGGCCTCACGGCACTCCGAGACGAGGGTGTCGAGGGCGGCCAGCGTCGGCTGGGGGCGCCCCGCGTCCTCGGGTTCGCCCGCGCGGAGCACCCCGATGATCTCCCGCAGGTCCTGCAGCGCCTCGTGGGCGCTCTCCCGGATGACGCCCGCCGCGCGGACGATCTCGGCCCGTGGCGCGTCGGGCCGGAACTCCAGCGCGCCCGCGTGCACGCTCAGCAGGGTCAAACGGTGTGCCAGGACGTCGTGCATCTCGCGCGCGATGGCCTCCCGGGCGAGCCGTTGCGCCTGTTCGGCCCGGAGTGCCGCCTCGGTCTCGGCACGTCGGGCGCGGTCCCGGAAGCTCAGCATGAGCTGCCGTTTGGAGCGCACGAACATGCCCCAGCCGACGATCGCGGCGGTGAGGAGCACGGCGGCGAAGACCGCCCACGGGTAGTCGACGTCGGGGTCGGGGCGCAGCCAGAAGAACAGCGGGGTCAGCAGGAGGGACACGCCGCCGATCCAGGCCACGTACCGGAAGGGCCGGTGCACGGTGAGGGTGAACAACGCGACCAGACCGGCGCCGCCCGCGGTGTTCGACACGAAACAGACCGGGACCATCGCCACGGCGAGGCCGACCGGCCGGCGTCTGCGCAGCCAGACGGCGCCGCAGGCGAGCGCGCCCAGCACCTGGTCGAACACGGCGAAGGCCTGCGGCAGGTCGGTCTCTTTCCTGACGGTGTCCGCGCCCAGGAGACCGATGAACACGGCCAGCAGGAAGCAGGTGAAGTCGACGGCCCAGTCCCGTGCGGTGCGCTTGGGCGGCCGGGCCGGGCGGCCGTCGCCGGGGGCGTCGTCGGAGTCGAGGAGGGCCGACGGCAACAGCCAGCTCCGCCCCGGGAAGGTCGGGGGCTCGGGTACCGGCTCGTCAGCACTCACGGTCGACAAATCTATGCACAGCCGGCCTCGGCCACCTCCCCTGCGGAGGTGATCGCGACCAAAGTCGTGGCGTCGTCGACCTTCGGCTGCCCGCCGCGCCACGGACCGGTACTCGTGGCGCGGGATCCTCGCCCCGCGGCCGATGAAGGTGGGGGGACCGCGGGGCGAGGATCCTGGACATGAAGCAGTTGTTGGAGTTTCTCGGGTTCATCGCCCTGCTGCAGGGCACCGGCGGCCTGGTGTACGAACTCACCGGCAAGCTGAGGTGGGGGGTGACTCAGCGGTGGAGCACCCTGGACGGGTACGAGATCTATGTGAGCATCGCGCTGATCGTCCTGGCGATCGCCCTGTTCGCAGCGGCGGAGAGCCGTAGGTCCGGGTGAGTGTCCGGGTGAGTGTCCTGGTGGCGTCCAGGTGACCGGCACCCGCCCGGCTGTCCGTCCGGTGGGGGGAGGACGGACGGCCGAGCGGGTGTGCCCGGCCTGACCTGGTCAGCAGTCGTAGTCGACCAGGTCGAAGGACGCGTAGTGGTCGGCGGTGTAGTAGTCCTCCTCGTTCTGCTGGCCGGTGACGATGCGGCGAGCGCCGCGGGTGGAGGAGCCCGGGGTCTTCACCGTGTACTCGTGGTAGTAGCCGGTGGACCGCGACGGCAGGATGCGCTCCCGGTTCTGGAAGACGCTGCCGTCCTGCGCGTACGGGTAGGGGCCGCCGCGCGCGATCAGGTTGAGCGTGGTGTACGCCTGCGACGGCAGGTCGCTGTAGCAGATGCTGCCGACCGCCGCGGCCGCCGGGGTGGCGGTGACGGTGCCGCCGACGAGGAGGGCGGACAGGAGGGCGGCCGCCGCTCCGATGCGTGATGCTCGTGGGGGGAATCTCATGGCCTCATGATGACGCGCGTAGACAGTGACATGTCAATGACAAGTTCCATGATTTTCCCGGCACGTCCGGTAAGTTTTCCGGGAGTTAACCGGAACCGACGGGGCTGCCCGAGGTCTTCACAGCGTCGACCGCGGGCAGGTCCGCCGCAGGTCAGGCGTTCTCCGGGAGCGCGTACGAGCCGTATGCGGGACGCCCCACCCGGTCGTAGCTCTGGATCGAGACGCCGGTGCTCGTGATGCTGCCTCCGGCGTGGCGGAACGCGGTCGGCAGGGCCCCCTCGGCGAACAGGCGGCGGCCGGTGCCGAGGACGACGGGGAACGTCAGCAGGTGCACGGTGTCGACCAGGTCGAGGGCGAGCAGCGACTGGGCGAGGTGCCCGCTGCCGTGGACCTGGACCTCGCCGTCGGTGGCCTCCTTGAGGGCGGTGACCTCCTTGGCGAGGTCACCGGAGAGCACGGTCGTGCCGGACCACTCCGGGTGGGTCACGGTGTGCGAAACCAGGTACTTCGGCAGGGAGTTGAGCTTCGCCGCGACCGGGTCGCCCGGGTCGGTGACCTTCGGCCAGTGGGCGGCGAAGATCTCGTACGTCCTGCGGCCCAGCAGGAAGGCGCCGACGCGGCCGAAGACACCGTCGATGAACCGTCCGAAGTCCTCGTCCCCGTACGGGACGCTCCAGCCGCCGTGCTCGAAACCGTCGCGGCGGTCCTCGTCGGGGCCGCCGGGGGCCTGGTGGACGCCGTCGAGGGTGACGAAGGAGGTGAGGGTGAGCTTGCCCATGGCGGTACCTGCTTTCGATGCGGGTCTCCTGTCATCAGGGCAGACCGCGCCGGGGGCCGCAACTCATCGGCGGACGGCACATCGGGGCAACGCATGAGGGACAACACGTCGAGACGGCGCATCGGGGCGACGCGGCGGTCCGGTCGGCGCCGTAGGGGCCCGGCGTGATGTTCTCCGCGCCCCCTCAAGGGCCCTGCCTAGCCGCCCAGTTCCTGGTGGCGGGTCGACAGGTGGGTGCTGCCCTGTTCCGTCAGGGAGCCGAAGAGGCGGAGGCGGGAGATGCCGCCGTCGGGGTAGATGTCGACGCGGGCGTGGGTGGCCCGGGCCGGGGCCGGGAGGACGAAGCGGTGGTTGGTGTCGGGCTGGAGGCGGGTGCGGGGGAGGATCTCCGTCCACTCACCGTCCTCTCCGTCCTTCACCGAGACCGTGGCCCAGCCGGCCGCGTTGCCCTTGAGGTAGGCCGTGTCGATCTCCAGGGCGCGGATCTCGGACTGGGCGGCGAGACGGTAGCGGATCCAGTCGTTGCCCCGGTCGCGGCGGCGCCGTGTCTCCCAGCACTCGTGCATCACCCGGGCGCGGCCGGGCTGGATGGTGTTGGTGGCGGGCGAGTAGAAGAGGTTGGAGGCGTCCTCGGCCCGGCCGCCGTTCTCCAGGGCGACCACGTCGAAGGTGCCGAGGGCGGCCAGCCAGGCCGGGTCCGGCACGACCTCGCCGTGCACCCGGAGGCGGGCGATCCCGCCGTCGGGGTGCTGGTTCAGCCGGAGGTGGGTGAAGCGCTGCTCGACGGAGACCGTGAAGCCGTTGGCGGCGTGACCGCCGACGGGGGTGCGCGGGACCAGGGTCGTCCACTTCACGTCGTCGGCGAGCAGTTCCTCCGGGGACGGGGAACCGGCCACGCAGGCGCCCTCGACGGACACCGCCTGCGGGTAGTTGCCGCGGAAGTGGGCCGTGTCGACGACGATCCCCCGGATCACCCCCGGCGCGCCGAGGCGGATCAACGCCCAGTCGTGGTCGTCGGCCGTCGGCCAGGGGTGCTCGACCGAGGCTCCCCGCCGGCGGCGCGTCTCCCAGCCGTCCATGACCTTGCCCTTGTGCCCGAAGTGCTCGGGGTCGAACTCGGCGCGCTCGGGCACCAGCAGGTTCTCCCGGTGGGCGAAGAACTCGTCGTTGGCGGCGATCACACCGGCGCCGAGCCTGCGGTCGGCGAGGTCGGCGTACTGGGTGAAGGGGAAGTCGGCGGTGCGGTAGTCCGCGTACGGGTCGCCGCCGACGTAGGGGTTCGCGTCGCCGGTGAAACCCGCGGGCGGGGTGTGGTGCTGCGCCGTCACGATGATCAGGTCTGCCTTTCGGTGGTCGTCCGCCGCGCGGGCGCGGGGTGGATCAGGGGGTGCGGGTGAGGAGTTGTCCCTTCGGTTCGGTGAACTCGCCGTCCGCGACGATGCGTTGGCCGCGCAGCCAGGTCGACCTGACCACGCCGTACAGGGTCTTCCCGGCGTACGCGGTGACGCGGTTGCGGTGCTGGAGGGCGGCCGGGTCGACGGTGAAGGTCTCGTCGGGGGCGAGGACGGCGAAGTCGGCGTCGCGGCCCGGCTCGATGGCCCCCTTCTGGTCCAGCCCGACGAGGGCGGCCGTGCGGGTGGACATCCAGCGGACCACGTCCTCCAGGCCGTGACCGCGCCTGCGAGCCTCCGTCCAGACCGCCGCGAGGCTCAGCTGCAGGCCGGAGATGCCGCCCCAGGCGGTGGCGAAGTCGTCGGTCTTGAGGTCGGCGGTCGACGGGGAGTGGTCGGTGACCACACAGTCGATCGTGCCGTCCGCGAGGGCCCCCCACAGGAGGTCCTGGTTGGCGGACTCCCGGATGGGCGGGCAGCACTTGAACTCGCTGGCCCCGTCCGGGACTTCCTCGGCGGTGAGAGTGAGGTAGTGCGGGCAGGTCTCCACGGTGATCCGTACGCCCTCCCGCTTGGCCTCGGCGATCAGCGGGAGCGCGTCGCTGGAGGAGAGGTGGAGCACGTGGACGCGTGCGTCGAGCCGCCGGGCCTGGGCGACGAGGGCCGCGATGGCAGTGTCCTCGGCGTCCCGGGGGCGGGAGGCGAGGAAGTCGGCGTACCGGGGGCCGCCCTGCTGCGGCGCCGCGTCGAGGTGGTGCGGGTCCTCGGCGTGCACGATCAGCAGTCCGCCGAAGCCCGCGATCTCGGCCAGGGAGCGGGCGAGCCCGTCCTGGTCGAGGTGCGGGAACTCGTCCACGCCGGACGGCGACAGGAACGCCTTGAAGCCGAAGACCCCGCTGTCGTGCAGCGGCCGCAGGTCCTTGACGTTGTCGGGCAGGGCGCCGCCCCAGAAGCCGACGTCGATGTGGGCCTTGTCGGCGGCGACCTCGCGCTTGATACGGAGGTGGTCGACGGTGGTGGTCGGCGGGAGGGAGTTGAGGGGCATGTCGACGAGGGTGGTGATGCCGCCGGCGGCCGCCGCGCGCGTGGCCGTCCAGAAGCCCTCCCAGTGGGTGCGCCCGGGGTCGTTCACGTGGACGTGGGTGTCGACGAGACCGGGCAGCAGGACGTCGTCGCCGAGGTCCTCCAGACGCGCGCCGGACGGCAGGTCGACGTCGTACGGGAGGACGGCCGTGATCCTGCCGTCGGCGACGGCGACCGCGGCGGGGCGCGATCCGTCGGGGGTGATGACGCGCGTCGAGCGCAACACCAGTTCAGCCTCGGACACCGGGACCCCTCTCGCCGTACCGCTCTTCACTTCCGAGCGCGGGTTTACTTCCACGTAACGGAATTCAACTTTCTGTTGAAGGAGTTTTCACCCCGCCCCCGCCCCCGTCAAGGGCACCCCTCCACTCTGCCTCCAGCGCACCCACACTGGATGTTTTCACAAGACGGAATTATAATTCCACTGAGCAGAAATTAATGACGTACGAGCGAGTAGTCAACGAACTGCCCGGTAGGCTGCGACCTCGCCCGCCATCCCGAAAGGACCGCGCCTGTGCCGACGTCCAGCGCCAGCGCCCACCCGACCGACTCCGTCAAGTCGTCCTCCGGTGGTGTCCAGTCCCTCGAGCGCGCCTTCGATCTGTTGGAGCGGATGGCGGACGCGGGCGGCGAGGTGGGCCTCAGCGAGTTGTCCGCGAGCAGCGGGCTGCCCCTGCCGACCATCCACCGGCTGATGCGGACGCTGGTCGTCTGCGGCTACGTACGCCAGCAGTCCAACCGGCGGTACGCCCTCGGCCCGCGCCTGATCCGCCTCGGTGAGTCCGCCTCCCGGCTGCTCGGCACCTGGGCGCGCCCCTACCTCGCGCGACTTGTCGAGGAGACCGGGGAGACGGCGAACATGGCACTGCTGGACGGCGACGAGATCGTCTACGTCGCCCAGGTGCCGTCCAAGCACTCGATGCGGATGTTCACCGAGGTGGGCCGGCGGGTGCTCCCCCACTCCACGGGCGTCGGCAAGGCGCTCCTCGCGGGCTTCCCGGCCGACGAGGTGCGCGCGCTGCTGGCCCGTACGGGCATGCCGGCCGCCACGGACAAGACGATCACCACACCCGAGGGCTTCCTGAGCGCCCTGGAGGACGTCCGGCGCCTCGGCTACGCCGTCGACGACAACGAGCAGGAGATCGGCGTCCGCTGCCTCGCCGTCTCCGTCCCGAACTCCCCCACCACCGCGGCCATTTCGATCTCCGGCCCGGCCGGGCGCGTCACCGAGGCGGCGACCGAGCGGATCGTGCCGGTGCTGCAGCAGGTGGCCGCGGAACTGTCGGAGGCCCTGGCGAACTCGGGGGCGGGGGGCTGAGGGGCGCGTCGTCGGGGGCGGGCTACCGCGGGGCGCGTCGTCGGGGGCGGGCTACCGCGGGGCGCGTCGTCGGGTGCGGGTGGGTGGGGCTTCTCGCGCAGTTCCCCGCGCCCCTGAAAGGCCTACGGACTTTCGGGCCGAAAAAGCAGGGGCGCAGCCCCGCTTTTTCAGGGGCGCGGGGAACTGCGCGACCAGCCCCCACCGGACGGTCAGCGGCGAGGCGGTTCCCCGAACAGCTCCACCGCCGTACGGACGTCCGCCAACCCCTTCGCCAGCGCACTCACCGACCCGATCGAACCCGCGATCAGCAACAGTGACCGCCTCAGTCGCGGCACCTCCGGCATTCCGGTGACCGCCATCGCCGCGAGCGCCGCCAGCTCGTCCTCCGCGATGCCCCGGTCGGGGAACTCCGCGGGATGCGCGGCCAGTTCACGACGCAGCCGGGACACGGCCGAGCTCAGCTCCGCCACTCTCGGATCCCTGTCACTGCCGGTCACTGGCCTCTGCCCCAAGCTCCGCAACACAGCCCTCTCCCCCCTCGCCCACGCCCTCGTGCACGAGTCGTGGCCGCACACCCGAGCACGACCGTCCACCCCATGGCGTCGGTCGGGCACCAGGGGTGGCGCGGGCCAGTAAACGCCAATCGGTGTGGCGAGCGCCACCACGGGGACCGAAATTCAGTCCCCGGGCATCGCAAAGACGGCACCCGGTCCGTGGGGCTTCACGGGACACCTCCGCCCGGTCGGGTATGCAGGGGGACATGACGCACCACCAGTCCCGGAACGGGGCCCAGGACACGGCCCACCCGACCCCCGAGAGCGAGGTCGTCGGACTGCTGCTGGCGGCCGGCGGCGGGCGGCGCCTCGGCGGCCGCCCCAAGGCCCTGCTCACCCACCGCGGCCGCCCCCTGGTGGAACACGCGGTCGGCGTGCTGCGGGCGGGCGGCTGCGCCCGGATCCATGTGGTCCTCGGCGCCGAGTCCGCGACCGTCCGCGCCCGTGCCGAACTGGCCGGCTGCGTCCTGGTCGACAACCCCGACTGGGCCGAGGGCATGGGCTCGTCACTGCGGGCCGGACTGGAGTCGCTGACGGGGACGGGCGCGGGCGCCGCCCTGGTCTCGCTGGTGGACCAGCCGGGCATCGGGCCGCGGGCGGTGGCCCGCGTCCTCGCCGCGCACGGTTCGAGCGGATCGCTCGTGGCGGCCGCGTACGACGGCGTGCGGGGGCATCCCGTGCTCTTCGGCGCCGACCACTGGCCCGGCATCGCCGCGACCGCCACCGGCGACCGGGGCGCGCGCGCCTACCTGAAGGCGCACGGTGACACGCTCACGCTCGTCGAGTGCGGGGACGTGGCCCGGCCGTACGACATCGACACCGAGGCCGACCTCGTCCACCTTGAGTGAACGGGGTGACACTCAGCGCCACGCTGCCTCGACCCGAAGAATCTCGACATCAACAAAACATTGAACTTCCACCATGAGGAAACTACTATCCACTGTTCAGAAGCGTTCCCCTCAGCCGGGGGCGCCCACAGCCCGACCCGGGTCGACTGACACCCGGTGCCACGCCCGCTGAAGGAAGTGACAGCTCATGTCCGCACCAGCGCCGTCCCCGCTGGCCATCGTCGACGCCGAGCCCCTGCCCCGCCAGGACGAGGTCCTCACCCCCGCCGCACTCGCCTTCGTGGCCGAGCTGCACCGCCGGTTCACTCCCCGGCGGGACGAGCTGCTGGCCCGCCGCGCGGAGCGGCGCGCCGAGATCGCCCGCACCTCCACGCTCGACTTCCTCCCGGAGACCGCCGCGATCCGCGCCGACGACTCCTGGAAGGTGGCCCCCGCCCCGGCCGCCCTGGACGACCGCCGGGTCGAGATCACCGGCCCCACCGACCGCAAGATGACGATCAACGCGCTGAACTCGGGCGCGCGGATCTGGCTCGCGGACTTCGAGGACGCCTCCGCGCCCACCTGGGAGAACGTGGTTCTCGGCCAGGTGAACATGGCCGACGCCTACCGGCGGAACATCGACTTCACCGACGAGCGCACCGGCAAGTCCTACGCGCTGCGCCCGAACGAGGAGCTGGCGACGGTCGTCATGCGCCCGCGCGGCTGGCACCTCGACGAGCGCCACCTGGTGGACGCCGACGGCCACGCGGTGCCCGGCGCGCTCGTCGACTTCGGCCTGTACTTCTTCCACAACGCCCAGCGGCTGCTGGACCTCGGCAAGGGCCCGTACTTCTACCTCCCGAAGACGGAGTCGCACCTGGAGGCCCGCCTCTGGAACGAGGTGTTCGTCTTCGCCCAGGACCACGTCGGCATCCCGCAGGGCACCGTCCGCGCGACCGTCCTGATCGAGACGATCACGGCTGCTTACGAGATGGAGGAGATCCTCTACGAACTCCGCGACCACGCCTCGGGGTTGAACGCGGGCCGCTGGGACTACCTCTTCTCCATCGTGAAGAACTTCCGTGACGGGGGCGCCAAGTTCGTCCTCCCGGACCGCAACGCGGTCACGATGACGGCCCCGTTCATGCGGGCGTACACCGAACTCCTCGTCCGCACCTGCCACAAGCGCGGCGCGCACGCGATCGGCGGCATGGCCGCGTTCATCCCGTCGCGGCGCGACGAGGAGGTCAACAAGGTCGCGTTCGAGAAGGTCAAGGCCGACAAGGACCGCGAGGCGAACGACGGCTTCGACGGCTCCTGGGTGGCCCACCCCGACCTCGTCCCGATCGCCATGGCCTCCTTCGACGCCGTCCTCGGCGACAAGCCGAACCAGAAGGACCGCCTCCGCGAGGACGTCGACGTCAAGGCCGCCGACCTGATCGCCGTCGACTCCCTCGACGCCAGGCCGACGTACGCCGGACTCGTCAACGCCGTCCAGGTCGGCATCCGTTACATTGAGGCCTGGCTGCGCGGCCTCGGCGCCGTCGCCATCTTCAACCTGATGGAGGACGCGGCCACCGCCGAGATCTCCCGCTCCCAGATCTGGCAGTGGATCAACGCGGGCGTCGAGTTCGGGCACGACGGCACCACCGTGAAGGCGACGCCGGAGCTGGCCCGCGAGGTCGCCGCCGAGGAACTCGCCAACCTGCGGGCCGAGTTGGGCGAGGAGGCGTTCGCCGCCGGTCACTGGCAGCAGGCCCACGACCTCCTGCTGGAGGTCTCCCTCGACGAGGACTACGTCGACTTCCTGACGCTGCCGGCGTACGAGCAGCTGCGGGGCTGATCAGGACCCGCCGATCCTGTCCGAGTGGCCCAGGGATTTTCCCGGGGCCACTCGGTCGCGTACGGCCTGCTTGACCGCGGTGGGCTCCGGGAAGCCCTGGTCGCGGCGGTCCCACACGACCTCGTCGCCCACCCGCACGACGAAGACACCGCCCGTGCCGGGCCTGAGGGACAGCTCGGTCAGTTCGGTCTCGAAGGTCGTCAGCAGCTCCTGCGCCAGCCACGCGGCTCGGGGCAGCCAGCGGCACTGGGTGCAGTACTCGATCTCGACTCGCTGTGTCCGCGTCATCCCAGGTGCACCGACCAATCCTGTTCCGCCGCCGGTTTGCCGTGCAGGTCGGGGACCCGCTTCAGCCAGTCCGGGCGGCCTCGCTGTGTCCTCGCCGCGCGCAGGGCCTCCTCGGCGGCGAGTTCCTCCCGGGTGGGGAAGTCGGTGGGGAGCCAGGCGGCGGAGGCGCGCACGCGCGCGTGGAGGTAGCGCACATAGGCGTCGCGGACCTCCTCGGGTGAGGCGAAGCCGTCCTCGACGGGCAGCCAGCCGTCCGGGACCTCCGCGAGGATCCGCCGCAGCAGCTCCTCGGTCACCTTCGGCGCGAGTTCGGCGTCGGCCGCGCGCACGTCGGGGGCGTAGTGGCCGAGGGCGTGGTGGCGGAAGTCGTACGCCTTCGTGGGGTCCGAGGCGTCCCATCGGTGGTGGAAGACGAGGGCCGCGCCGTGGTCGATCAGCCACAGGCGCGGGGGCGCGATGCCGAAGGTGGGCCAGATCATGAGGTTCGAACTGTGCACGGTGCGGTCGACGTTGACGGTGAGAGCGTCGAGCCAGATGATCCGCCCGGCTTCGAGCGGGTCGACGCGGAACTCCTTCGCGACGTCCGGGGTGAAGTCCGCGGCGCCCGGCAGATAGTCCATGCCGAGGTTGAGACCGGCGCTCGCGGCGTGCAGTTCCCGCACCTCCTGGTGCGGCTCGCTCCCGGCGATCGCCGGGTCGAAGTGCGCGAGGACCAGCTCCGGGAACCGCAGCCCGAGCGCCCGCGCCAGCTCCCCGACGATCACCTCTGCGACCAACGCCTTGCGGCCCTGCGCGGAGCCCGTGAACTTCACGACGTACATGCCCAGGTCGTCGGCCTCGACGACGCCGGGAACGGAGCCGCCGGCCCGGAGGGGTTCGACGTAGCGGGTCGCTCGGACTTCTCTCAGCATGTTTCTCAGGCCACCTTCTCAGCCCCGAAGAGGATCCGGTGGGTCTGGACCGGCACGCAGAGCATAGTAACCGGGGGGTGATCACCGGCGAGGAGTCCGCGAGCCGTCGTCAGCCCGGGGGTTTGCGTACCGGCACCGGCACTCCGTGCCTGATGGCATGTCCGGCATGGACGCCGTACGCGACGTCTCGCAGGAGGTTCCACACATGGTGAAGCAACATCCTCATCGCGGCTCTCCAAGCAGTCTCGATCGCCGAGCGGGAGATGAAAGTCCTCTCCGGTTGAGTATACCGACCTGTATGGTTACTGTCTCCCCAACAGCGAAGGTGTTCCTTGGGCGGTTCCCCACCTGCGCACACCTGTTGTAGCTATACCGCCAGGTGTAGCTTTGAACTGTGACTGTCAACAGCAACACCGTGGGCCGAAACAACAGGCGCACCGGCGCGCAGCACCTCACCCCGGCCGGTGTGAAGATCCTCCAGACCGCCTCGCGGCTCTTCTACGACCAAGGGATCCGCGCCGTCGGCGTCGAGGCGATCGCGGAGGAAGCGGGCGTCACCAAGAAGACCCTCTACGACCGCTTCGGTTCGAAGGAGGAGCTTGTCGTCGCCTATCTGCGCGCCCGTGACGGCCTGTGGCGTTCCACGCTGGTGACGTACGTCAACAGTCATGACGGCCCGCCGGAAGAGAAGCTGCTGGCCACGTTCGGCGCCCTGCGCGAATGGATGCGCGAGCGCAACCTGCGGGGCTGCGCCTTCATCAACGCGTCCGTGGAACTGCCGGCGGGTCACGCGGGCCGGGAGGTCGCGCACGACCAGAAGGCCTGGCTGCTCTCCTACCTGGAGGGGCTGGCCTCGGCAGCGGGTGCCGAGGACCCCGCGGGGCTGGCCGCCCAGATCCTGATCCTGCACGAGGGTGCCTGCGTCGCCGATTCCATGGGGTCGCTGGACCGGGCCGTCGACCGTGCCGAGCAGGTGGCCAAGGTCCTCATCGCGGGGTCGCTGCCCGGCTGACCGCTCCGGCCCCTGCCGCTCGACCGCCGGCTGACGTTCCTCGTCGGCGGTCGGGGCCGGCGTCCCGGACCCGACCGCCGGCGAGGTGCTATGCGACGAGCGTGGTGGCGACCCGGGGGCTCGGCCGCCTCGCCAGATCGGCCGCGTACGCCCGCAGCAGATCATGCATGCGGTAGTGGCGCTCGTCATGCCGCTGGACCAGGTGCGCGGCGGCCAGATTGCACAGCGACAGGGACGCCTCCTCCGGGGGGACACCCGCGATCGACGCCGTGCTGTCCACGTCGATCAGCTGGCCGGGGAGCAGGCCGAGCCCCCGGAAGACACGAGCGCTCTGCTCGTCGAGCGCCCTGTAGGACGTCTCGAACGCGTCGCGGAGGACCACGTCCCCCTCGGCGAGGTTCAACCTGGCCTGTCGGGATACGAGTTCGGCGGCGAGGGTTTCCGCGCTGTGGTGCTGATGGCTCACGATCCGCTCGGCGGCCAGGACCAGCGCCAGCGGAAGACATCCGCACAGTTCCGCCAGTGCGTCCACCGCGCCCGGGTTGACGGCGGCCCGCACCTGGCCGATGACCGCGCCGATCAGCATGGCGGCCTCCGGTCGGCGCAGCTCGGGCAGAGGCAGCGAGACCGCGTCCACCAGGGGCGTCAATCCCGGTAGTCGCGACCGGCTGGTCACCACCACGACGCAGCCCGGAGATCCGGGTAACAGGGGGGAGATCTGCTGGGCGTCCGCGGCGTTGTCCAGGATCAGAAGCATCTCCCGGCCGTGCAGATACGACCGGAGGGTGGTGGCCCTCTGGTCCAGCTCCACCGGAATGCGCTCCGGAGGCACTCCCACGGCGCGCAGCAGATCCCCCAGCACGTCGAAGGGGGCGGCCGCGGTGTCCGGCTCGGGCCCTTCGAGGCTGACGAACAGTTGCCCGTCGGGGAAGTGGCCGTCGTTGACGACTCGATGTGCCCATTGCACCGCTAGCGCGGTCTTTCCCACGCCGGGCGGGCCGTTGATCACCGCCACGGGTACCGCGAGCGGCTGGTCGTGTCCGTGCAGGAGTTCGTCCAGCCGTCGCAGGTCGTCCTGGCGTCCCACGAAGTGCCTTTTGGCGGTGGGCAGTTGGGCGGGCCGGACCCAGCCCTGCTGCTCACGGGTCACCGCCTCCAGGGCGGCGGCGATGGTGGTGAAGGTGCTCCCGAGGTCCAGTGCCCGGTCGCAGGCCTTCGCGAAGCTCACCGACGGCGACCGCTTGCCGGTCTCGATCTTGCTGATGTGGCCGGGATTGAAGTGCATCCGTGCGGCGAGTTGCGTGAGGGAGAGTCCGCGTCTCGTGCGGTGCGTCCGCAGCAACTGCCCGAACGTCACCGGTCCTCCCGCGGGAGAGCCGGTTCTCGCCGGACCAGGCCGAGTTGGGGATGAGGCCTGAGCTGATTCGCTTACCACTGTCTAGCCCCCAGAATCGTACGGTTCGTCTGAAGCCACCGGCGCGAGGCGGGATCACCGCGACGGCCTTGCGCGCCGTTCGGCATGGGCCGCGCTTGTCTACGCGAGGCGACCGGTCAGTGGCCCGGTGTCGCCAGCAGATCGTCGTGGGTCGGGAAACGGAGAGCGACACCGTCCGGCAGGAAGCGGGGCGCACCCTGGTCGGCCCGCTGGAGGAAACGGATCGCGGTACAGCTCGGGCGGGCACCGGCGTCGAACCAGTGGGGTGTGCGGCCGGGTACGGACAACAGATCTCCCGCCGTGCACAACACCGCGTACACCTGGCCCACGACATGGAGGGAGAAGCAGGCCGTTCCCGCGGCGACGAAGCGCACCAGATCGTCGTCGTGGACGTGCTCCCGTGAGAACCGCTCCCGCGCCGGACACGCCTGCCGGTGCTCGCCCGTATCGGTCGGGGGGCACATCAGGCGGACGATGTCGACGACCCGGTAGCCGCCCTCCGCGCGCAGATGGTCGATGTGGCTCCGGTACGCCTTCATGACCGTGGCGTCGTCGGCGCCGGCCGGCAGGCGACGGGCGGCATGCCACCGGACGAGGCGCACACCGATCCTGAGCAGTTCCCGGTGGATGACGTCCAGGTCGGCGGTCCGCACCCGGACCGTCTCCGGGGCGTCGTCCGGCATGATCTGCAGCAGTGTCACCGGGCGTCCGCCCTGGCCGCGGTGGCTCCGTCGACGACCGCGTCGGCCCGGAGCGGGTGGCTGAGCGGGTCGGCACTCTCCAGCCGGCCCAACGCTTCGTCGGTGTCACGGCCCCAGGTGACCAGGCCGTTCCCTCGGAAGAGCAGAGCGGGAGGGGTACCGGCGGCCGAGGCCGAGGGAGCGAGCGCGGCGGTCACGTCCTCGACGAGGCGTGACACATCGAGCGGGTCCGTGGCGACGGGCAGGACCGGCAGCCCGGCGTCGGGTCGACTGCCGTCCGGTCGGCCGGGCGCCTGCGCGTGGATCACTGCTCCGCAGTCGGGCAGTCGTCGGTACAGGGCGAGGTGCAGCGCGGTCTCCTCCGGGGGCCACTCGAACTCCCCGGTCAGCGGCAGCCCGTCGAACGGGTCCACCATCACGACGTCCTGAGGGGTCATCACCCTCTTGTCCAGGCCTCCGGCGGTGATCAGGACCGCTTCGCCCGATCGAACCGAGACGCTGCCGAACGTCCCCGGCAGCCGGCCACGCCGCCCCAGACAGCGGCCTACCGCCGAGAGGTGTCGGCGCTGCGACTCGGCGTCCTCGCGGATGTACAAGGGTTTCACGGATTGCCTTCTCCCGTACGGGCCTGCGGTTCCGTCCCTACGCCGGACGGTTGGAGCAACACGTGCGCATCTCCTTCGTGGGGGGAGAGATGGTGACGTATACCAACCGGTATAGCTACATGCTAGGGAGGCCGTCGTTGCAGTGTCAACGAGTCACTCCCGACGTGACCGGAAAGCTCCTTCGCCGCGCGACCCGATCGCTCCTGGTGGCCGTCTGCCCCGGCAGGGCGCCGCGAGCCGCCTGCCACCGTTGCCTGGTGACAGGCAACAGGGCATCCCTTGTGCGCCTTTGCACGCCTTGGCGATAGTGAAGTCGCCGTCGGCCCGGAACTCCGGGCGTCTGTCGCCACCTCTAAGGAGACCGAGATGGGTACACATGTCGACCACGCCGAACTGGTCGTCTCACCCGGCGAGTTCTTCCAGTTGAGTGAGACGAAAAGGATCAGGTCGTCCATAGGGCTCCGGCTTTCGGACCGTTCCTATCTCCCGAAGCCGGAATCTCCGCGCGCCGACTGGGTGGCGAGCGTCGCCGTGCCGGCGTTCAAGACGCTGGCTCACATGGGCGTACTCGCCCCGCGGTTCTGCACGATCGGGACGGGGGCGGGTCTCGACGCCCTGGCGGCCGTGGAAATCCTGCAGTCGAGCACGGTCGGTTTCACCGACCTCCACGAGGATGTTCTCGCCCACGCGCGGGAGAACATTCACAGCAATCTCCTGACCGAGGATGTCGAACTGATCGGATCCGCGGGCGATCTCCTGGCTCCGCTGTCCGGCAAGCTCTCGGAGATCGACGTGATCTACGAGAACCTCCCCAACATTCCCGTGGCGGGCGGCGAGGATCTGGCCGACGGCCAGACGAGTTCGACCTTCATCAGCGAACGCAGCGAGGAAATCCCCGGCTTCGCGGAGAAGAATCTCGTGACGCTGCACTATCTGGCTCTCCAACAGGCGCATCCCCTCCTTCGGGTCGGCGGGCGCGTGCTGTCGTCGATCGGTGCGCGCATTCCGCTGTCCGAGATCCTGGCGCTCTCCGGAGCCGCCGGATACAACGGCAGCATCCTGACCTACACCTGGAAGGTCCAGTCCGAACCGACCGAGGTGGTCGGCGGATACGCCCAGTGGGAGCGGGAAGGGCTGGGGCCGTTCCACTTCTACCCGGTGAGCGTCCTGCAGGAGGCATTCGACGGCCTGTCGCCCGCGGCGGCCGGCGCGCGGGCCCTGCGACTGGAGAAGGAGTTGGCGCCGTTCGAGATGTCGGCGCTGGACGCCCTGGCCATGGTCGAGAAGGGCGAAAGGGTCGGCCACACGGTCGCGATTCTCGACTCGGTGAAGATTCCGGACTCCGCCCTCTGAACGGGCGGGAACCGGCCCGGTCTCCACGGCACCCACGCCGTACCGGCTCTCCCCCACTCTTTTCCGTATGCAGTAAGGAGTCGGCATGAATGTCCAGTCGTTCATCGGCAGGACGCCCCTCGTCGAGCTGAAGACATTCGACGTTCCGGCCGGTGTTCGGATATTCGCCAAGGCCGAGTTCATGAATCCGGGGGGCAGCATCAAGGACCGGATCGTCCGCTACATCCTCGATGACGCCGAACGCCGTGGTCTGCTCCGGCCCGGCGCGACCATCGTGGAGAACACTTCCGGAAACACAGGTGCGGCGATCGCGATGATGGCCGCGACACGTGGCTACCGCGCGATCCTGACCATGCCGGACAAGGTGAGCGAGGAGAAGCGGGACGCGCTGCGTGCCATGGGCGCCGAGGTGATCATCTGTCCGACCTCGGCCCCGGCGGGTTCGGCCGACCACTATGTGACGCGCGCGAGGCGCATCCACGCGGAGACACCGGGCTCGTTCATGCTCGACCAGTACGACAACCCGCTCAACGCCGAAGCGCATTTCCGGTCGACTGGCCCTGAGATCTGGGAGGCGCTCGGACCCTCGGTGACGGCGTTCGTCGCATCGGGGAGCACGGGCGGCACGATCTCCGGAACAGCGCGGTTCCTCAAATCGAAGAAACCGTCCGTGACGTCCGTCCTGCTCGATCCGGTGGGTTCCATCTACCACCGCTATTTCCACGAAGGCGTCGTCGACCCTGCCCAGATCGCACCGTACTTCGTCGAGGGCGCCGGCGAGGATCATCTGGCGAAGTGCATGGACTTCTCGGTGGTCGACGACGTGCTTCAGTTCACCGACGCCGATGCCTTCGCCACCTGTCGCCATCTGGCCGAACGCGAGGGTCTGGTCTGCGGCGGCACATCGGGGGCCAATGTGTGGGGGGCCGTGCGGGTGGCCCGGTCGCTGACGGGGGCGGCCACGGTCGTCACCGTACTGCCGGACAACGGCAGCAAATACATCTCCAAGATCTACAACCCGGACTGGCTGACGCGGAACGGTTTCGCCGACTGTCGTCCCGCGCTGGAAGCGACTCCGTGATGGGGAGTACACAGAAGAACGTGGCGGCGGCACTGACGGCGGCCCTGCTGTGGGCGTTCGCCTTCCCCGCCCCGGCCGCCGTCAAGCCCGCCAGCGAACTGCTCCTGGTCACCGGCCGGTACTCCCTGTTCGGCCTGTGCGGCCTGTACGTCCTGTGCCGAGGCCGGCACCTGCTCAAGCTGATGCCGACGCGCAGGATCCTCTTCGGCCTGTACATCGGCTTCGTGGGGTACTTCGTCTTCTACATCTGCGTCTCGTACTCCGCCACCATGGGCAGCGGTTTCATCACGGCGGTCATCGTGGGGTCCTCACCGATCACCATCGCGGTGGCCGGCAACTTCGCGGAAAAGCGCATGTCGTGGAGCGAGTTGATCGCTCCCGTCCTCCTCATCCTCGTCGGCCTCACACTCCTGAGCGCCGTGGACTATCTCGACGGCGGTAACCCGGGCCGCGCGCACGACTCCCTCCTCGGCATTCTGCTGGCCGTCATGGCGATGCTCACCTGGTCCTACTTCGTCGTCCGCAACGCCCAGTCGCAGCGCACCTGGCAGACCAAGCCGGACCCCAAGATATGGGCGGCGCTGGTGGCCATGGGAGCGGGCGGTGCCTCCATGGTGCTGCTGCCCTTCGCCATTGCCACCACCCCTGAGGAGACCTTCTCCCCCTATCCCCTGTTCAAAATCATCGCCTGGTGCGTCTTTCTCGGGATTCTCGGTTCCTGGTGGGGCACCTACATCTGGGTCAAGGCGGCGCAGGGAATTCCGGTGCCCCTGGTCGGCCCGTTGCTCGCCACGGAGACGATTTTCGGCGCGATCCTTAGTCTCCCGGCGGAACAGCGCATGCCCACCTGGACGGAGATCGGCGGCTCCCTGTTCATCGTTGCCGGAATCGCCGTCTATCTGGTGTTCGACGTGCGGAACTCCCGATCGCGAGGAAAAAGCCCCGGCCCCGATCGGAAGCCGGACGCGTCCGACGTGACCGCGGTGACCTGAAGAGCGCCATGAAGATCCGTCACGATCGCCGATCCAACCGACAGGAAGGAATTTCCATGAGCAACTCCTTCGCGAACATCAAGCAGTCCCACGTGTTCTTCGACGATGCCCCGGGGCTGAAGGACTACTACGAGGGCTGGGCGTCGCGGTACGACGTGGACCTGGCGGACCAGAAATGGGTGGCGCCCCGCATAGCGGCCAACCTCGTGCACCTGCTGGCCTCGTCCTACGTGACACCGGACCCGACCGTCCTCGACGCCGGTTGCGGCACGGGCCTCGTCGGCAGTGTCCTGCGCACCCTCGGCGACTACGTGATCGACGGCGTCGACCTCTCGGAGAACATGGCCGCCGAGGCCTTCAAGACCCAGGCGTACCGGAAGGTCCTCGGCGGCGTGGACCTCGCGGCGCCCCCGCGCGACGACCATCCGGACCGGTACGGCATCGTGGTCAGCAGCGGTGTGTTCACCCTCGGCCATGTGCGCCCCCCGGCGCTGCTCACCCTGATCGAGTACGCCCTGCCCGGCGGCCTGATCGCGGTTTCCACGCGCGGCAGCTACGCGACCGAGACGGGTTTCGAGGACTTCGCCCGGTCCGGGGCGGTCGCCGCCCTGGCCTCCCTGGAGTTCAAGCTGAGCAACGCCCGCTACATCGCCGAGGAAGGCGCCGACTACTGGGTCTTCCGCAGGACCGGTCCGGCGGGAAGTACGCGTGACCGCCGGCGGTGACCTGCCCCGTCCCCCCGGCTCCGGCCGCGGGGACCGCGTGCGTGTCGACCCGAATCCACCACGTCCGCACTGGAGTGTCATGTCGCGCAGCCTGTTCACCTCCGAATCCGTCACCGAGGGTCACCCCGACAAGATCGCCGACCAGATCAGCGACACCATCCTCGACGCACTGCTGCGTGCCGACCCCGCGTCGCGCGTCGCGGTCGAAACCCTGATCACCACCGGTCAGGTGCACATCGCGGGCGAGGTGACGACCACCGCCTATGTCGACATCGCCTCCCTGGTCCGCGAGAAGATCCTCGCCATCGGTTACGACTCCTCGGCCAAGGGTTTCGACGGCGCCTCCTGCGGAGTGTCCGTGTCGATCGGCGCGCAGTCCCCCGACATCGCGCAGGGCGTCGACCAGGCGTACGACGGCAGTTCGGGCGACGCCGCCGCGAGCGGCCCGGGCGACGGGCTCGACCAGCAGGGCGCGGGCGACCAGGGTCTGATGTTCGGCTACGCGACGGCCGAGACGCCCTCCCTGATGCCGTTGCCGATCGAGCTGGCCCACCGGCTCTCGCGCCGGCTGACGGAGGTCCGCAAGGACGGTACCGTTCCCTATCTGCGCCCCGACGGCAAGACCCAGGTCACCATCGAGTACCTGGGCAGTCGGCCCATACGCCTGGACACGGTCGTCGTCTCCTCCCAGCACGCGAGCGACATCGACCTGGACAGCCTGCTCGCCCCCGACATCCGCGCCGAGGTCGTCGAGCCCGTTCTCGCCCGACTCGCCGACGACGGGATCAAGTTGGACACCGAGGGTTACCGGCTGCTGGTCAACCCCACGGGCCGCTTCGAGATCGGCGGCCCGATGGGAGACGCCGGACTGACCGGACGGAAGATCATCATCGACACCTACGGCGGTTACGCCCGGCACGGCGGCGGCGCGTTCTCGGGCAAGGACCCGTCCAAGGTGGACCGTTCGGCGGCGTACGCGATGCGCTGGGTGGCCAAGAACGTCGTCGCCGCCGGCCTGGCCCGACGGTGCGAGATCCAGGTGGCGTACGCCATCGGCAGGGCCGAACCGGTGGGCCTGTTCGTCGAGACCTTCGGCACCAACGCGGTCGCCGTCGAGCGGATCGAGAGCGCCATCTCCGAGGTCTTCGACCTCCGCCCGGCCGCCATCATCCGCGATCTCGATCTCCTGCGCCCGATCTACGGACAGACCGCGGCCTACGGCCACTTCGGTCGTGAGCTGCCGGACTTCACCTGGGAGCGCACCGATCGCGCCGACGCCCTGCGCAGGGCCGCGGCCGCGGACTGAACCCGACCGGCCGCCCCGGGCGTCCCCCCGCCCCTCCTCAGGACCAAGGAGCGCTGTCCATGCGTATCGCCGTGAGCGGATCGATCGCGACCGACCATCTGCTGGTCTTTCCCGGACGCTTCACCGAACAGCTGATCAAGGAGCGGTTGGAGCGGGTCTCCCTCTCGTTCCTCGCCGACCGGCTCGATGTGCGCAGAGGAGGGGTGGGCGCCAACATCGCCTTCGGGCTCGGACTGCTCGGTCTCGAACCGATCCTGATCGGCGCCGCGGGCGTCGACTTCGCCGAGTACGGCGCCTGGCTGCGCGCCCACGGCGTCGACACCTCCGAGGTCCGGGTCAGCGAGAGTCTGCACACCGCCCGCTTCGTGTGCACCACCGACGAGGACCTGAACCAGATCGCCACCTTCTACGCGGGCGCCATGGCCGAGGCACAGAGGATCGACCTGGCGGCGGTCGCGGAACGCACCGGTGCGCCCCCGCTCGTCCTGGTCGGCGCCGATGAGCCCGCGGCCATGCTGCGGCACACCGCCACGGCCCACCGGCTCGGCATCCCCGTGGCCGCGGATCCCTCCCAGCAACTCGCGCGCCTCGACCGCGACCAGGTACGCCGACTCGTGGACGGGGCACGGTGGTTGTTCACCAACGAGTACGAGGCCGCTCTGCTTCTGGAACGCACCGGATGGACGCGGGAGCAGGTCATGGGGCGGATCGGCACCTGGATCACCACCCTGGGCGAGGCCGGGGTGGCGCTGGCCCGGTCAGGAGGTCCCGTGCTGCGGATCCCGGCCGTGCCCACGGCGGACGTCGCCGACCCCACCGGCGCGGGAGACGCCTTCCGGGCCGGGTTCCTCGCCGGTACGGCATGGGACTGGCCGCAGGAGCAGGCGGCCCGGCTCGGCTGCGCCCTGGCCACCACCGCGCTGGAGTCCGTCGGCACCCAGGACTACAAGCTCAGCCCGTCGGACCTGATCACCCGCGTCGAGCAGACGTACGGCGACGACCGGGCACGCGCCATGGAACCGCGGCTCGCGCGGGTGCCATGACGGCCGAGGGGTGGTGGGGCACCGGCCGGGCGCCACGGTTCGTGTCGGCTGGTCAGGAGGACGACCGGTGTGTCGGATGGTCAGGACGACGACCGGCCTGTCGTGTCCCCCGTCCGCCGGAACGGGTTGGGCAGTGGCAGGTAGCGGGCGGCGGCGCCGTCCGCTCCGGTCCATCTGAGCAGCAGATTCGTCTTGCCCGGCAGCGTGGGTGAGCCGAGCAGGTCGGTGACCTCCGGTACGTCCGCGTGGCGCTCCAGCTCTCGTCGGACGGCGGGCCAGGGGTCGACCGTCGGGTGGTGTTCGGTCAGGGCCGCCGCGATCTCCAGGAGGTTGTTGACGAACAGGCAGTAGACCAGCCGTTCCCAGCCGGCCGCGCGCGTGACGTCCGGCAGGAGCTTGACGCCCTCGGCGTCGCGGTAGACCGCCCGGACGGGGGTGCCCGCGGCGTCGCAGGCGACGACGGTGTTCTGCAGGTGGGCCTCCAGCACCACGCCGTGGTCGTGGAACGCGGCGAGGGCCGGGGGGACGACCGCGCGCAGATACGCCTCCCACCAGGCCTCGGGGTCAGTGGCGTGGGCCGTCGGGTTGCCCGGGAATGCCTCGGCGCTCTCGGTGAGGGCGGCGGCGAGGAAGGGGGTCGCGCCGGGCGGCACATGGCCGCCCAGACCGTCCCGCACCAGGACCGCCAGCTCCTCGAAGGCGAAGGCGGCGGTGCGGTAGCCGCGGTCGCTCAGCCAGGCACCCGATGACCCGGCGAAGGCCTCCGTGACCGCCCGGTCGGTGCGGCGCAGCTTGAGCAGGTCGTGCCGCCACAGCCGACGGATGTCGTTGGTGATCCGCACGTCGAGGCTGAACTTCAGGAAGAGGTCGGGGGTGGGGGCGCCTCCGGTCACCGGCTCGCCTTCGGTCGCGGCCGCGCGCGCGTCCTCGGGGACGTACACCGTGCGGATCGCCGCCGTCGGCCACACCGTGCCCTCCGTCCGGCCCAGCCGTACGAGGCGGCCGTCCGCGAACGCCTCGGTCAACTCGCCTTGCAGCAGGTCGAGTTGCCAGGGGTGGGCCGGGAGGAGGCGATAGCCGGGCGGGGCCGAGCCCAGCGAGTCGAGGGCGGTGGTGTCGCCCTCCTCGACCACCGTGTCCTCGCGGACCCCGAGAAGGACCAGCGGGAACCGGACGTACGCCTCCGGCGCGTACGGCAGCCAGGCAGCGACCGGGCCGCCGCCGCGGGCCTTGGGGGCGGGGTGGTACGGATGGCCGGTGATCAGTGACTGCTCGGAGCGCCGGTACGGGTCCTCGGGCACCGGCGTGTGGGCGCGCTCGGCGAGGAGGGCGGCCACGGCCTCGCGGCTGTCCAGCATCTCGGCGGGCAGTTCGGAGTTGGCCAGGCCGGTGAGGGCGCGCAGTTCCTCGGCGACGAGTTTGACGAGGTCGGTGTGGGTGAGGGCGTGCCAGACGCCCGCCGTGCGCACGTCGGGATGGGCGGGACGGCGGGTGCCGCGCACCCGAAGGAGGCGGCCGCTGCCCTTGAGGCGGTGCACCCCGTCCCCCTCCGCGTCCGGCGACTCGACCGGCTCTCCCGCTTCCCGCAGAAGACAGTTGAGCAGCGGGGCGGCGGCGTGGGCGTCGGCGGCGGCGCCGATGCTGCCGCGGGGCGGGTTGGCGTCCACGGGGTCCATTCGTTCCTTACGGTGCACTCGTGATCAGTATGTCTGCCCCTCACGACTCGTCGCGAAGCAGCCATGAGGCGTCCCGCCGCGATGCCGTCATGCGTCACGGCGGAGGCGGACGGGCAGTGGTCGTACGCCGACGTTCGCACCGACATCCCTGCCGTCACCCGTACCCGCCCGACAGCGCCTCCGCACCTGCACCCCCCCCTGCCCCGCACCCGCCCCGCACCCGAGGAGCCCCTCCGTGGCCCGTCACCCCTTGACCGACGCCGACGCCGATGCCGACCCCGACCCCGGCTCCGACGCAGAGGCTGCGCTCGGCGCCGAGTTGGGCGCCGTGCGCCCTGATCTGACGCTGCCGTACACGGCCGCGCTGCCCGGCGCCCGGGCGGCTGTGCTGTCGCGGCTGTGGCGGGGCCTCGTCCACGAACCGCTGCCGTGGGTGGTGCGGCGGGACGCGGCCGGAGGGGACGGGGTCACGCTCCACCTCGCCGACGGCCGCCGGCTGCACGGCCCGGCCGTCGATCCGTACGGCACCACCGCGCAGGTCGAGGAGGTGTGGTTCGACGAGCGGTCCCATCGTCGCCCGGCGCGGCTGATGACCGCCCTGGCCGTTCCGCACAGCGCCGCGTTCGCCGCCGAACTCGACCACAGCGTGGCCTCCTTGGCACTGTCTCGCGCCAACCAGGCCCCGCCCGGCACCCCTTTGGAGGACGCCTCCGCGCGGGCGGGCTGGGAGTGGGAGCAGGCCATCGTCGACGGACATCCCTTCCACCCCAACTGCCGCTCCCGGCCCGGCTTCTCGGCGGTCGACCAGCTCGCCTACGGGCCGGAGCACCGGCAGGTGGTACGGCTGGGGCTGGCGCCCGTCGAGGACGCGCTGGTCGTCGGGGAGTGGCCGAAGGCACTGCGGGACGGGGGGCGGGTGCTGGTGCCGGTGCATCCGTGGCAGGCGGCCCATGTGCTCAAGTGCCCCTTGGGGGAGGTGATCGAGTCGCATCCGCTGATGTCCCTGCGCACTCTCGCCCTCGCGGACGGCGGGCCGCACGTCAAGACGGCGCTGAGCGCCCGGCTGACCTCCTCGGTGCGGGACATCTCCGTCTACTCGATCGAGACCTCGGCGATCGTGTCGGACTTCATGGCGGAGGTCGCGGCCCGTACCGACGGCCTGCTGCACGTGACCCGTACGCTCGGCGCGGTCACCGCCGGTTCGCCGGATCTCGCCGCGGTGCTGCGCGAGTCACCGGACACGTACGCGGACACGGCGGCCGGTGAACGGGTTCTGCCGGTGGCGGCGTTGGCGACGACCGAGCTGCCGCGGTCACCGGCCTGGCTGGCGGACTTCACCCGTCTCGCACTCACGGTCTCCCTCCGACTGCTCGATCTGGGCGTGGCCCTGGAGGCGCACGGTCAGAACCTCCTGGTGGTCCTGTCCCCGTCGGGTGCCCCCCGCCGCCTCGTCTACCGCGACCTCGCGGACATCCGGGTCAGCCCGGCGCGCCTCGCCCGGCACGGCATCGCGGCCCCGGCGATGTCCGGCCGCATCATCACGGACGACGAACGCACCCTGCGTCGCAAGCTGTTCGGCGCCCTGATCACGGGCACGCTCGGTGCCACGGCCGGTTCGACGCCCGTCCTGCGCGAGGCGCTCGCCACCGCCGTACGGGATCTGCCGCGCACCCCCGATCTGGGCACGTTGCTGGAGGGGCCGGTACCGACGAAGGCGTTGACGCTGATGCGCCTTTCGCCGGAGCGGCCCGGCGACATCTGGGCGGAGGTGCCGAGCCCGCTGCGGTGAGCGGTGTCGTCCGAGGGGCCTGGGCCGCTCTGGTCCGTCCGGTGGAGGGACCGGGCCGCCCTGGCCGTCCGGTGAACGGCCCGTCAACAGCGGGTCTCGTTTTGAAGCGTGGCCCTCCGGATCAATAGGATCCGCCGATGATCACAAGACAACGGCTGGCAGCAGGGGTGTTCGCCCTGCTCGCCGCCCTGACGGCCGGGATCGCGGTCCCGTCCACGGCCGTCGCCGACGAGACCACGGCCACCGCGCCCAAGGTCAACCTCCTGCTGGACGTGAGCGGTTCGATGCGGGCGAAGGACATCGACGGCCAGTCCCGCATGGCCGCGGCGAAGCAGGCGTTCAACGAGGTACTGGACGCCACGCCCGAGGAGGTTCAGCTCGGCATCCGCACGCTGGGCGCCAACTACCCGGGCGACGACCGGAAGACGGGCTGCAAGGACACCGCGCAGCTCTACCCGGTGGGGCCGCTGGACCGCACCGAGGCGAAGACGGCGGTGGCGACGCTCGCGCCGACCGGCTGGACCCCGATCGGCCCCGCGCTGCTGAAGGCCGCCGACGACCTGGAGGGCGGCGAGGGCACCAAGCGGATCGTGCTGATCAGCGACGGCGAGGACACCTGCGCCCCGCTCGACCCGTGCGAGGTGGCCCGCGAGATC
The DNA here is from genome assembly GCF_036322545.1 of Streptomyces sp. SP18BB07. Classification (NCBI taxonomy): domain Bacteria; kingdom Bacillati; phylum Actinomycetota; class Actinomycetes; order Kitasatosporales; family Streptomycetaceae; genus Streptomyces; species Streptomyces sp. SP18BB07. The sequence goes on from NZ_JAQYWT010000337.1 coordinate 124,370, forward strand.
GCGGCGAAGGGCATCGGCCTGACCATCGACACGCTCGGCCTGGTCCCGAACGCCAAGATGCGGCTGCAGCTGAGCTGTATCGCCGAGGCGACCGGTGGCACGTACACCTCGATCGAGCACCGCGACGAACTCACCGACCGGGTCAACCAGTTGGTCGACCGGGCCGCCGACCCCGTGGTCGTGCCGAAGGCCGTGGAGGGCGCCGAGGCGTGCGCGCAGGCGCCGACGCTCACGTCCGGTCTCTACACGGACCGCGAGGAGTTCGGCAAGGAGCGCTGGTACCGCGTGGACGTGAAGCCGGGCCAGGAGCTGCGGGCCTCGGTGAGCGTCGCGGCGGACCGTGACGTCAACCCGGACTACGGGGTCCTGCTGCGCGCGGTGACCACCAAGAACCGCGAGATCGTACGCGGCGAGGCGGCCGGCACGGGCCGTACCGACGTCATCTCCACGGGTCTGCGCCACCCGAAGCCGGAGGCCGAGGACGAGGAGGATGAGGACACCGCCGAGACGGTCTGCCTCCAGGTGACCCACTCCTACTCGCCCGCGAGCGGTGTGAAGACCACGCCCGGACTGCCGCTGGAGATCACCGTCGACGTCGTGGACGGTCCCGACCAGGCCGCCGACGTGGCCTCCTTCGGCCTCGGCCGTGGCTGGTGGCTGCTCGGTGTGCTGGTGCTCGTCGGATTCCTGGCGGGTGTGCTGTGGGGCTGGCTGTCACGCTGGCGGGTCGCGGTCTGGAGGACCAACTGATGCGGATCACACGCGTGTTGAGTGGGGCTTTGCTGGCGCTGGGCCTGGCGGTCTCCCCGGCCGTCGCGGACTCCACGCCCTCCCCGAGCTCCTCGGACGGCGGTGACGCGCCCACCGAGGCGGGCACCTCCTTCCGTACGGCCACGGAGTTCGAGCAGGGGCAGACCGCGACGGCGAGCGCCTCGACCGGTGACTACCTGTACTGGTCGTTCCCGGCCGACGCGGGGCAGCGGCCGACCGTGCGGGCGAACGTGAAGCTGCCCGAGGGGGCCGCGTCCTCCTCGACCTGGCAGATCGACGTGTACGACGGGCTGCGGCGCCGCCAGGCGTGCCAGTACGGCGCGCAGACGCGGACCGCCGGGGCGGGGGCCGGCACCGTGGAGCTGTCGTGCACCCTGCGTACGGTCCGCGCCTGGTCGGAGGAGTGGGCCGACGACCCGCTGCCGGGCACGTACTACGTCCGGCTGACCACGACCCGGCTGGCCACGGCCGATCTGGGACTGCCGGTCGGCGCGGAGGTCGAGGTCGAATCCAAGGACATCGGCGGCTCGGCGGCGGTCGACGGCTCGCTGGCCCAGCCGTTGGTGCCGGGGATCGCCGTCACGTCCGGGCAGGAGGACGAGGAGGACTCCTCGGCCGGGGCCGTCCTCTCCTCCCTCGAACCCGATGACGGGTGGGCCTCCGGCTGGTGGAGCGACCGCTGGGTGTGGACGGCGCTGGGGGCGGCGCTGGCCGCGCTGGCGGGGATCGGGGGGTACACGCTGACGCGCGGGTCGGGCCGGCCGCAGCACGTCCCACCACCGCCGGGTGCGTAGCGGCTGACGCCACGGCCGTTTGAGCGCCGCTGTCGGGTGCGGGTGCGTGGGGGCTGGTCGCGCAGTTCCCCGCGCCCCTAAAAGCATCAGGCCCCTGCGGGCCTGAAAGACCACAGCCCCGCGGGCTTGAAAAGCAACGGGGCTGCGGGCCTGAAAAGCAACGGGGCGCAGCCCCTGCTTTTCAGGGGCGCGGGGAACTGCGCGAGAAGCGCCCCCCCCCCCCCCCCCCCCCCCCCCCCCCCGGGTTGCCCCCCCCCCCCCCCCCCCCCCCCGGGTGGCCCCCCCCCCCCCCCCGCCCCCCCCCCCCCCCCCCCCCCCTACACCCCCCCCCCCCCCCCCCCCAAAACAAACAAACACACCCCACCCCCAGACCAACACACCCCCCCCCCACCCCCAAAAAAAAAAAAAACACCCACCCCCCCCACCAAAAAAACCCCCCCCCAAACCACCCAACAAACCACACCCCCCAACAACCCCAACACAC
>NZ_JAQYWT010000338.1:0-91940 GCF_036322545.1 Streptomyces sp. SP18BB07
ACTGCGACACCAGCGCGGCCGCCTTCCGCACCTGGCTGAAGGCGAAGTACGGCAACGACCTCAACGCGCTCAACCACGCCTGGGGCACCACCTTCTGGAGCCAGTGGTACTACGACTGGGAGGAGATCATCCCGCCCCGCGTCACCGGCGCCGACCCCAATCCCACCCACCAGCTGGACTGGCGCCGCTTCTGCTCGGACGAACTGCTGTCACTGTTCACCGCCGAGCGCGACGTACTCCGCCGCGCCGCCCCGGACACGCCCGCCACCACCAACTTCATGGTGATGCACAACTTCGACGCCCTGGACTACTGGCGCTGGGCCCCCGAGCTGGACATCGTCTCCAACGACCACTACCTGCTCGCCACCGACCCGGAGTCGGAGATCGACATCGCCCTCTGCGGCGACCTGACGCGCTCCCTGGCCGGCGGGCGGCCCTGGTTGCTGATGGAACACTCCACCGGAGCCATCAACTGGCAGCCCGTCAACCGGGCCAAGACGCCCGGCGAGATGCGCCGCAACGCCCTCGCGCACGTCGCCCACGGCGCCGACGGCATCGCCTACTTCCAGTGGCGGGCCGCCAAGGCGGGCGCCGAGCAGTGGCACTCGGCGATGCTGCCGCACGCCGGCACCGACAGCCAGATCTGGCGCGACGTGGTCCAACTGGGCGCGGACCTGCGGTCGTTGGCGGAGGTCAGGGGCAGCACGGGCGTCGCCGAGGTCGCCATCGTCTGGGACTGGAACGCCCGCTGGGCCATGGAACAACCCTGCCAACCCCATGGTGAACTCCGCTTCCAGGACCTGGTGAGGCACTGGTACGCCGCGCTGTGGAGAGCCGGCGTGGCCGTCGACTTCGTACGTCCCGACACCCCCGACCTCGACCGCTACCGGCTCGTACTCGCGCCCAGCCTGTATTTGGTCGACGACGCGGGAGCGGCCAACCTGGCGGGGTTCACCGAGCGCGGCGGCACCCTGGCCGTCGGCTTCCACAGCGGCGCGGTGGACGAGAACTGCCACGTACGGCTGGGCGGTTACCCGGGCGCCTTCCGAGAAATCCTCGGGGTGTACAGCGACGAACTGTTCCCCCTGTTGCCCGGCCGGTCGGTCGGCCTGGCCGGCCAGGTCCCGCAGGACGCGACCGCCGACCTGTGGACCGAACGCCTCCGGCTCACCGGGGCGGAGGCCATCGCCACCTACGCGGACGGCCCCCTGGCGGGCGTCCCGGCCATCACCCGCCACTCGTACGGCAGCGGCACCGCCTGGTACCTCGCCACCCACCCGGACCCCACCACCCTGGCCACCGTCCTGCAGCGCGTGTGCCAGGACGCCGGAGTGGGCCCGGAGCGCGAGGTTCCGGCCGGCGTCGAGGTGGTGCGGCGGCGGGGCACGGACGCCGACTACCTCTTCCTGATCGACCACTCCGGCCGGGGCGCCGAGGTCCCGGCCGACGGGGTCGAACTCCTCACCGGAAAACCGGTCAACGGCTCGGTCACCGTCCCCGAGGGAGGCGTCGCCGTCGTCCGCGAGGAATTTCCTGCTTCGACTCCACGGAAGTGAGTTCTGACATGACAGGTTTGCCCAGTCGCCGACGGGTACTGAGCGGGGCGGCCGCGGGAGCGCTGGCCTCGCTGGCCGGAATTCCGTATGCCGGTTCCGCGTCCGCCGCCGTGACGTACACGGCACCCGATCCGCGGGTGTGGATCCACCTCAACGACGGATGGCGATTCATCAGAGCAGACGTCACAGGTGCGCAGGCCTCCGGATTCGACGACTCCGGATGGACGTCCGTCACCACGCCCCACACCTGGAACGCCACCGACGGAGCCGACGGCGGCAACAACTACCACCGCGGAGTGGGCTGGTACCGCCGCCACTACACCGTGCCGTCCACCATGGCCGGCAAGAGGCTGTACCTGCAGTTCGCCGGGGTCAACCAGGTCGCCGACGTCTGGGTCAACGGCACGTACCTCGGGCAGCACAAGGGCGGGTACTCCCGCTTCAGGTTCGACGCCACCGCCGTGCTCGTCCCGGGGCAGGACAACGTCATCGCGGTCAAGGTGACCAACACCCGCGACACCAACATCGCGCCGGTGAGCGCGGACTACACCTTCCAGGGCGGCATCTACCGCAACGTGAGCCTGTGGGCCGTCGACGAGCTCCATGTACGGATGACGGACTACGCGGGCCCCGGCATCTACCTGCGGCAGAGCGACGTGACCGCGGCGTCGGCCACGGTCACCGTGACCACGAAGCTGTGGAACGACAGCAGCACCACCAGATCGGTGGTCGTCCGCACCGTCATCGCCGACCGGAGCGGGACCATCGTCGCGGAGACCAGCAGTACCGCGCGGACCGTCCCCGCGGCCACCGGCGCGGAGATCGGGCAGACCGTCCGCATCGACAACCCACGCCTGTGGAACGGCCTGGCGGACCCCTACCTCCACAACGCCAGTGTCGAGATCCATGACGTCACCGGGGGCGGGGACAGGATCACCGATGTGGTGACCGAGCGCCTGGGTCTTCGCTCCCTCGCCGTCGACGCCGACACCGGCTTCCACCTCAACGGCAGCCATCTCCACCTGCACGGTGTCAACCTGCACCAGGACCGGGCCGTCAAGGGCTGGGCCATCTCCGACGCCGACCACACCCAGGACTTCGACCTCCTGCGGGAACTCGGCGCCAACGCCGTCCGGATGGCGCACTACCAGCACGACCAGAAGGACTACAACCTCGCCGACGAACGCGGGCTGCTCGTGTGGGCGGAGATCCCGCTGGTCGACATCGTCACCGACTCGGCCGCCTTCACCGCCAGCACCCAGAACCAACTGCGGGAACTGATCCGGCAGAACTACAACCACCCGTCGATCGCCTTCTGGGGCATCGGCAACGAACTGCTCGACTACAACGGCACCGCCACGAACAAGCTGCTCGCGTCACTGGCCGGCATCATCGAGTCCGAGGACCCGGACCGCCTCTCCACCTACGCGGTGCGTGGCGAGGACCCCGACACCGCTCAGGCGGGACTGCACACGGAGACCACGGGCTTCAACAAGTACTACGGCTGGTACTACGGCTCCAAGGACGGCGACCTCGGCGCGTGGGCCGACAACCTGCACGCCAGCTCCCCCTCCCGCAGGATCGCCATGTCGGAGTACGGCGTCGGCGCCAGCACCACCCAGCACGCCCTCAACCCGCCCAAGCCGGCTCCGGGCGGATCCTGGCACCCCGAGGAGTACCAGTCGCTGTTCCACGAGGCGGCGTGGAAGCAGCTCGCGAGCCGCCCGTACATCTGAGGCACGTTCGTCTGGGCCATGTTCGACTTCGCCTCCGACGGCCGCAACGAAGGGGACCGGCCCGGGATCAACGACAAGGGACTGGTCACCCGCGACCGCCAGATCCGCAAGGACGCCTTCCACTGGTACAAGGCCAACTGGGCGAGCACTCCCACGCTCTACATCACCAGCCGCCGCTGGACCCAGCGGACCGATGCCACGACCGAACTGAAGGTCTACTCCAACGCGGACAGGGTCACCGCCACCCTCAACGGCGTCACCCTGTCCACGCTGAGCAGCGGCGACCGCATCTTCCGGTGGACCGACGTCACCCTCAGACCGGGCCAGAACACCGTGACGGTGACCGCGACCATCAACGGCTCCACGCACACCGACAGCGTCAACTGGACACTCGGCTGAGAACGTGTGCACGTTCGGTGCGGCGATACGCCTTCTTGGCGGGACGTCAGAGGGTCTTGAGCATGCCTCCGTCGATGACGTATTCGGCGCCGAGGATGTTGCCGACGGCGTCGGAGAGGAGGAACGCGATCAGGGCCGCGACTTCGTCGGGCTCGCTGACGCGTTTGCTGGTGATGTCGAGGGCTTGCGGCAGCTGCTGGACCAGGGACTTCCCGAGTGCGGCCCGGGTGACGCGGACGGTGCTGGGCAGGTCGAGGTCGAGGGAGCGGGCCCCCTGGGCGTCATCGGTACGGTGGCCGGTCCGATGCCTCGGCCGGCGCCGGTGACGACCGCCGTCTTCGAGGTGAGGTTCAGGTGCACGAGGCTCCGTGGTCCGTTTCCTGCACTGCCGTACGGGTGTGGGTGAGGAGGCGTCGCTACGACAGCCAGGGCAGTCTCGTCGGGAGGCGGACAGAAGGCCGAAGCTCCCGCCACCGGATACCGGTGGCGGGAGCTTCACCTGTGGAGCTACCTCGCGACCAGGCTCCTGTCACGCATGGTCGGGGACCAGTACGATCCGGCCTCGGAGCCCGCCCGCGGCGAGGGCGTGGTGGGCATCGGCGATCTGCTCCAGGGGATAGGTCTTCGCCACCCGCAGGCTGATCAGACCGGTGCCCGCATAGGCCGCCAGCTTGGCCAGGCGCTCGGCGTCGGTGTGCCACGCCATATTGATCATCCGCACTTCGCGGCGCGCCATGGGCGCGGAGTTGAGCAGCGACACGAACGCACCGCCGTGCCGCACCGCGTCCGCCGCCCCGGCGGCCAGGTTGGCCGCGTCCACCGCGCCGTCCACACCGCCGGGCACCAGCCGGCGCACCGTGGGGACCAGGTCGTCGTCGCGCGAGACGAAGAGCTGCGCGCCGGCCTCCAGGACGAGCTTCTCGTCGGCCGGTCCGGCCTGGGCGATCACGTTCAGCCCCCGCAGCCGCGCGAGTTCGACCGTGAAGAGCCCCACCCCGCCGGCAGCGCCAGACACCAGCAGCCACTGACCCGGCTCCAGGGCCAGCGCGTCCAGCGCCTGGTCGGCGGTGGTCGCGTTCAGCCCGACGGTGGCCAGGTGCACCAGGTCCGTTCCACTCGGCGCGGGGGCGAGTTCCCACTCTTCGAGTACGACGTACTCGGCCTGAGTGCCCAACGGCCGGTCCAGTCGCTCCTGGGTACCGAGGACGGCGTCCCCGACGGCGAACCTGGTGACACCCTCGCCCAGCGCGGCGACCGTGCCGGCCACATCCGTGCCGAGGCCGAACTGCGGGCGCGCCGCAGTGGCGCCGTACTGAACGTTGAGGCCCATGCGCACCATGACGTCGGCGAAGTTGACCGAGGCTCCGGCCACCTTGACCAGTACCTCTCCCGGCCCCGGTTCGGGTGTCGCCACGTTCACGATCTCGATCGCCTCGGGGCCGCCGGCCTCCCTGACTACTGCTGCACGCATCTGTCCTGTCTTCCTCTCCGCGCGTTCCGTGTGGATGGCGCGGATCCGACGTTCGTCCACCGACGAGCCGCGAGGAAGGTCCGCTGTCACCTGGGTCCAGCAGGGCCAGGCAGGGCTGCCGGCGGCGGGTGGTGGATCCGCAGCACGTCCAGGAGCCTGTTCAGGGACGGGGCGGCGGGGTGCCGCCTGTTCGGTCGGGGCGCTGACCGGCCCCGGGCCCTCATGACACTCCCCCGTCAGCGATCGGGCGGGCGGCCCACCCCGGGAGGGGCTGCTTGCGGGCGCGGTAGACACGCGCCAAGGCCGCCCTGCGTGTTCGGCACCGTCCTGGGTGAGCTTCGGACGGCGGGTGCGCCTCGCGCGGTTCCCCGCGTGCTCGGTGCCGCCGAGGCCGGAGTACACGAAGTCGACGGGGTGCCGGCCCGCCGTCGATGATGACTGGGCGGGCATAGATCACCGCTGCGTGGCGCTGAAGGTGACGTCCGGGAAGCCGCTGAGATGGTGGACCATACGGTCGCCTCCACCGGTTCCTCGTGGCCGGGCGGTGGTGAAGGCCGCCGCTGGTGGGTTGATGAACAGATCGTTCGATCGGAGCGGATGCGCCCTCGCGGGCCGGCCGCCCCAGGGGAAAGGAAGCCGTCCATGGACGAGCAGGGTGAGCACTTCGACGTCGTCGTACTCGGCGCGGGCCCCGGCGGATACGTCGCCGCCATCCGGGCCGCCCAACTGGGCAAGCGTGTCGCGGTCGTCGAGGAGAAGTACTGGGGTGGCGTCTGCCTGAACGTGGGCTGTATCCCCACCAAGGCGCTGCTGCGCAACGCCGAGCTCGCGCACATCTTCACGCGCGAGGCGAAGACCTTCGGCATCAAGGCCGAGGGCGAGGTTTCCTTCGACTACGGGGAGGCCTTCCGCCGCAGCCGGAAGGTCGCGGACGGCCGGGTCAAGGGCGTCCACTACCTGATGAAGAAGAACAAGATCACGGAAATCAGCGGTCGCGGCACCTTCCTCGACCCGCACACGCTCCAGGTGGCCGACTACGACGGCGACACCCGCACCATCGGCTTCGAGCACTGCATCATCGCCGCCGGGGCGACCCCCAGGCTGCTGCCCGGCACCCGCCGTACCTCGCGCGTGGTGACGTACGAGGAGCAGATCCTCGCCGAGGACCTGCCGGAGTCGATCGTCATCGCGGGCGCCGGGGCCATCGGCGTCGAGTTCGCCTACATCCTGCACAACTACGGGGTGAAGGTCACCGTCGTCGAGTTCCTGGACCGGATCGCCCCGCTGGAGGACGCCGAGGTCTCCGCCGAACTGGCCAAGCAGTACCGCAAGTTGGGCATCGACGTCCTCACCTCGACCCGTGTCGAGTCCATCGACGAGTCCGGTCCGCAGGTCCGGGTCACCGTCACCGGCAAGGACGGCGCACAGCAGGTCCTGGAGGCCGACAAGGTCCTGCAGGCGATCGGCTTCGCGCCCAACGTCACCGGCTACGGCCTGGAGAACACCGGCGTGAGGGTCACCGAGCGCGGCGCGATCGACGTCGACGGCCGCTGCCGCACCTCCGTCCCGCACATCTACGCCATCGGCGACGTCACCGCGAAGCTGATGCTCGCGCACGCCGCCGAGGCGATGGGCATGGTCGCCGCCGAGACGATCGCGGACGCGGAGACCATGGAGCTGGACTATGTGATGATCCCGCGGTCCACCTTCTGCCAGCCGCAGATCGCCAGCTTCGGCTACACCGAGGCGCAGGCGAGGGAGAAGGGCTTCGACGTCCAGGTCGTCAAGTTCCCGTTCACCGCGAACGCCAAGGCCCACGGCCTGGGCGACGCGAGCGGCTTCGTGAAGCTGATCAGCGACGCCAAGTACGGCGAACTCCTCGGCGGTCATCTCATCGGCCCGGACGTCACCGAACTCCTCCCCGAGCTGACGCTGGCCCAGCAGTGGGACCTCACGGTCCACGAGGTCGCCCGCAACGTCCACGCCCACCCGACCCTCGGCGAAGCGGTCAAGGAAGCCGTCCACGGCCTCGCCGGCCACATGATCAACATGTAGTGCGGTTCCGGCTGGACGGGGAGGATGTCCACGGGTTCACAGCTGTCGTGACACGTGCGTGCCGGTAGTCGTCGTCCGTGAGGTCGCCCTTGCGGCCTCAATCTCACCATCAAGCCGGTCAGCCGTCCCAAGGACGCCTCCGGCTTCGTCGTGCTGCCCCGCCGTTGGGTCGTCGAACGCAGTCTTGCGTGGATGATGCACGCCCGCCGCCACGCGAGGGACTACGAACGGCTCATCCAGCACTTCGAAACCCTGATCAGCTGGGCAGCCGTCACCCTCATGACCAGGCGCCTCGCACGGAAAGGTGTCACCCCCAGCTGGCCGAGAAAATCGGCGCCAGCCGACGGCTGACCGGGCTGCATCGCAAGGGTCCGGTCAGCCGCGTGGTCCGAAAGTCGAGGTGTCGAAGAGAGCCAGCGGGCGGGCGGAGCTTACAGTCCTCGGCGGCGGTAGTCAGGGGCGGCAGCCCCGCACCTTCCCAGCGGAGGGGTCAGCAGCTTGACGCGCCGGAGGCATCGACGTGACCGTGGCCGATCGCGACCAGCGCGCGGTCCAGGACCTCCTGGACCTGGCCGAGGGCCGAGATCGTGGTTACCAGGCCCTGAGCTTGGTAGTGGTCGACGACCGGCGCCGTCTCGCTGCGATAGACCTCCAGTCGCTTACGAACGGTTGTCTCGCGGTCGTCATCTCGCTGGTACAGCTCACCCCCGCAGACGTCGCAGGCTCCGTCCACTTCAGGCGGGCTGTAGTGGACGTGGAAGATGTGTTCGCGGTCCTGACGGCACAGCCGTCGTCCAGCGATCCGCCTGACCACCTGGGCCTCGGGAATCTCCAGGTCTAGCACGGCATCCAGCCTCGACTTCGAGTCAGCCAGGATGCCGTCCAGTGCCTCCGCCTGGGCAAGATTGCGGGGGAAGCCGTCCAGCAGGAATCCGCGATCGGTGTCCGGGCGCGCAAGGCGTTCTTTGATCACTTCGATGGTGACCTCGTCCGGTGCCAGAAGGCCGGCGCGTATGTACGCGTGGGCGTTCTGCCCGAGCTCGGTGCCCTGGTCGATGTGCTCTCGGAACAGGTCACCGGTGGAGATGTGCTGGATCGACAGATGCGCGGCAAGGCGCACTGCCTGCGTGCCCTTGCCAGCTCCGGGCGGCCCGATCAGGAGGATGCGCATCGATGAGGTGTCCCTTCGTCATGCGTGGCCATCAAGCCGTCTCTGTGACACACGATCGCCGCGCACCGATGTCATGCCCATCCGGTAGGCCACCCCCTGGCGGTGGGGATAACCACACCATGGGACATCGCCGCGTTGAGGTTGATGCTCCTCCAGTCTCGTTCCCTGATCGTTCGTGACAGAGCCGGGTCCAGGCCGAAACGATGAGCACCGTTCCGGTGGCCGATCAGGGTTCAGAAATACGTACTGAGGGCTCTGCGCCCGCATCGCAGCTTCGTGGCAGGGCATCGCGTTCGGATCCGGGCTCCGTTCCCCCGCCGGGGCGGCAATCGCCCATACCCGCCCCTCAGGACGGATGCGCTGCCCATAGGGGCACCGCATCGTGCCCGTGCGCCCCTCACCCGCGTCCGCCGCACCGGGTATGTAGGGAAGGTCAGCCCAACTGCCAGCCTACGAGCGGAAGTCCATGCACGCGCGAGAGCCGATGAAGAACGACAAGCAGCCGCAGCGCCCTGCCAGGAGCGCGGCAGCGCGGCCGGGAGGTCGGGTGCCCGACGCGCTTCTCGACCTGCAGCGCACCGCCGGCAACGCCGCCGTCGCCCGTATGCTCCAGCAAGGTCGGCACCAGCACAGCGCGGACTGCGGTCACCAGCAGCCCACGGCGGAGCCGGTGCAGCGCTCCGCCGTGCACGACGTGCTGCGGGCGCCGGGCGATCCGCTGGATGGACCGCTGCGCCAGGAAATGGAATCCCGCCTCGACGCCGACTTCTCCGACGTCCGCCTGCACACCGGCTCCGCGGCCCGCGCCTCCGCGGCCGAGGTGGGTGCCCGTGCCTACACCTCCGGCAGTCATATCGTCATCGGCGACGGCGGCGGTGACAAGCACACCCTCGCCCATGAGCTGACGCATGTGATCCAACAGCGCCAGGGCCCGGTGGCCGGTACGGACAACGGGGCCGGGCTGAGTGTCTCCGACCCCGGCGACCGCTTCGAGCGCGAGGCCGAGGCCAACGCCGTCCGGGTGATGCGGCGGACGCCTGAGCAGAACGCCCAGGGCTCGGGCGGTGCCCCCGTGCAGCGGGAGGCCGACGCGACGACCAGGGGCGCGTCGCACGGTACCGACGCGACGGTCGTGCAGCGCTTCTCCGAGGTCACGACCTCGGAGCTGGGGCCTGCCCGCGTCTCGCAGAACGGCCTCTACCTCATGAACGTCACTCCGGGGGCCGACACCACCGTCTTCTGGGTCGCGGAGGGTGCCCCAGCGCCCCGGTACTGCAGGCCGACCGGGGAGAGCGGGGAGATCATGGGGCGCACGTACGCGCAGTACGAACCGGAGACGTCCTTCCTCGCGGACTGTGCCCACACGGCCGAGGAGATCATGCACCAGCAGCGGCTGGCCCTGGGGCAGGACGCCAGCGAATTCGCCCTGGGAGGCAGCCAGTTCGGCTTGGGCGACAAGGAGAACGCGGAGGGCGCGACGGCCTACGCGCATGCCAGGCCCGGTGGCCCCCACGCGAACGGCGAGGAACGGCCGGGCCCCGGCCAGGCGTTCGCCATCGTGGAGACCGCGTGGCACGGGGACTACGACCGGCCCGCCAACACCAGCGGGTGGCCCTACCACGTGGCGGCCGTGGTCGCCGTGGACGGCGACGACCGCATCACCGTGGAGCAGGCCGCGGACGGCAACGACGCGAAGGCCCGCCAAGGCTACGAGGGCATTGTCGACATGTATACGTCGGGCACGGATCCGACCAACGGGCAGGCACTGCCGCACAGCTTCCACGGGCGCAACACCGGCGGTCCGGTGCAACACTTCACGGTGGGCGCGATCACCGTGATCCTCCAGCCGATCAACGTGGGCGGCCTCAAGAAGGAGACAGGCCGCCGCAAGCTCATGTGACCGGGGACCGTCGGCCGAGCCACTGCTCGGCATCCCAGGCACGGAACCGCTCCACCTCGGTGAACCCCAGCTTGGCCGCCAGGCGCATCGAGCCGGCGTTGGCGGTCTGGGTGGTGAGCACGACCGGCTCGCCGGGCAGGACGCCGTCCAACCAGTCGAGCGCCGCCGCGCACGCTTCGGCGGCGTACCCGAATCCCCACGCTCGCGGCAGGAACAGATAGCCGAGATCGACCTTCCCCGCGGCAGCCGGGCGATGGTGCTCCGGTGTTCGCCGGAGCAGGATGTGGCCGATCATGGCCCGGTCGAGTTCAACGACGAAGCTCCCGGGCCACCGCTCGGGCACTTTGGGCAACTCGCGCTCGAGCTCGTCTCGCGGGCGGGGGCCACCGAGATACGTGTGCACCTCCGGTGACGCCAGCATGTCGACGAACACCGCACGGTCCCGAGCCTCGGACCCACGGAGCACAAGCCGCTCGGTCTCGATCGGGGCAGGCGGCCAGATGACGGACCCGAGTTCATCCATGGCGGGCAACCTATCGCGCACCCGTGATCGAGCTCCCGGTTCCATCTGACGCCGAGCGCACCAGCAGAAACGGCCCACTCGTCCCACTTAGTAGAGTGGGGGCATGACCTCCGCATTTTCCGGCCGGGCCTCGGACCAGCAACCAGAGGCGAAGCTGCGCGTCGACGCCGAGCGCAACCGCTGCCGCATCCTGGCCGCCGCCCGTCGTCTCTTCGCCACCGAAGGGCTCGGCGTCTCCATGGCCTCCGTCGCCCGCGAGGCGGGTGTCGGCAAAGCCACGCTCGGCCGGCGCTTCGCCACCCGGGAGGAACTCGTCGACGCGGTCTTCGCCGACCGCATGGACGCCTACGCCGACGCCGCCGCCGAGGCACTCGCCGATCCCGACCCCTGGCACGGCTTCACCGGCTACCTCCACGCCGTCTGCGCCATGCAGGCCGCCGACCGCGGCTTCGCCGACGTCCTGACCATGACCTTCCCCGCCGCCAAGGCACTGGAAGCCCGCCGCACCGAGGCGTACAACGGGTTCCTCGAACTCATCGCCCGCGCCAAGAGCAGCGGACACCTCCGCGAGGACTTCGTCCCGGAGGACCTCGTCATCCTGCTCATGGCCAACGCCGGCGTCATCGCCGCCACCGGCGACGCGGCAGCCGACGCCTGGCGCCGCCTCGTCGGCCACATGATCCGCTCCTACGCCGTTCCCGGCGCACCGATCCCCGCGGTGCCCGACGCCCCGGAACCCACCGCCCTGTACCGCGCCATGGTCCGCCTCGCCCGCACGGGCCCGGACACCGCCCAGGGTGGCGGCCCCGGCTCGTAGGACGCATCCGCGCCGTGCCGGACGTCCGCCCTCGTACTTATTCGTCATCCGTTTCGTCATCCGTTTCGTCATCCGTCAGGCGCGACAGCAGGAACGTGATGATCTCGTCGCGAGCGCGGAGGGTGGGGTGTCCCTCCTCGTCGACCAGGTGGGCGGTCACCACGCTGTGCGGCGTACCGACGATGTCCCTGAAGAACGGCGGTGGCTCGGTGTTCGCGGCTGCGCCACTCACGACCCGGCCGTCGAAGCGATCGCCCAGCAGGGCGGCGTAGGCGGCGAAACGCTGACCGGTGCACCAGCGGTCGTTGTCGAACCGATAGCCCAGGGCCCTGAGGTCATCACGCTCGAAGCGCTCCCTGATCGCCACTGCGTCCGCCGGCGAGAGCTCCAGCCCGGCCGGGTCGTCGAGGGGAAGCGACGGATGGTTGACGACCGGAGCGATCACGGAGGGCTCGAGTGTCATCGTGAGGGCGAAGTTTCCGGTGAAGCACATCCCCACCACGCCGGCACCCGGGCCACCGCACTCGCCGTGCGCCCGCCGCGCCAGGGCACGGAGCCAGTCCACGACAGGGCTGGTGCCGCCGCCTGCGAAGGCCCGGAACTCCTCGCTCACGCAGGCTCGCTTCATCACCGACGTGCCGGAACCCGCCGCCGGATAGGCGCCGTCCGTGCCGAACAGCGACGGCACGTAGACCGTGAGGCCGGCGTCGCGCACCCAACGGGCGAAGCGGGCCACGTCGGGACTGATGCCCGGCATCTCCGGCATCACGATCACCGCAGGACCGGCTCCGGTGACGTAAACGGCCTTGCTCACGCCACTGAACGCCATCTCGTGGCAGTGGAAGTCGGTCAGCGGATCATCGTGATTCGCTTCGGATCTGGTCATGACCGGCTCCTCCCGACGGGATGTCAGGGGAATTCTGACCGGGTGGGCACTTCCGGCCGAGGGGCGGGATCGCCATACTCCAGGGCTATCCCGCCACGCCGGGTGTCGAGAGGAGATGCCTCATGGGGACGTCCGGTCCACTGCGGGTAGGTGTGCTGGCCTACCCGGGCTGCTTCGCGTCGGAGGTGTTCGGGGTCGTCGATCTGCTGACGATGGGCAGCCACGTCACCCGGGCGGGCGGGGGCTCGCCCACACCGTTCGAGGCCGTCGTGGTCTCGCCCAGACGGCGTGTCATCGCCTCGGGTGGTGTCGCGCTCGGGGTGGTCCCGCCTCGCGATGTCGACGTCCTCGTGGTGCCGGGTTTCGAACCGGCCCCGGGAAAGGACCCGGCCCTGGGGCTGGACGCCCTGCGGCCGGAAATCGAAGCGATCCGTGCGCATGCCGACCGCGGAATCGCCGTGGTGTCGATCTGCGTCGGTGCGTTCCTGCTCGGCGAGGCCGGTCTCCTCGCGGGGCGACGGGCCACGACCGCCTGGTTGTTCGCGGGCCGACTCGCCCGGAGGTTTCCCGATGCCGACGTCGTGCCACGGGAGTTGGTCGTCAGTGACGCCGGCGTCACCACGACGGCAGCCTTCAGCGCGATGTACGACTTCGTGCTGAACCTCATCCAACGTCATTGCGGGCGTACCGTGGCACGCCGGACGGCTCGGATCGCACTGATCGATGACGCGCGCGCGTCCCAGGCCCCTTATGTCGACGACAAGCTCCTGCCCACCTCGGGCGACGGCTTCTCCGCCCAGGTGCGACGATTCCTCGACCAGCACCTGCAGGATCGATACAACCTGCCCGCGCTCGCCGAGCACTTCCACGTCAGTACGCGGACCCTGCTACGACGCTACAAGCAGGAGACAGGCGAGTCGCCTCTCGTGCACCTGCAGCGGGCCCGGATGCGCAGAGCCCAACACCTGCTGGAGAGCACGGACCGGACCACTCGTCAGATCCATCTGGAAGTCGGGTACCGCGACCACGGCACATTCGCCAGGCTCTTCACCCGACACTTCGGAGTCCGCCCCACCGACTACCGGGCCGGCTTCCGCCGTGAACGGGGGATGTGCTCGGCCGGCCGGCGAAGGACGTCGCGGACACCCTCGGGGACTCCGTCAACTCCGTGAACAGCGCTCTTCAGCGGGCGCTCGCCGGCGTGCGGGAGCACCTGCCCGCCGAGGGGCAGGACTGGACCGCCGGTGAACAGGACGCCGGGACACGCGAGTTGGTGCGCCCTTTCACCGAAGCGAGCATCGCCAAGGACGTCGACGGTCTCGCCGATTCCTGCGCCCACGCCGCCCGCACAGCCGCCTCACCTGCACGGTTCCCGGTGCCAACTCACCCCAGGGGAACGAGGGATCGCCGGGGTCTCACTCGTCGTTCACCCAGCGCATGAGCCGCTGGAGCGGGTAGAAGCCGTCGTGGGAGAGGCCCGGCGGCATGCCGCCCGCTCTGCCGAGGGACACGACACGCTGGACTCCGGCGCAGGCGAGGGCGTCGCGCAGTTCCGGCTTGCGGGTGTCCGGGTAGACGCCGGCCGTCTGGGTGGCGACCCCGGCGTGGGGGACGGCATCGGACAGGGCGGCGACCGGCACGACGTTGACGATCTTTCCGTCGGGGTGGAAGTCGACCGGTTCCGGGGAGCGGATGACCAGTCCCCGGCCGTCGTATCCGCCCCACACCCGGTAGTCGGGTGCCAGGGAGCGCAGTACGTCGATCTCCTCGCGGAGTTCCGAGGCGACCCGTGGGCCGTCGGCCGAGCTGAACTCCCGGGCGACACCGAGGCGTTCGCACAGCAGGGCCGCGTACCGGTCGGCGTCCTCCTCCGAGCCCTCGACGAACTGGAAGCGGCTGGCGACGCACGCCTGCTGGTTGAAGAAGGTGGCGTCGGCGGCTCCGGCGTCGGCCGCCTCTGCCAGCGACCCGGGCGAGTCGAAGGCCTCGCGGCCGATCAGCGAGATGGAGGTCTTCGGGTCGAAGGACACGAGCTCGAATCCCGGACCGACGTACCGCAGCGCCCCACGGATCGTGGACTCGCCACCCCAGGCGACCAGTTTGTCGAAGAACTGCGGACGGAAGAGGACGCTCTCGACCGACTCGTCGCCGCCGCGCCAGTACGCCGCCGAGAAGGAGCGGACCACCGGGTGGCCCGGGGCCACGGCGGCCATCGTGCGCAGGATCGCGGTCGCCGTGAACAGGTCGTTCGAGGGCAGCTTGAGCAGGTTGACGCCCTTGGTCAGGGCTCCGCGCACGACGGACATCGCGGCCACGCCGGGGGCGTTGCCGGCGATGATGTGCACCAGGCGCGGCGGGAAGGCGCGGGTGGCCGCGATCCGGTTCTCGGGCAGCCGTACCTCGCGCCAGCCGTCGAGCACGTCCGCGCCGCCGAGTTCGTGGTCGATCTGGGCGTGCAGGCCGGGGCGTTGGAAGGTGCGCCACAGGGCGGCGTAGGCGCGTTCCAGGACCTCCTCGGGGAGGGGGCTGACCCGGGCCATGCGGTCCAGGGCCTCGGCCAGCAGGCCCTCGCGGTCCGCCTTGAGTGCCTCGCCGGTCTCCACCAGCAGGTCGACGATCTCCGCGACGGGCACCTGGAAGGCCGGGCCGGGTTCGGTGCGGGGCCACACGAGGCGGTCCAGGTCGAGCGCCGGTGCCGTGAAGGCGGTGTCCGCGCGGCCGTGGGCGGTGTGCGGGCCCGCGTCGACCTCGCCGCGGATCACGTGGACGACGGCCACCGGGTCCGCCGCCGTGCCGTCGAGTGTCGTGGACGTCATCCGTGGATCATCCCCCGCACATAGGAGTCGAGTGTCGCGGCGCAGGTGATCTTGTCGTCGCCGCCGAGATCGCCGTAGCGCCGGATGTCCGGGAGGACGACGGGACCCGCTCTGCCGCAGTCGCACGGGGAGAAGTCCACGAAGACCCGGTCGCCGCTGATCAGTCCGCCCCAGCGTCCTTCCAGGGAGACGTCCAGGAAGGCGAACCGCCCCTCCACGACGCCGTGTTCCGTGTTGAGCAGCTTCTCGCCCGGCTCGTCCAGGACGAGGGGGATCACCCACGGCGGTATGTGGTACTTGCCCTTCTCGCAGGCGAGGCAGGAGCCCTGGAGTTCCGTCATGCCGTAGCTGCGGACGCGCCGCACGCCGTCGTAGAAGGCGGCGAACTGGGCCTGGTAGTCGTCGGGCAGCGCGCGGCCCTTGTTGCCGCCGCCGCTGAGCACGAGGGTGTCCGGGTGCAGGCTGCCGTCGGGCACGCCCCGGGCGCGGAGGGCCTGGATGAGCGTGAACTGCTGGTTGTTCATGCCGGCGATCAGCAGGGGTTCGTCGCGGTGGGCGGCGATGTCGTCGACGATCCGGGCGACGGCCGCGCCCAGTTCCTCCTCCCGGGCCTCGGACGCGGTCTCGAAGGAGCTGATCTCCTGCGGGGTCGCGGTGCCGTCCGCCATCCGGCGGCGCAGCAGCGCGCTGCTCATCAGCTCGGAGACGCGCATCGGGTCCTCGGTGAGCAGCTGGGTCCCTTCCGGCCGGGCGAAGACGTCGGCGTGCCAGCGGAAGCCGTCGATGGAGCGCATCGGGCCGCTCGCCGGCGCGAGCAGGTAGCCGCGGCGGGTGGGCTTCGGCGGGAGCGGGTCGGGCCAGCAGGTGAGGTGTTCCAGGATGTCGTGGAGGAAGTACAGGTCGCTCGCGGCGCAGTTGAGGAAGGACACCTTTCCGGAGGTTCCGCTGGTGATGTAGGGGCGGTGGCCCGCGGCCGTGATGCGGTCGGTCCATTCGTCGATGTCCTGTACGCCGTCCAGGTCGACGTCGCCCGGCTCGACCGCCGACACGCTCGTGTACCAGCGCAGGAGCCGGTCCCAGCGGCCGGCGGTGATGAGGGAGACGGGGTAGGACTTGTA
This sequence comes from Streptomyces sp. SP18BB07, assembly GCF_036322545.1. Lineage (NCBI taxonomy): Bacteria > Bacillati > Actinomycetota > Actinomycetes > Kitasatosporales > Streptomycetaceae > Streptomyces > Streptomyces sp. SP18BB07. The sequence continues at coordinate 16,449 of NZ_JAQYWT010000338.1, forward strand.
GCTGGTGTGCGAGAAGAGCAGGGGCACGAGGTCGTCGAGAGCGGTGATCTCGTGCACGCCGGTCTCCTCCGCCCGGGTACGCAGCAGCGGGATGCGCTCGCGGTGGGCGGTGAAGGCCTCCCGGGCGGCTTCGAGTTGCAGGTGCCGTAGCTCTTCGGAGAGTTGGTCGAAGGGGTCGCCGGACAGGACCAGGGACCGGATGTGTTCGCGTGTGCTGGCCACAGCACGCACCTCAATCAGTTGTGGCAGGTGTCTTTTCGGCGAGTGTCGCGTCGGCGAGTGTCTTGTCGGCGGGTGTTCTGTCGGCGAGGTAGGACGACTCGATGGCGTCCAGGTCGCCGCGGAGTTCCTGCGGGGTGCCGGTCATCGTGACGCGGCCGCGGTGCAGGACGTAGACGCGGTCCGCGATGTCGAGCACCTTGCGCACGTGCTGTTCGACCAGCAGGGCGCCGAGGCCCCGGTCGGCCGCCTCGCGCACCGCGCGCAGGAGGCGGTCGACCACGAGCGGGGCGAGGCCGAGGGAGAGTTCGTCAGCGAGGAGCAGTTTGGGGGCGCGGCCCAGCGCGCGGGCCAGTGACAGCATCTGCTGCTCGCCGCCGGACAGCATGCCGGCGCCGGTCTTCAGTCGTTTCTCGAGTTCGGGGAAGAGTTCCAGGGCCTGTTCGGTCGTCACCCGGCCGACCCGCAGGTTGTCCGCGGTGTCGAGCCGGGTGAAGACCGCCCGCTCGCCGACGTACGCGAGGCCCTGGCGGGCACGGCGGTGCAGGGGTGCGCGGCTGGGCTCTCCCAGCCAGCGCACCTCGCCGCCCATCGGGGTGAGGTCGCCCGAGAGCGCCCGGAGCGTCGTGGTCTTGCCCGCGCCGTTGGGGCCGAGCAGGGCGACCACCTCGCCGGGACGGACCTCCAGGTGGAGATCGCGTACGACGGGCTGGGTGCCGTATCCGGCGGACAGGGCGCGGGATTCGATCAGGGGTGTTCCGGTGGCGTGCACGGACGTTCTCCTTCGGTCAGCCGGCGGACATCGCCGTCAGTACCTTGCGGACGTCCACGAAGGTGGAGCCCTCCTTGGCCCACTCGATCTTTCCGTCGCGGATGCTGAGTTCGGTGGCGGTCGTGTTGTGGATGCGGTTCATGCCCTTGATCGGCAGGGCTGTCGCCTCGTTCCAGGTCAGGGGCGGGGTCAGGCCGCCGGTGTCGATGCCGGAGGTGGTGTTCAGTTCCTCCACCAGGGCCTTGGACGAGATCGTCGGCAGCTTCTTCGCCGCTTCGGTGAAGACCTTGAAGGCCACCCAGGCCGTCCCGTTGGCGCCGTTGCTGGTGTCGATGTCGGAGCCCTCGGCGGCGGCGACGAAGTCCTTCCAGACGGCGTCGGTGGTCGGCGGGTAGTAGCCGGTGATGGTGGCGCCCTCCAGCGGGCTGCTGCTGCCACCGGTGGTCTCGGCGAGTTCCGGGGTGAGGTTGCCGACGACGCTGCCGACCTTGGTCTTCGTGCCGGACTGTACGTATGCCTTGACGAACAGGTCCGAGTGGGTGCCGAGGATGACGCTCACGCAGTCGCGGCCCTTGGTGGCGGCGGCGACCTGCGGGGCGAGGTCCGTGGCGGTGACCGGGACCTTGAGGTCCTTGGGTGCGGAAGCGCCGGCGGAGGTCACGCCGAGGGCGAGGAACCGTGCGACGGTCTCGGCGGCGGCCACGTCGTAGCGGACGCCGGAGATCTTCTTGCAGCCCTCCTCCACCAGTTGCTGTCCGTGTGCCGCGAACACCGTGGGGGTGCCGCCGTTGACCGGGAACGACAGGGGGTTGGAGAACTCCGCCGCCGAGACGCCGGTCCCGCCGATGTAGGGGATGCCGGCCTTCTCCAGGATGGGCATGTAGCGGTCGCCGGCGAGGCTGTAGGAGCCCACCACCGCGACCACCTTCTCGGCGACCGCCTGCTGGGCGCACTTCTCGGCCTCGTCGGGGTCGTTCTTCTCGTTGCAGGTGATGACCTTCAGCGGGCCGCCCTTGATGCCGCCGTTGGCGTTGATCCACTTCTCGTAGGCCTGGGCGGTGAGCCGGACGCCGGGCTGGGCGCTGCCCTGGGTGTCCTCCGGGTTCCAGACCATCACCTTGACCGGTGCGCCCTTCAGGGAGGAGGTCTCCGTCGAGCTGCCGGATGCCTCTCCCCCGCAGCCGGCGGCGAGCAGGGCTCCCGTCACCGCGAGACAGCTCGCTGCGGCGGTTCTGCGTCGGCGTGAGTCGTTCATGGTTCCTCCGCTGGGCTCTTCGTCGAGTTGGCGAACAGCATGGGGTGCGTTTCGAGGTTAGTGAAGTACTCTCGGCACAATTATTTAAATGAATGTGCTGTCTGGCCTCATTTCCGGGAGGTTCCCCGATGGACGACATCCTGCGTTTCGCCCTGTTGGGCCTGGGCCTCGGCGCCCTCTACGCGCTCACCGCGCACGGCATCGTGCTGGTCTACCGGGGCTCCGGCGTCCTCAACCTCGCGCACGGCGCGATCGGGATGGCGGGTGCCTACGTGCAGTGGGAGCTGTCCGTCGAGCACGGCGTCCCCTACTGGCCCGCCACCGTGTGCGGGGTGCTCGCCTCCGCGCTGCTGGGCGTGCTCACCCATCTGCTGGTGCTGCGCCCGCTGCGCCGGGCGTCCACGCTGGCCCGGCTGGTCGCCACCCTGGCGGTGTTCATCGTGCTCACCGCGATCGCCGTCAAACGCTACGGCGACAGCCTGCAGCTGGCGCCGGGCCAGTTGCCCACCGAGCTGCTGACGATCGCCGGCGCGACGATCTCCGAGGACCGTGTCTGGCTGTTCGGCATCGCGCTCGCCGTGACCGCGATCCTCCATCTCCTCTACCGGCGCACCCTGTTCGGCCTGGGCACCACGGCGGTCGCCGAGAACGAGGGCGCCGCCGCCTCGCTCGGCTGGTCCCCGGATCTCATCGCCGCCGGCAACTGGGCACTGGGCTCCGCGCTCGCGGGCCTGACCGGCATCCTGATCGTGCCGGTCATCGGTCTGTCGGTGACCGGGCTGACCACGCTGCTGCTGAGCGCGCTGGCCGCCGCCCTGGTCGGCAGGTTCTCGTCGTTCCCCGTCACCCTGGCGGGCGGTCTGGTCATCGGGATCGTGCAGTCCGAACTCACCCGCTTCGGCTCCGACGTCACCGGCCTCGCCTCGTCGGTGCCCTTCCTCTGCATCGCCCTTGTGCTGGTCGCGCGTGGCCGGGCACTGCCGCTGCGCGGCACGTTCCTGGACCGGCTGCCCGCCCTGGGCACCGGACGGGTGCGCCCCGTGGCGCTGGCGACGGCCGTCGTGGTCGCACTGGTGCTGGTGAGCCTGTCGACGGCGCTGTGGGCCGACGCGATCACCACCACCCTGGTGCTGTCACTGATCATCCTGTCGATCATCGTGGTGACCGGTTACGCGGGTCAGGTCTCGCTCGCCGCCTACGCCCTCGCCGGGACCGGCGCCTTCATCGCCGGGCACGCGGCGGCCGACTGGGGATGGCCGTTCGAACTCGCCCTGCTGGCAGGCGTGTTGGGGACGGTGCCGATCGGACTGCTCTTCGCGCTCCCGGCGGTCCGCACCCGTGGCGTCAACCTCGCGATCATCACGCTCGGGCTCGGCACCACGCTGGAGGCGATGGTCTTCCAGAACACCGACCTGGCCACGACCCCGGGCAGCGACGGCATCGCGGTGGGCAAGCAGACCCTCTTCGGGATCGGCATCTCCGGTGTCGACCATCCGCAGCGGTACGCCACCGTCGTCCTCGTGCTGTTCGTCGCGGCCGCCCTCGTGGTCGCCAACGTACGGCGCAGCCGCACCGGCCGCCGCCTGATCGCCGTACGGGCGAACGAGCGGGCCGCCGCCGCCCTCGGTATCGACGTCCGCGCCGCCAAGCTCTACGCCTTCGGTCTGTCCTCGGCCATCGCGGCCCTCGCCGGAGTGCTCACCGGCTTCCGCTCGACCTCGGTCGTCTTCACCGACTTCGCCTCCTTCGACTCCATCACCGCGCTCGGGCTGGCGGTCATCGGCGGCGTCGGCTTCCTCGTCGGCCCGCTGTTCGGCGCGACCTTCGCCGCCGGCACGGTGGGCGCCCGGTTCGGGGATCTGGTGCTGCCCGGGCTGAGCGACTGGATGCCGCTGATCGGCGGCGTCATCCTGGTGCTGACGCTGGTGGGCAACCAGGACGGCATCGCGAAGGACGTCGGCAGACAGGCGGAGGGCGTCCGGCGCAGACTGGCGCCGAAGCCCGGTGGCGTCGCGAGCGGACGGCCGGACCGCGTACGGACGGAACCCGGGCACCCCGCGCACGGGCGGTCGGAGGCGGGAGAGGCAGCCGCTTCGGACGTGCCCCGCGCCGCGCCGCTCCCCCTCCGGGTGCGGGAACTGACCGTCCGCTACGGCGGTGTCGTCGCCGTCGACGGGCTCTCGCTGGACGTCGAGCCCGGCCGGGTCGTGGGGCTCATCGGCCCCAACGGCGCGGGCAAGACCTCCGCCATCGACGCCGTCACCGGATTCACCCGGGCCGCGTCCGGCGAGGTGCGCCTCGGCGACCTGGACGTGACGCGCCTGCCCGTGCACCGACGGGCGGCGGCGGGGCTGAGCCGGTCCTTCCAGTCGCTGGAACTGTTCGAGGACATGACGGTCCTGGACAACCTGTACGCGGCCTGCGACCGGCCCGGCCGGTGGGCGTGGCTCACGGACCTCGTCCGTCCCGGCAGCCGCCCGCTCCCCTCCCAAGTGCTCGTCGCTGTACGGGAGTTCGGGCTCCAGGACAGTCTGGACCGGCCGGTGGGCGACCTGTCGTACGGGGAACGGCGGCTGCTGGCCATCGCCCGCGCGGTGGCGGCCTCACCGTCCGTGCTGCTCCTCGACGAACCGGCCGCGGGGCTCTCGGACGACGAGACACGGGAGTTGGCCCACCTGGTGCGGCGGCTCGCCGAGGACTGGGGCATGGGAGTGCTGCTCGTCGAGCACGACGTCGACATGGTGATGAGTGTCTGCGACCAGGTCGTCGTACTGGACTTCGGGCACCGGATCTGCGCCGGCACCCCGGACGAGGTGCGCCGCGATCCGGCGGTGCGGGCGGCCTACCTGGGCGACCTGGAGCCGGAGACGCTGGCCTGAAACAGCTCGGACGAACGGCCGACGGCGCCTCCCTCGCGGGAGGCGCCGTCGGCCGTGCTCGCTTCGTTCAGGCGTCGCGCAGGTCCGCGACGTACGGCTGGTGGGACAGCAGGCCGCCGTCCACGCGCAGCGTGTGGCCGGTGATGAACGCCGACTCGTCGGAGGCCAGGAAGACGACCGCCGAGGCGACGTCCTCCGGCCGGCCCAGGCGCGGGGTGAGGTGATGACGCAGCATCGCCTCCCGGATCGCCCCGTGCGCCGAGCCGGAGCTCGCCGGTGTGACGATGAACCCCGGCGCGATGGCGTTGCAGCGCACGCCCTGTTTGCCGTACTGGGTGGCGACGTACTGCGTGAGGTTGATGAGGGCGGCCTTGGAGGCGCCGTACGCCGGGTTGCGCAGGTCGCCCGCGAGGCCGGAGCCGGACGAGGTGTTGATGATCGAGCCGCCGCCGCGGGCGATCAGGTGCGGGACGGCGGCCTGCACGGCGACCATGGTCCCGCGCAGGTTGATCCGCATCGTGTCGTCCCAGACCGCCGGATCGGCCTCCAGGACGGCGAGGTCCTGGCGGGCGGCCAGGTGGGTGGCCGCCGCGTTGTTGTGCAGGATGTCGAGGCCGCCGTAGGTCTGAACCGCCGCGGCCACCATGGCTCGTACGCTGTCGACGTCCCCCAGGTCGACGGTGACCGCCGTGGCGGAACCGCCGGCGGCGCGGATCTCCTCCGTGACCGCCTCGGCGCCGTCGGGGTTCAGGTCGGCGACGACGGTGTGCGCCCCCTCCGCCGCGACGCGACGTGCGGTGGCGGCACCGATGCCGGACGCGGCCCCGGTGACGATCGCGATCCTGTCTTCGAGTCGTCCCATGGCCGAACCACCTCTCTCAGTCCGTGAGTGCGTTGCCGACGATGGAGACGAAGGAGACGCACTCGCCCGGTCCGCCGCCGAGGTTGTGGGTCAGGGCGAGGGAACGCCCTTCGGCCAGGGACTTCACGGTCCGCTCGGGCGGTGCCTCCCCCCGCAGCTGCAGCCACGCCTCGAACATCATGCGCAGGCCGGAGGCACCGATGGGATGGCCGAAGGCCTTCAGCCCGCCGTCCGGGTTGACCGGCAGCGAGCTGTCCAGGTCGAACGCACCGCTGGTGACGTCCTTCCAGGCCTGACCGCGTTCGGAGAACCCGAGGTCCTCCATCAGCACCAGCTCCGTGGGCGTGAAGCAGTCGTGGACCTCGGCGAGCGCGAGTTCGGCGCGCGGATCGGTGACCCCCGCCTGCCGGTAGGCCTCCTGGGCGGAGGCGACGACCTCGGGGAAGGTGGTGAAGTCGTACTCCGGGTCGAGGAGCCCGTCCGCCGGGCCTGCGACGAAGGAGAGCGCCTTCACGAAGATCGGCGTGTCCGTGTACTCGTAGGCGTCCTCGGCCCGTACGACGATCGCGGCAGCCGAGCCGTCGGAAACCCCCGAGCAGTCGAACACGCCGAGCATGCCCGCGATGATCGGGGCCGACCGGATGCGCTCCAGCGGGACCTCCTTGCGGAACTGGGCGCGGGGATTACGGGCCCCGTTGACGTGGTTCTTCCAGGCGATGCGGGTGATGACGTCCTTCATCTCCTCGTCGGAGAGCCCGTACTTCGCGGCGTAGGCCGGGGCGAGGAGGGAGAAGTTGGCCGGGGCGGTGATCTCGCCGCGGCTGTCGTCGCCGGCACCCGGGATGGCGGTGCCGGACAGCCCGGACATGCCGGAGTCCTTGAGCTTCTCCACGCCGACGGCCATGGCGACGTCGTACGCGCCGGAGGCCACCGCGTAGCAGGCGTTGCGCAGGGCCTCGGAGCCGGTCGCGCACATGTTCTCGACGCGGGTGACCGGTTTGTTGGGGAGATGCAGCGCCCGGCTCAGGGTCAGGCCGGACACTCCGGAGGCCTGGGTGCCGAACCAGTACGCGTCGATGTCGTCGAGGGTGATGCCGGCCGAGGTCACCGCGTCGCCCACGGCGTCCGTCAGCAGGTCCTCGGCCGAGCGGGTCCAGTGCTCGCCGAAGGGCGTGCAGCCCATGCCGACGATCGCGACCCGGTCCCGGATTCCGTGCGAGCTCATCGGCCTGTCTCCTCGTCGTCGATCCGCACGGGGCGGGCCTTCCAGAAGTAGTTGTGGACCCCGGCGGCGGTGACCGTGCGCCGGAACGTCATCTCGACGCGGGCGCCGATGACGGCGTCCGCCTCGGTCGCGTCGGTCAGCTGGCAGCGGAACCGGCCGCCGCCGTCGTAGTCGACGACCACGACGAGCATCGGCGGACTCGGCGTGTGGGCCAGCCGGTCGACGGTGAACGTGGCGACGGTGCCGCGCACGTGCTGCATCGGCTCGTCGGTCATGGTGTCGACGCTCCGGCAGGAGGCGCACACCCGGTCCGGCGGCAGATGCCGGGTGCCGCACTTCTCGCAGCGGGAGGCGACGAAGCCGTACTTCCAGGCCGTACGCCGGTGGGCGGGCGGGGCGTAGGGCGGCTCGGGGTCGGGCCGGCGGGGCGGCTCGCGGTCGAGCATGCCGCGCCAGGTGAGGTAGGTGGCGTACGGCATCGGGGCGCTGCCGGCGGCGATCTGGGCGGCGACCGGGCGGGCGCTGCGGTGGGCCGGGAGCGCGTCGGTGGTGCGCAGCAGCAGGACTCCGGCGCCGTCGCCGAGGACGACGAGGGCGATGGTCTCGCCGGGTGCGGCGCGGTCGAGGACGTCGGCGAGGAGCAGGCCCGGCTGGGCGGTGCCGGCGTTGCCGATCGACGTGGCGAGGTCCGGGGTCACCGCCTCGGGGCGGGTGCCCGCCCCCCGTCGGACGGCGGCGCACGCGCGCGCGTGCAGACCGGAGACGATGAGGTGGTCGATGGCGCCCCGCTCCAGCCCGGCCTGGTCGAGGGCGGCGGTGAGCGCCTTGTCCGCGAGGGAGACGTAGATCTCCTCGGCGAAGCGCTCCTCCCAGACCCGGGAGGCGGGCGCGCCGGGCAGCCGCCAGCGTTCGAGGATCTCGTCGCTGACCGTGTCGTGGGCGAGCAGTTCGGCCAGGACGGGCGCGCCGTTGCGGTGGCCGCCGAAGACGAACGCCGCCGCGCCGTCCCCGCCCGCGATCTCGTCGCTGCCGCCGGGCAGTCCGGTGCGCAGGTCCGACAGGACGGCCAGGGTGGGCACGGCGGAGCGGGCGGCGGTGACGAGCGCGCCGAGTCCGGAGCGTACGGAGCCCGCCATGTCGACGGCGAGCACGTGCTCGTCGAGGCGGAGGGCGGCGTGGACGGCGGTCGCGTTGGTCTTGTCGAGGTAGGCGGGCGCGGCGGTGGCGAGGAAGAGCTGGCCGACGCGGGGGCGCAGACAGTCGCGGGCGAGGGCGGTGCGGGCCGCCTCGACGGCCATGGACGTGGTGTCCTCGTCGTAGCCCGCGACCGCTCTCGTCCCCTTGGCGGCCGGGGTGCCGAGTGTCGCGGCGACATCGGCTCGGGCGAGGCGGTGGTACGGCACATGGGCGCCGTACGCGATCAGTCCGGGCATCAGCGTCCTCCAAGAGCGTCGTTGCCGGTGCGTTCGAAGATGGCTGCCAGGCCCTGTCCGCCGCCGAGGCACATGGTCTCCAGGCCGTAGCGGGCCTGGCGGCGGTCGAGTTCGCGCAGCAGGGTGGCGAGGATGCGTCCGCCGGTGGCGCCGACGGGGTGGCCCAGCGAGATGCCGGAGCCGTTGACGTTGAACCGCTCGAAGTCGGTCTCGGTCAGGGACCATGCGCGGGTGCAGGCCAGCACCTGGGCGGCGAAGGCCTCGTTGAGTTCGATCAGGTCGATGTCGGCGAGCTTCAGCCCGGCGCGCTCCAGGGCCTTGGCCGTGGCGGGCACGGGCCCGATGCCCATCGTCTCCGGCGGCACGCCGACGACGGCCCAGGAGGTCAGGCGGGCCAGGGGGCGCAGTCCGAGTTCGGCGGCGCGCTCCGGGTGGGTCACGACGCAGAGCGAGGCGCCGTCGTTCTGCCCGCTGGCGTTGCCTGCCGTGACGGTGGCCTCCGGGTCCTGGCGCCCGAGCACCGGGCGCAGCTTGGCGAGCTTCTCCAACGAGGAGTCGGGGCGCGGATGTTCGTCGGTGTCGACGACCGTCTCGCCCTTCCGGGTCCGTACGGTGACGGGCACGATCTCGTCGGCGAAGCGGCCCTCCCGCTGGGCGGCGACGGCCTTCTCGTGCGAGCGCAGGGCGAGCTGGTCCTGTTCCTCGCGGGGGATGGCGTACTCGCGTCGCAGGTTCTCGGCGGTCTCCAGCATGCCCCCGGGCACCGGGTGGTTGACGCCGCCGGAGGTGACGCGACCGCGTGCCAGCCGGTCGTGCAGCGTGGTGCCCGCGCCGCGTACGCCCCAGCGGACGTCGGTGGTGTAGAACTCGGCCTGGCTCATGGACTCGACGCCGCCGGCGAGGACGAGGTCGCTCGCGCCGGTCTGTACCTGCATCGCCGCGTTGATGATCGCCTGGAGGCCGGAGCCGCAGCGGCGGTCGATCTGGAGCCCCGGTACCTCGACGGGGAGGCCGGCGTCCAGTGCGGCGACGCGGCCGATGGCGGGTGCCTCGCCGTTGGGGTAGCACTGGCCGAGCAGGACGTCGTCGACGGCGGCGGGCGGTATGCCGGTGCGTTCCAGTACGGCGCGGACGACCGTGGCGGCGAGTTCGGCCGCCGTCACGTCGCGGAAGACTCCGCCGTAGCCGCCGACGGGGGTACGCACGGGTTCGCAGATCACCGCGTCACGCAGGAGGGCGGGCATCGCGTGGGCCTTTCATGAGGGGGCCGTATCTCTTGTTCGGGGGCTCACATGTACCGGCCGCCGGTCACCTCGACCACGGCTCCGGTGATGTAGCTCGCCATGTCGGAGGCGAGGAAGAGGACGACCTGGGCGACCTCGGCGGGTTCGCCCGCGCGGCCCAGGGGGATCTCGGCGAGCTTGGCGTCCCAGGCGGTCGGGGGCATCGCCTCGGTCATGGCGGTGCGGATCAGGCCGGGCTGTACGGCGTTGACGCGGACGCCCGCCTTGGCGAGTTCCTTCGCGGAGGCCTTGGTGAGGCCGACGAGTCCGGCCTTGGCGGCGCTGTAGTTCGTCTGGCCGAAGTTGCCGACCTTGCCGGAGATGGAGGAGATGTTGACGATGCTGCCGCCCTGCCCGTGTGCCCGCATCGCCTCGGCGGCGTACCGGGTGCCGTTCCAGGCGCCGGTGAGATGGACGTCGACGACGGCACGGAAGTCGGCCAGGGGCATCTTGCGCAGGGTCGCGTCCCGGGTGATCCCGGCGTTGTTGACCATGACGTCGACCGGGCCGAAGGTGTCGCCGCAGTGGGCGACTAGGGCGGCGACCTCGTCCTCGTCGGTGACGTCGCAGCGCAGCGAGGTGGCGGCCACACCGTTCTCGGCGAGGCGTGCGGCGGCCTCGGCCGCGGCGTCCTCGTTGATGTCGCCGAGGACGATGCGTGCGCCCGCGTCGCCGAGGACGCCGGCGATCTCGAAGCCGATGCCCTGTGCGCCGCCGGTGATCACCGCGTTCCGGCCGTCCAGCAGTCCCATGTCCGCCCGCCCCTGGCTCGACACCATTCCTGTTAAATAGATAACCTATTATGCTGAAACAATCAATACAGCGATCAAGTGATCAGCTGTGCGGGCAGGGCGCCGGACGAGGAGCGAACACAGGTGGACATCAGCTATCCCCCGGAGACCGAGACGTTCCGTGCCGAGGTCAGGGCGTTCCTCGCCGAGACGCTGCCGCCGGACTGGAAGGGCATCGGGGCCCTCGACGAGGACGCGGCCTGGGCCTTCGCCCGCGACTGGCGCGGCCGACTGGTCGAACGCGGCTACCTCTCCCTGACCTGGCCGAAGGAGTACGGCGGCCGTGGCCTGTCCAAGCTCCACCAGGTCGTCCTGATGGAGGAACTCGCCCTCGCCGGGGTGCCGTTCGGGCTGCCGCAGGACACCTTCGGCGTGAAGATGCTGGCGAACACGCTGCTGCGCTGGGGCACGGAGGAGCAGAAGAGCCACTTCCTGCCCCGCATCCTCAGCGGCGAGGACACCTGGTGCCAGGGGTACTCGGAGCCGGACGCGGGCTCCGACCTGGCCTCCCTGAAGACCCGCGCGGTGCCCGACGGCGAGGAGTGGGTGATCGACGGCCAGAAGGTGTGGACCTCCGGCGCCCATCACAGCGACTGGATCTTCGTCCTGGCCCGCACGAACCGGGACGCCCCCAAGCACCGCGGCATCTCCTTCCTCCTGGTCCCGCTCGACCAACCCGGCGTGGAGGTACGACCGTTCCGCATGATGAGCGGGCAGCTGCACTTCAACGAGGTGTTCTTCGAGGGCGCCCGCACCCGCGCCGATCTCGTCGTCGGCGGCGTCGACAACGGCTGGACGGTCGCCCAGAGCCTGCTGGGCGTCGAGCGCGGAGAGGAGGCGGCGACCAACCCCATCCTGTTCCGGGCCGAGGTGGAACGGCTCGTGGAGCTGGCGCGGCTGTACGGCAAGGACCAGGACCCGGTCGTACGGCAACGGATCGCCTGGTGCTGGTCCAAGGTCGAGATCATGCGCTGCCTCGGCTACCGGATCCTCACCGGCTGGCTCAAGGGCGCCGAGCCCGGCCCCGAGTCGTCGATCGCCAAGCTGTACTGGAGCGAGTACCACACCGAGGTCACCGATCTGGCGATGGACATCATGGGCCTGCACGGCCAGGTACCGGTCGGCCGACCGCCGCTGCGCACCTACCGCACCGACGACCCCGGCGCCGCGAACTCCTCGGCGTCCTGGTCGACGACATACCTGATCGCCCTCTCGGGCACGATCTACGCCGGCACCTCGCAGGTCCAGCGGAACATCCTCGCGGAGAAGGTGCTCGGGCTGCCGCGTGAGCCGCGGGTGAGCGCCGGTTAGGGTCCGGGGAGGTGTGGCCTCCGGCCGGGCGGGAGCGAGTGCCGGTCTGCCGGGCCGGGCGGGCGTGAGTGCCGACCGGCCGGCAGACGGGGGTTTCGGGCCTGCGCGGGCGCCGGCACCAAGCGGCCGGGCGGGCGTGAGGCTGGTCGGCTGGGCAGGCGTGAGAGTCGGTCGGCTTGGCAATCACGCGTCTCGGCCGGTCAGGGAAGCGTGCGCCTGAGCGCCCGCCGGTCAGGGCCGGTCGGGCCGCTCGAAGGTGTTCAGCATCGGGACCGGGCGGGGGCCCTTGCCGGGGAGCCAGCCCGCGTCCAGTTTGCGCAGGCCGGCCCCGTTCGGCGCCCAGATGTGGCAGCTGTTCAGCACGCCGGCGGTGGCGCGCGGATCGTGCTCGTGGTCACCGGCGGCGGCCCGGCGCCGCGCGCCGGCCGACATCGCGGCCTGCACGGCCGCGGGGCCGAGGACGCGGGACAGCTCGTAGAGGTGCGAGCAGCCGAGGACACCGCGGAAGCGCTCCTGGATCGCCCTGTTGTACCCGGTGGCCACACTGAGCCCGACCAGGCCGTCGAAGACCGGTGAGATCAGCGGGCACTCCGCGTGCGGGAAGCTCCGCATGTCCGCCCGGGCCGTCGTGATCACCATGTCCTCGACGCGGATCCGCACGGACAGACCCATCCGGTGGACGACCCCACCCGGCGGCTCCTCCCAGGGGCGCTCGTCCCGCAGTTCCGCCTCGACGGAGATCTCGCCGTCCTCCTCCTCGTGGGCGGTGACGCTGATCGTACGGCGGTGCAGCGGGAGTTCGGCGCGGGTCATGACGAGGTCTCCTCCAGTTCGGCCACGGCGTCCACGAGGCCTGCGGCCGCGCTCTCCCCCAGTCCCGCGAACTCCGGCTGTCTGCGCTCGATGAAACTGCGCACGCCCTCCCGGTAGTCCGGCGCGCGCTTGGCCACGGCCAGGAGCGCGGCCGCGTCGTCACGGCTCTCCGTGAAGGACCGCGCCTGGTCGTCGGCGAGCTGCCGCTTGATGAGGGACATCGCGTACGGACTGGCCGAGCGAGCCAGTTCGGTCGCGTACGCGAGGGCCGCCGGCAGGAGCTCGTCCGGCTCGACGAGGCGGTTGACCAGCCCCATCGCGTGGGCCTCCGTCCCGGTGAACCGCCGCGAGGACAGCAGCAGGTCGGCGGCGTTGCCGTGGCCGACCAGCCGGGGCAGGATCCAGGACACCCCGTCCTCGGCCACCAGCCCGCGCGCGCTGAAGGCGGCGGCGAACTTGGCGTGCGGCACGGCGAACCGGACGTCGCACATCAGGGCCTGGTTGAACCCGATGCCCGCGCAGGCGCCGTTGACGGCCGCCACGACCGGCTTGGGAAAGGTCATGGGGCGGGTGCGCGGAGGCAGCTGGTCGGTGGGCCACGGACGGGCGCCGGACGACGCACCGTCCAGCACACTCATGTCCATCCCGGGGCAGAAACTGCGCCCGGCGCCGGTGAGCACCACGGCCCGGACCCGGGGGTCCGCCTCCGCCCGGTCGAACAGTTCGTTGTAGAGCAGCTCCATCTCCAGCGTCCAGGCGTTGTGCCGGTCCGGCCGGTTCAGGGTGACGAGCATGACCCCGTCGTCGGTGAGTTCGGTGAGGATCACCGGGGTCGGATTCTCGGTCATCGAGGTCACTCCCACGGGGCCCGTTGGTTTTATAGCCAGGTTTTATAGCTAGATGAATCATCTATATACCAAAGACCGGGCGGGGCACCAGATCGGGCGTCGCCGAGGGAAGATCAAGCAACCCTTGACCTGGTACCCTCGATGCACTAAGACGATTCATTTTGCTATATGAGGAGCCCACCGTGGCCGAGGCAGCCCGCGCAAGCGAAACGGCGACCGTGCCCGCCCCTTCCCGCAACAGGGTCGGCCGCCAGGTGCGGGTCCCGAAGACCGCCGAGCTGGTCGCCGCGCACCTGCGCCGCCAGATCGTGCGCGGTGAGCTGAAGCCGGGTGACGCGCTGCCGCCCGAGTCGGGCCTGATGGAGCAGTTCGGCATCTCGCGGCCGACGCTGCGCGAGGCGTTCCGCGTACTGGAGTCGGAGTCGCTGATCACGGTGCGCCGCGGCGCCCACGGCGGCGCCCGGGTCAGCGCGCCCGACTCGGACGTCGCCGCCCGCTTCGCCGGCCTGATCCTCGAATACCGGGGCGCCACCCTGGGCGACCTCTACCGCGCGGCGGCCCTCATCGAGCCGCCCTGCGCCCGCCAGCTCGCCACCAAGCACACCCCGGACGACATCAAGCGGCTGCGTGACGCGGTGGCGGCGGAGAAGGCCGTACTGGACGACCCGCTGGCCCTGGTCGAGGCGCAGGACACCTTCCACGCCCTGCTGGTCGAGCTCACCGGCAACCAGACCCTGATCCTGCTGTGCGGCATGGTGCGCAACATCATCGACCGGGCCAACGCCTCGTACACCGCCGCGGCCGTCGACGCCGAGGCCCAGAAGGCGCAGGCCCTCAAGGGTCACCGGGCGCACGTCCGGATGGTCGGCCTGATCGAGTCCGGCAAGGCGGACGAGGCCGAGAAGCTGTGGCAGCGGCACATCTCCAGCGCCGATGACGTCGTGAACTCCGCCGGCCCCAAGACGGTACTCGAACTCCTCGACTGACCTGGCGCGGGACACCGTCCGCCGTCCCGCTCCCCCACCACCCCTGCACCCCCACTCTCCGGCGCCCTCCGGCCCGGCTTTCCGTCATCTCCTCACCCGGCTCCGCCCTACCCCTTGCCTCAGAGAAACAGTTAGATAATTATAGGAGGCGTACCGATTAGATCTGGGGTCCGGAGGCGACGGCGATGGCCGAACAGCGCAAGCCCATCTTCGACTGCGACCAGCACATGTACGAGGAGCGGGACTCGTTCACCCGCTATCTCCCCAAGGAGTTCCTCGGCACCGCGGTCGCACCGGTGACACTGCCGGACGGGCGGGAGGTGATCCTCGCCGGTGACCGGATCGTCGTATGTCTGGAACCGGAGTTCGGGCAGGTCTACCGTCCCGGTTCGCTCAAGGAGATGCTCAAGGCCATGGCCTCGGGCAACCCGGAGGAGACGTACCAGTTCGAGCCGATGCACGAGTCGTACCAGAACCGCGACGCCCGGCTGCGGGTCATGGACGAGCAGGGCCTCGACCAGTCGATCATGTACCCGGGCGGCTGGGCCCTGGTCGCGGAGGAGTACGTGAAGGGCGTGGAGCCGCTCTACGCCAACTACCACTCGTTCAACCGCTACATGAACGAGGTGTGGGGCTTCGACCACCAGAACCGCATCTACGCCCCCGCCCTGCTGTCCCTGCGCGATCTGCCCAGCGCGGTCAAGGAGCTGGAGTACGTCCTGGAGCAGGGTGCCCGTTTCATCCTGCTGCCCACGGGACCCATGTACGGCCGCTCGCCGGGCGACCCGTACTTCGACCCGTTCTGGAAGCTGGTCAACGAGGCGAAGGCCAGCGTCTGTTACCACATCAGCGAGTTCTACTACAACTCGCAGGTGGCGCCCTCATGGGGCTTCGACCCCAACCCCATCCACTTCCGGATGTCGGCCTGGCAGTGGCAGAACACGTACGGCCAGCGCCCCATCGAGGAGACGCTGTCCGCGCTGATCTTCGACAACCTCTTCGGGCGCTTCCCCGACATCAACATCCTGGTCTCCGAGTTCGGCTCCGAGTGGGTGCCGCACTTCGTGCGCCACATGGACAAGAGCCGGGGCATGGGCCGCAACGGCCCATGGATCGGCGGGCAGTTGGACGAGCGCCCGAGCCAGATCTTCCGCAAGCACGTCCGTGTGGTGCCCTACCCCGAGGACGACATCGTGGGCGTGATCAAGCGCCTCGGCCACCACGAGTCCATCGTCATGGGCTCCGACTTCCCGCACGCGGAGGGCCTCGCCGAACCGGCCGACTTCCGCAAGCTCATCGCGGAACTCGACGTGTCCGAACAGGACGACATCATGTACAACAACGCCCAGCAGCTGATCAGCCGCTGAGCGTCGCGTCTGCTCCCCGCCTGGCGGCGGGCCCGGTCTAACCGACCAGGCCCGCCGCCAGGTTCGCGATGTCGGTGAGCAGTGCGGTGCCCCGAGGGGTCTGGTCGTACCCGGCGAGCGGGTAGCCGTTGCTGAGGCAGGCGAAGGACAGGCCGGACTCCGGGTCCATGAAGCCCAGTTGGTACGCCGCTCCGGCGCTGCCGAAGAGTGCCGAGGAGCCGGTCGACGGCAGGTTGCTTCCCGCGTCCGGGCCGGCCACGGTCACGAACAGGCCCATGCTCGTACGCCGGTCACCGCCACCGCCGTAGATCTGCTCGCCGTAGGGGTGGTCGGTCAGCCTGATCCGGGTGCCCTCCGCGACCGCCTCCGGCTTCCACAGGCCGGAGTGGACCAGGGCCTGGAAGAAGAGCGCCACGTCCGCGGCGGTGGCGACCAGGGCGTGGCTGGGTTCTCCGGCCGCCAGGACCTTCGGGTCGGACAGGTACCAGGGCCCCCAGGGGTCGGGTTCCTGGTCGTCGTCGGTGCGGTCGGTGGCGAGCATCGGGGCGACGCTGCCCGGTTGACGGTCCACCGGGACCCCCAGCTCGATCGACGACAGACCCAGCGGTGCCACGACCTGCTCGCGCAGATAGTCGGCGAAGGCGAGGCCCGTGCGATGCTCGACGATCTCGGCGATCAGCCAGGCGGCCGAGGTGAGGTGGAACTGGAAGCGGCTGCCCGGCGGGTAGTCCAGCCGCCAGCGCCCGAAGGCGGCGAGCCGCTGCTCACGGTCGAGCATCTTCGGATACCCGAGTGGCGCGAAGGGGAAGCCGGCGGTGTGCGTGAGCACCTGCTCGACCGTCACCGTCTCCTTCCCGTTGGGCGCGAACTCCGGGATGATCGCGGCGACTTGCTCGCCGACGTCCAGGAGCCCGTCCCCGATGAGCTTCCACACCGCGCCCGCGACGATCGACCGTCCGACGGACTGGAGGACGTACCGGGTGCCGGGGTGGGCGTCGCCGTAGGTCTCGAAGGCCACCAGCCTCCCGTCGTGGGCGACGGCGACCTGGGCGGACGGCAGGGGACCGTGTTCGACCTCCCGGCGGATCCGGCTCAGGAGGGTGTCGAGGCGGAGCGGGTCGACCTGGTCAGGCATGGGTTCCTCCTTCGTGCGGCTCCCGCAGCCGGCGGCGTACGACCTTGCCGTTGGCGTTGCGCGGCAGGTCGTCCACGAACCACCAGCGGACGGGGACCTTGAAGCCGGACAGCCGGGCGCGGGTGTGGTTCCTGAGCGTCGCAGGGTCCGGCGGGGCGCCGGGGTCGGTCGGCACGACAAAGGCGACGACGGTCTGTCCGAGCCGCTCGTCGGGCGCGCCCGTGACCGCCGCGTCCGCCACACCGGGATGCGCGGTCAGGACCGTCTCGACCTCCAGCGGATGGACGTTCTCGCCACCGCGGATGATCATGTCGGTGCTGCGGCCGAGGAGGTAGAGGTAGCCGTCCTCCTCGATCCGGCCCAGGTCGCCGCTGCGCAGCCAGCCCTCGGTGTCGATCCGGAAGAAATGGTCGGCGCGGGCGTGGATCTCGCCGACGCCGTCGGGCCCGGCCCCGTCCACCCTGATCTCGACCCCGGGGGCGGGCCGTCCCACCGAGCGCAGCAGTTCGGTGCGTCCCGCGACCGCTTCCCGGTGGTCCTCGGGGGTGAGCACGCTGATCGGCGAGCCCTCGGTCTGCCCGAACATGTTGAGCATCCGCACGCCGGGCATCGCCTCGTACGTCCGGCGCAGGGTGCCGGGGCGGACGGGCGCTCCCCCGTACTGCAGGGTCCGCAGCGTCTCGTGCCGGGCCTCGCCGGCCGCCAGCAGGGTCTCCAGCATCGCGGGGACCATGCTGGTGTGCGTGGTGCCCAGGTGCCGCAGCAGGGCCCAGCCCTCGACGGTGAAGCGGGGCAGCCCGGTGACCAGCGCGCCGGCCGCCAGGGCGACGGCGATATTGCCGAGGCCCGCGATGTGGTGGAAGGGCGCGCTGCCGCCGTAGAAGCTGTCGGGGTCGAGCGCGCACAGGGTTCCGTTGACGCGGGCACGGGCGGCCAGGCGTCGCTGGGTCATGGGGACGGGTTTGGGTAGGCCTGTCGTCCCCGATGTGTGGAGGACAGCGGCGAGGTCGTCCGGCCCAGCCGTCAACTCCCTGGCTGAGCAGCTCAGTTCGGGCACCACACTGAGCCGCCGGCCCGAGAGTGCGGCCACCTGGCTGCCGAGGTCGGCGAACTCCGGCTGCGCCAGCAGGACTTGGGAGGCCGTTGCTTGTACCACGGTGGCGATCTCGTGAGCGGTCATGCGGACGCCGAGCGGTGCGAGCGGGTGGCCGGAGCCCGCGCCGCCGATCACCAGGGCGAGGGCGTCGGCGGAGGTGGCGACCAACGCGGGGACCGGAGCGCCGGGTTCGAGGCCGAGGGTGTCCAGCCAGTCGCCCGCGCCGCCCGCGCGGTCGAGGAGTTCCCGTCCGGTCCAGGTCAGGTCACCGAACCGGACGGCGGGGCGGGCGTGGTCGTAGGCGTGGCTCACCAGACCGGTCCAGGTCACCGGCGTTCCCTGCGATCCCGGCGTACCCTTCGCCGCTTTCGCCGCCATCGCCGCCTGCGCTGCCTGCGTGGCGTTCACCGGCTCAGGGCTCCAGGCGGGCCGTCGCCGTGCCGGTGACCACCTCGATGCCGTCCTGGTTGACGGTGCGCAGCGAGAAACGGGCGACCGGTCCGGCGTCGGTGCCCTCGACCGACTCGACGGTGACCGTGGCGGTCAGGGTGTCGCCGGGCCAGACCTGGGCCTTGAAGCGGACGCCGTAGCGCAGGAGCGCCTCGGTGCCGACCCAGTCGGTGAGAACCCGGCCGGTCATGCCCATCGTCAGCATGCCGTGCGCGAACACGCCGGGGTAGCCCGCCGCCTCGACGGCGAAGCGCTCGTCGGTGTGCAGCGGGTTGTAGTCGCCGGAGGCGCCCGCGTACTGCACGATCCGGGTGCGCTTCAGGTCCTCGACGAGGACACTCTCGCGCGTCTCGCCCACTTTGATCTCGTCCGTGCTCAGGCTCATCTGGCGTCCTTCGGGGTCGCGGGGCCCTCGGGTACGACGGCCACGGTGACGGCGCTGACGACCGGCTCGCCGTCGGCGTCCCGGTACTCGGTGATGCGCTCGCTGAAGAGGAGACGGCCGCTGCGGCCCTGCTTCTCCCAGCTGCGGCCCGGCACGGTGTGGGCGTAGAGGGTCTCGCCGGCGCGTACCGGGCGGTGGTACTCGAAGTGCTGTTCGGCGTGGAGCCCGCCGCCGCCCTCGGCCATCACGCCGGGGCCGCCGCCGGATCCGAACCACTCCTCGTCCGGCTTGGGCCGCAGGTGGTAGTCGGGGTCGTAGTGGGCGCTCGCCATGGTGAAGGTGGGCGGCGCGAGGGCGCTCGCGCCCCGGAAGGCCGGGTTCTCGTCACCGATGGCGCGGGCGAACATCATGATGTGCCCGGCCTCGACGGGGAACGGCTGCCCTGTCATCGGGTCCCCTGTCATCGTCGTACTCCTCGGTCGAAACAGCAGGTCGGTTGCGGCACGTCGGTTGGGGCAGGCCAGTGCGACATGTCGGTACGACACATCGCTGCGACACGTCAGTACGGCAGGAACGCGTCGCGCGTGGCCTCGTCCGGGTCGAAGTCCGGCGGCAGGCCCTCGAACTTCGGCTCCCGTTTCTCCACGAAGCTCGCCACGCCCTCACGGAAGTCCGGCGAGCCCGCGAAGAACTCCATGGCGGAGTAGGACCGGGCGAGCGCGTCGGTGAAGGGGCGGTCGAGGTCGCCGTAGACCTGGTGGCGTACGACGGCCATGGCGCGCGGGGAGCAGTTGCGGGCGATGTCCCGGGCGTAGGCGCGGGCGGCGTCCAGCAGGTCCTCGGGTTCGACGACGCGGCTGACGAGGCCGAGGTCCTTGGCCTCGTCGGCGTCGAAGACCCGGCCGGACAGCAGCAGGTCGAGCGCGTTCTCCAGGCCGATCACGCGCGGCAGCACGTACGGCAGGTTGTACTCGCCGGCCAGGCCGCGCCGGGTGAAGGCGGTGGTGAAGCGGGCCCCGCGGGCGGCGAAGCGGACGTCGCAGATCAGCGCCTGGACCAGGCCGATGCCCGCGCAGGCGCCGTTGACGGCGGCGATCAGCGGCTTCGGCATGTTCCGCCTGCTGTACATGGGGACGCGGGCCTGGAGGTTGAGGGACTGGCCCGGCTGGGAGTTCTGTTCCAGGCGCTGGACGTCCATGCCCGGGCAGAAGGCCCTGCCCGCGCCCGTGACGATCACGACGCGGACGGCCGGGTCCTGCGCGGCCTCGTCCAGGAGCGCGAAGAAGCGGCGCTCCATGGGGATGCTCCAGGCGTTCTTGCGCTCGGGCCGGTTGAGGGTGACGGTGGCGACGCCGTCCTCGTCGACCTCGTACAGCACCAGGTCGTCGTCCTGGGCGGACGGCACCGAGCCGTCCTGTGCGGGCTCGTCAGTCATCGCGGTCATGCCTCCGTCAGAGGTTCGATGGGGTCGATGGGGGCGATGGGGTCGACGGGCGCCATCGGGTCGGCCGGGGGTATCGGGTCGCCGACGCCCGCCCGCTCCCCGGAGATGGTCACGACGACCTGTCCCCGGGCACAGATGCGCCCGTCGGTCATCACGTCGACGTCGGCGAAGTGCACCCTGTGTCCGCGCCGTACGCAGCGCGCGTAGGCGACGGCCTCCTGGCCGCGGGCGGGCGCGAGGTACTGCACCGACATCGACACGGTGCTGAGTCGGCTGCCCTTGGTGAAGTCGTGCCCGGCGATCACGGCGCCGGAGCCGGCGGTGTCGATGAGGGCCGAGATCACCCCGCCGTGGAAGACGTCCTCGTGGGCGGAGAGGGACTCCGCGTAGGGCAGCACGATCTCGACGGCTTCCGGGTCCCAGCGGGTCACGCGCATGCGGCAACGGCGGTTGAAGGCGACCCCGCGCTCCCAGCGGGCCCGGAACCACGCCCGGCGTTCGCGCTGTTCCTGTTCGGTGAGGGTCCTCGCCGCGACGGTCATCAGCACGCCCTCCGGTCTCGGCCTGTCGGCCGATCCATATAGTTACATGAATTGGATAGTTAAAGCAATCAAGCGAGGCTTGATCCTGGTGCTAGATGTATTATTTATATAACTCATTCGCTGCCTGTGAACAGAGGGAGACCCCGATGCCGTCGACCGCCCTGGCCGGGATCCGTGTCCTCGACCTGTCCCGTATCCTCGCCGCGCCCCTCGCCACCCAGATGCTGGCCGACCTGGGCGCCGAGGTCATCAAGGTGGAACGACCTGGCGCGGGCGACGACTCACGCACGTACGGGCCGCCGTTCGCCGCCGGCACGGACACCGCCGCCTTCTACCTCTCCTGCAACCGCAACAAGCGGTCGGTCACGGTCAACCACGCCACCGCCGAGGGGCAGGAGTTGATCCGCGCCCTCGCCGCCCGGTCGGACGTGCTGGTCGAGAACTTCCGGACGGGGACCCTGGCGAAGTACGGCCTCGACCACGAGAGTCTGCGGGAGCTCAACCCGCGGCTGGTCTACCTCTCGGTGACGGGCTTCGGCCAGAGCGGGCCGTACGCCGAACGCCCCGGCTACGACGGCATCTTCCAGGCCATGTCCGGCATGATGAGCGTCTCCGGGCACCCCGAGGAGCCGATGAAGGTCGGCGTCAGCATGGTCGACATCCTCACCGGCCTTTATGCGTCGACAGCCGTACTGGCGGCCCTGCGGCACCGGGACGTCACCGGTGAGGGCCAGTTCATCGACCTGTCCCTGCTGGACTGCGGACTGGCCTCGCTGTCGCACTTCGCGATGAACTACCTGGTCTCCGGTGAGGTGCCGGCCCGCCGCGGCAACGGCGGGTACGGCGGCATCCCGTCCCAGGCCTTCATGTGCGCGGACAAGCCGCTGTTCCTGGTGGCGGGCAATGACAAGCAGTTCGCCGCGTTCTGCACGGCGGCCGACCGCACCGACCTCCTCCAGGACCCCCGATTCGCCACCACCTCCGCGCGCATCGCCCACCGGGAGGAGATCCTGCCCGTCCTGGCGACGATCCTGCGCACCCGGACCCGGGACGCATGGCTGGCCGTACTCGACCGGCACGACGTCCCGGCGGGCCCGTTCAACGAGCTGCCCGAGGTGTTCGCCGACCCCCAGATACAGCACCGGGAGATGCTGGTGGAGGTCGACGACCCGGTGTCGGGGCGCATGCCGCTGCTGGCCAATCCGATCCGGTTCGCGAAGACGCCGGTCGAGGGGTACGCCCCGCCACCCGCCCTGGGCGAGCACACCGCCGAAGTCCTCACCGGGCTCGCCGGGGTGACGGACGATCAGCTGGCAGGGCTGCGGGCACGCGGGGTCGTATAGACCCCATGGGAAGAGGGCCTCACCCGATCAGGGTGCGGCCCCCCTCCAGCATCAGCGTCGCCCCCGTCAGATAGGCCATGTCGTCGCTGACCAGCGCGGCCACCGCTCGGCCGATGTCCGTCTCCGGGTCGCCCATTCTGCCCAGCGGAATGCCGGCGACTACGCTCTCGGCCTTCTCCGGATGGGCGGCGAAGAACGCCTCGGCCGCCGGGCTCAGCGCGGCGGGGCAGACCACGTTCACGCGAATCCCATACGCGCCCCACTCCCGGGCGGCGACGCGCGTCAGCCCCCGGATGGCCTCCTTGGCCATCGCGTACGCCGCGAAGCTCGCCTCTCCCTGCACCGCCGCCGACGAACCGAGGTTGACGACGCTGCCGCGACTGGCCCGCAAATGGGGCAGGGCCGACTGCATCGCATGGAAGGTCGCCAACGGGCCGCTGCGGTAGGTGAGTTCGACGTCGTCGTACGACGTCTCCTCCAGTCTTCGCTGGACGGAACTCTGCGCGTTGTTGACGAGGACGTCCAGGCCGCCGAACTCCCGTACCGTCTCGGCGACCATACGGTCGACGTCGTCCCGTTCGCCGACGTCCCCGACCACGGCGTGGGCCCGGCCGCCCCGCCCGGTGATCTCCCCGACGGTGTCCTTGAGGGTGCCCTCGGTGCGGCCCGTGATCACCACTGCCGCCCCCTCGGCCGCCAGGGCGAGCGCGATACCCCGGCCCACCCCCTGCCCGCCGCCGGTGACCAGTGCCGTTCTCCCCGACAACCGCCGCATCACGTCTCCTTCCAGAAAGAGCCCCAGGACGGGAAGGCGCCGGGCAGCGCCGGTGGTCCGGCACCCTCCCAGCCCTCGAATCCCACCTGTTGAGGGCGCTCGGTCACATCCGCCGCGTACCAGTGCTGCTCACGGCGCCGGGAGAAGTACCATTCGCCCTCCACCCGCGCGTAGTCGTCGAGATAGCGGATGGCCATGACGATCCACCGCTCCCCCACCTCGTGTTCGGCACGGCAGTAGACGGAGCCGATGGCCGTGTCGCGGCCGGTGAACTCGACGCGGTGGCCGCAGATCTGGTGGATCGAGCGGTGGAAGCCCCGGACGAGGGGATCGATGTACGCCCGCAGCGCCTCCCGGCCCCGGCCGTGGCGCCCCATGTCCACGTCGGGCCGGAAGCAGCCCACCCAGGCGTCCAGGTCACGGGCGTCCACGGCGAGCGCGTAGCGGACGGGCAGTTGCTGGACGGCCAGGTGCGACTCGACGCGATCGAGACGTTCCTCCGGTGACGGAGACGGAGACGGAGACGGCGCGGGTGTCACGGCCGGGGCTCCTTCGGCAGACCGAGCACCTGCTCGCCGATGATGTTGCGCTGGATCTCGCTCGACCCGCCGTAGATCGTCTCCGCCAGGGAGAGCAGGAAGGAGCGCTGCCGGGTGTCCAGGCCGTAGTCCTCGCCGACGATCTGCCCGGCGGGCCCGGCCAACTCCTGTGCCAGATGGCCGAGTTGCTGGTGGCGGGTAGAGGCGTACAGCTTGGCCGTGGTGGCCTGGGCGCCCGGGATGCGGCCGGCGGTCAGCTCGGCGATGGTGCGGAGGTTGGTGGTGCGCATGATGCGTACGGAGATCCAGGCGTCGACGATGCGGCGGCGCAGCATCGGGTCGTCGAGGGCGCCCCGTTCCCGGGCCAGGGCGATCAGCGCCTCGGCCTCCCGCTCGAAGGTGAGCTGCTGGGGCAACAGTGTGGTGCCGCGTTCGATGCCGAGGGTGGCCATCGCGGTGCGCCAGCCCTGGCCGACCTCGCCGACGGCCATGTCCGCGCCGGTGCGGGCCTCGGAGAGGAACACCTCGGCGAACTCGTCCTGGCCGGCGAGGTTGCGGATGGGGCGGATCTCCACGCCCGGCTGGTCCGTGGGGACGAGCAACATGGTCAGGCCCTTGTGCCGGACGGAGTCCGGGTCGGTGCGGGTGAGGACGTAGAGCCAGTCGGCGTGCACGCCGAAGGAGGTCCACACCTTCTGCCCGCTCACCACCCACTCCTCGCCCTCGCGCTCGGCCCGGGTGCGTACCGAGGCCAGGTCGGAGCCGGCGCCGGGCTCGCTGAAGCCCTGGCCCCACAGTTCCTCGACGGCCAGGATGGGCGGGAGGAATCGCTTCCGCTGTTCCTCGTTGCCAACTTTGAGGAGCATGGGGCCGAGCAGGTCGAGGGCGTTGACGGTGGCCCGGTAGGGGGCGTTCACGCGGGCGTACTCGTACTCGAAGACGATCTCCTCCAGGAGTCCGAGACCGCGTCCGCCGTACTCCTTCGGCCAGCCGACGCCCAGCCAGTTCCCGGCGGACAGCTCGCGGTCCCAGGCGAGGCGGACCTCCCAGGCGGCTCCGTCGGTGGGGCCGCCCACGCCCCGGTGCTCGGCGAACTCGCCCACGAGGTGGTCCGCGAGCCAGTCCCGCAGCTCGTCGCGGAAGTCGCGTACCGCGGGCCCGAAGTCCAGCTCCATGCCAACGTCCTTCCTGCAGAGTGGAGGTTCAGATGCCGAGCCGGGTGGCGAGGAGCTCCCGGTGGTACGACGGGCTGCCGAGCAGCACCTCGGAGCTCTTGGCCCGTTTGAAGTACAGGTGCGCGGGGTGCTCCCAGGTGAAGCCGATCCCGCCGTGGACCTGGATGTTGTCGCCGGCGACGCGGGTGAACGCCTCCGAGCAGAAGGCCTGCGCCAGCGCGGCCCCGATCGCGATCTCCGTGTCGTCCCCCCCGTCCAGCGCCCACAGTCCGCCGTACGCGGCCGAGCGGGCCGACTCGATGTCCGTCAGCATGTCGGCGCACTTGTGCTTGATCCCCTGGAAGGAGCCGATGGGCCGCCCGTACTGCACCCGGATCTGGGCGTAGTCCACGGCGGCGTCCAGGGCCGCTGCCGCTCCCCCCACCTGTTCGGCGGCGAGCAGGACGGAGGCGGTGGCGAGGGTGCGTTCCAGGGCGGGCCACGCCGTGCCCTCGGTGCCGAGCAGACGGGCGGGGGTGTCCGTGAACTCCAGCCGGGCCTGTTTGCGGGTCTGGTCGAGGGTGGGGAGGGGGGTCCGGGTGAGGCCCGGCGCGTGGGCGGCGTCGACGGCGAAGAGGCTGATGCCGCCGGGGGTGCGGGCGGCGACGAGGAGCAGGTCGGCGAGGTGGCCGTCGGGGACGTACGTCTTGGTGCCGGTCAGCTGCCACCCGGCGGCGGTGTCGTGTGCGGCGAGGCGGATGCCGGGCTCGTCCCAGCGGCCGCTGTCCTCCGTGAGCGCCAGCGTGGCCACCGTCTCGCCCGACGCGATGCCCGGCAGGAGGTCGCGGCGGGCCTGCTCGTCTTCGCGGCGCAGCAGGGCCTCGGCGGCCAGGGCCACCGTGGCGAAGTACGGCCCGCACAGCAGCGCGCGGCCCGCCTCCTCGAAGACGATGCCGAGGTCGACGTAGCCGAAACCGGAGCCGCCGTACTCCTCCGGTACGGCGAGCCCCTGCAGGCCCAGCTCGCCGGCCATCCGGCGCCAGACGAAGCCGTCGTGGCCGTCCGGGGTGGCGGCCAGGCGGCGTACGGCCGCCTCGTCGGAGTACTTGGCCAGGAACGAGCGTACGACCTTGCGCAGTTCGTCCTGCTCCTGGCTGAAGGTGAGATCCATGCCGGGCTTCCCGTCCTCCGTGGATGCGTCTGCCGATCACTTGCCGCACTCGCGCTCGATACAGTTAGATAATTATAGTATCCGCACTGATTACACCAGACCGCTGACACCAGGAGCGCGACGTGACCG
Organism: Streptomyces sp. SP18BB07; assembly: GCF_036322545.1. NCBI lineage: Bacteria > Bacillati > Actinomycetota > Actinomycetes > Kitasatosporales > Streptomycetaceae > Streptomyces > Streptomyces sp. SP18BB07. The sequence goes on from NZ_JAQYWT010000338.1 coordinate 42,656, forward strand.
ATCCCTACGCCCCGTTCACGAGCCTGACCTTCGAGCGGCCCGCGCCCGGCGTGCTGCGCGTCGTGCTCGACGCCCCGAACCTCAACGCCGTCGACCCCCGGATGCACGGGGAACTGGCCGACATCTGGCCGGTGATCGACCGGGACGAGCAGACCCGGGTGGTACTGGTCCAGGGGGCGGGCCGGGCGTTCTCGGCGGGCGGGACCTTCGACTCCATCGAGACCATGACCGGGGACTACGCGGTGCGCGCCCGGGTGATGCGCGAGGCACGGGACATGGTCTACGGGGTGATCAACTGCTCCAAGCCGGTGGTCTCCGCGATCCACGGCCCGGCGGTCGGCGCGGGGCTGGTCATCGGCATGCTCGCGGACATCTCCGTCGCCGCCCGCACGGCGAAGATCGTCGACGGGCACACGCGCCTCGGGGTCGCGGCCGGTGACCACGCGGCGATCTGCTGGCCGCTGCTGTGCGGCATGGCGAAGGCCAAGTACTACCTGCTGACCTGCGAGGCGCTCACCGGCGAGGAGGCCGAGCGGATCGGCCTGGTGTCGAAGTGCGTGGACGACGCCGACGTGCACACGGAGGCACTGCGGGTGGCGACCGTCCTGGCCGACGGTCCCACCAGTGCCATCAGCTGGACCAAGCGGTCCCTCAACCACTGGTACCGCACCGCCCAGCCGATCTTCGAGGCCTCCCTCGGGCTGGAGTTCTTCGGGTTCGGCGGCCATGAGGTCGTGGAGGGACTCGCCGCCCACCGCGACAAGCGCGCCCCCGACTTCGAGGGCGTGGGCACCAAGCACCCGCTCGATCTCTGACCACCCACGAGAGGAACCGACCGATCATGACGCCGCAGCAGATCACCACCGAGGTCCCGCCGCTGGTCAAGGGGCTGACGTACGAGGAGATGCCGGTCGGGCAGGTCTTCCGGACCGCCCGCCGTACCGTCACCGAGACCGACCTGGTCAACTTCGTCACCTGGGGCGGCTTCACCGAACCGCTCTTCTGGGACGCCACGCACGCTGCGGAGGGCGGGTACACCGGCCGGCTGGTCCCGGGCGGCCTGACGTACTGCCTCGCCGAGGGACTCGTCCTCCAGACGAACGTCCTGCACGGCACCGGTCTGGCCTTCCTGCACATGGAGCTGACCGTGCGGGGCCCGGTGTACGTCGGGGACACCCTGCACGCGATCGTGGAGACCACAGGCTGCCGCCCCTCCAGCAAGCCCGGCCGGGGCGTGGTGACCAGCCGGATCACCGTACGCAACCAGCGGAACGAGGACGTCCTCGTCTACTGCCCGGTACGGCTGATCCGCGGCCGGGACTACGAGGCGCCGGCGCCCTGAGCCCGAGTCCGGGGGACGAGGCTCAACCGGGACTCCGGGCAGGCGGCGGGCGCCGCGGCGAAGGTGCCGCTCCGCAGCCAGTCGGACGGCATCGTGGGCCCCGGTGCGACCTCGTGGTCCGGGACCGCCATCGCGTAGAGGCGGGTGTAGCGGAACTTGGCCTCCAGGTTGTCGAGGACCGACCAGTACTCGTAGCCGCACACCTCCACCCCGGCGGCGACGATCCCCGCGAGCCAGGAGAGCCGGGCGCGCAGCAGGGCGCGGCGCCGGGTGTCGTCGCTGTGTCCCGTGTCGTCGACGAGGTCCAGGTCGCCCATGCCGTTGTCGACGATGGACAGCGGGGGCAGCAGGTCGCCGTACAGCTCGTACAGGCCGGCGACGGCGTCGGCGAGCCCTTCGGGGATGATGGGCCAGCCGTAGGCGGTCGTCTCGACATCGTCGAAGGGGACGATCGCGAAGCCGAGGCCCACGAGCAGGCGGTTGACCTCGTTCAGGGCGCTCCGGCAGTTCGCGGTGGGCAGTACGCGGGGCAGGTTCTCCGGCGCGGTCACTCGGAACGGGGTGTGCCAGGACAGGCCCAGCAGGTCCTGGGCGGTGGCGATGATCTCCATGTCGCCGGGGCGTACACAGCCGCTGGCGGCCACGGGGCTGACATCCTCCTCGGTCACCATGTGCTCGCCGAGCAGCAGGGGGTCGAGGAAGATGCGGTTGGTCCAGCTCTCCAATCGTTCCAGGGCGAGCCGGTCGTAGGGGTCGTCGGTGGCCGCGTAACCGCCGACGAGGGTGATCGTCGTGCCGATCCGGCCCCGGACGCCGACGGCCCCGAGGGCCTGGGTGGCCAGCCCGTTGGCGAGCAGGATGTGGTGCACGGCGGGCAGCCCGGCGCGGCCGGCGCCCCGGCCCGGTGAGTACATTCCCGCCACATGGTCCGCGAGGGTGGGGCCGGCCAGATCGGTGGAGGTGATCCAGCGTTCCACCCGGTCGCCGAACCGGCGGCCCAGTTCGGCGGCGTAGGCGGCGAAGTGCTCGGCGGTGTCGCGGGCGAGCCAGCCGCCGGCGGCGTCCAGCCACGGCGGCAGCGTACGGTCGAACAGGGTCAGCGCGGGGCGCTTGCCCTGGGCGAGCAGGGCGTCGAGCGCGCGGTCGCAGCGGTCCAGCGCCTCCCGGTCCCAGCCGCCGGGGCCGCCGGGGCCTTCGGGGCCTTCGGGCTGGAGCCGCGGCCATCCCGCGACCATGCGGTGCGTGTCCGGGGTGACGCCCAGCAACTGCCCGATGTCGTCGGTCCACTGACGGAAGTGTCCGCCCTGTTCGGGCGGGGGCGGCGGAGGGGCCGCGATGGTGTCCGCGGTGGCGACACCCCAGTCGACGCCGCGAAGGGATTCGTTCAGGAAACCATCGCTCATGGTCACCGTCCAGGCGGTCAATGGTTCAGCGCATTCAACTGAATGCCCGCCGTCGGGACGCTAACACTTCGAGCAAACTACGACAATGTTTCGGCCAGATCTCCTGGCCCTCGGTCTCCGCGTACCGGATCAGGCCGTCCCGAGGACGAGGTCGGCCGCTCTCCAGGCCATGGCCATGATCGGTCCGTTCAGGTTGCCCGAGACCATGGTCGGCAGGACCGAGCAGTCGACAACCCGCAGGCCCTCTACGCCGCGTACGCGGAGATCGGCGTCGACCACGTCGTCCTCGGCCGGGCCCATCGCGCACGTGCCGATCGCGTGGTAGCCGCAGCGCCCGTGCTCCAGGCCGGCGTCGATGATCTCCGGGTCCTCCCGTACGGCAGGGCCCGGCAGGGTCTCGGCCGTGATCCGGCCGACGATCGGCTCGGTCTCGAAGAGTTCTCGCATACGACGGAAGAGAGCGGCCCCCACGGTGCGGTCATGATCGGAGCCGTAGTAGTTCGGCGTGATCGTGAGGGGGGCTTCGGGATCGGCCGAGGTGATGTGCAGGCCTCCCTCGGCGGTCGGACGCAGCACATAGCCGAGGCCCATCACCCCGGGCTCGCGCTCCACGCCGGTCTCCTTTCCGGGGACCTCGGGCAGCAGGGACACCGGTGCGACGAGCAACTGCGCGTCGGGGCGGGCGAGTTCGGGGCGGGTCTTGAAGAAGGCGATGACATCGAAGGCGGGCGCGGCCAGTGGTCCTCGGCGGGTCGCCAGGTATCTGGCTCCCGTCAGAGCCTGCCGCAGCGGGGTGCTCAGCGCCTTGTTGTAGCCGAGGTCGTCCCTCAGCCGGTACTGGACGACGAAACAGCGGTGCTCGCGCATCCGGCCCCCGACGTGGGGGCTGTCGACCAGCACGTCCACGCCCGCCGACTTCAGGGTCTCGGCCGGGCCGATGCCCGAGAGCTGGAGGATCTTGGGCGTGGCGATGCTGCCGGCGGAGAGGATCACCTCGCGCCGGGCCCGGACTTCGGCCTCGCGGCCCGCGCTGCGGGTGCGTACGCCCACGGCCCGGCCGTTCTCCGTCAGGATCCTCGTCACCAGGGTGTTCACGGACACCGTGAGGTTGGGCCGGTGCGCGACGGGGTGCAGGAAGGCGCGGGCGGCACTGAACCGCTGTCCGTTCTTGAGGGTGGCCATGGCGTAGCCGACGCGCTCGTCGTCGCTCGCGTTGAGGTCGTCGGTGCGGCGCCAGCCGAGTCCGGTTCCGGCGGCGATGACCTCCTCGCACAGCGGTTCCGGGCGCGGTGCGGTCGTGATGGGCAACGGCCCGTCCACGCCCCGCACTTCGCCGGCGCCGAGCGCGTGGTCCTCGATCCGCCGGAAGACCGGGAGCATCGTGTCCCAGCCCCAGCCGGGGTTGCCGAGCCGCACCAGTTCGTCGTAGTCGGCGCGGTCGCCGCGGTTGTAGACCATGCCGTTGACCGAGCTCGAACCGCCGAGCGTCCGGCCCCGCACCCAGTGCTCGACCCGTCCGGTCGGGCCGACCGGTTCGACCGGGTAGTGCCAGGCGAAGCGTGGATCGCCGAGCAGTTTGCCGAACCCCTTGGGCATCCTGATCAGCGGAGTGGTGTCGCGGCCGCCCGCCTCGATCAGCAGAACGGAGGTGCCGGGGTCCTCGGAGAGCCGGTGGGCCAGCACGCATCCCGCCGAACCGGCGCCCACCACGATGTAGTCGAACACCGTCATCACGACTCCCGGCTCTCGGGCGCCGGCTCACCGAAGGGGCGGAACTCCTCGTCCCGCCACCAGGGGTAGAGGGGCGGCATGTCCTTGCTGACCCGGCCCGGGAAGGCGGGGGGCCGCTTGGCGAGGAAGGACTCGATGCCCTCGACGGGGTCCGGGCCGCCGCCGATCTGGCTCATGATCCGCGAGTCGAGCCGGTGCGCCGTCATCGGGTGCGGCTCGCCGAGCATCCGCCACATCATCTGGCGGGCGAGGGCCACCGAGATCGCGGAGGTGTTCTCGGCGATCTCCCGGGCCAGTGCGTACGCCGCCGGCAACAGCTCCTCCGGCGGGTGGACGGAACGGACCAGCCCGGCGGCCAGTGCCTCGTCCGGGCCGAAGACGCGGCCCGTCGCCACCCACTCCATGGCCCGCTGCATGCCGACCGCTCTCGGCAGGAACCAGCTGGCCGCCGACTCCGGCACGATGCCCCGGCGCGCGAAGACGAAGCCGAACTTCGCCGAGGTCGACGCCAGCCGGATGTCCATGGGCAGGGTCATGCTGGCCCCGACGCCCGCCGCCGGGCCGTTGATCGCCGCGATGACCGGCTTGGCGCTGGAGAACATCCGCAGCGCGACCCGGCCGCCGGTGTCCCGGTGCCAGGCGCCCGCCTTGCGGTGGTCGAAGGACGAGCCGCCCGAGCTGACGTCGGCGCCCGCGCAGAAGCCGCGTCCGGCGCCTGTCACCACGATCACCCGTATGTCGTCGTCGGCGTCGGCCGCGTCCAGGACGTCGAGCAGGTCCTGCATCATCCGGGGGTTGAAGGCGTTGAGTTTCTCGGGCCGGTTCAGTGTGACGGTGAGGATCCGGTCCGCCACCTCGGCCCGCACGGTCTCGTACTCCTGGTGCGCCATGCGCGTCCTCCGTCACTCCACGGGCTTGTTTCCAGAAAGCTTAATTAGTTATAGCATTCAACTCTAATGACTGATCCCGGACGATGGCGGTGGAGATGGCGGTGGAGATGACGGATCTGGAGACGGCGGATCTGGTGGTGACGGCCGTCGGGCCGGTCCGGCTGGTCGAGTTGAACCGGCCGGAGCAGCTGAACGCGATGAGCGAGGAGCTGCACACCGGCCTCGCGTCGGTGTGGGACGAGATCGCCGCCGACCCGGAGGCACGGGTGATCGTGCTGACCGGGCGCGGCCGGGCGTTCAGCGCGGGCGGCAACTTCGGCGTCATGACCCGGGTCCAGAGCGACCCCGCCTTCCGGGAGCAGAACGTCGACGAGGCCCGGCGGATCATCACCGGCCTGGTCCGCTGCCCACTCCCCGTGATCGCGGCGGTCAACGGCCCCGCCGTGGGCCTCGGTTGCAGCCTGGCCCTGCTGAGTGATCTCGTCCTGATCGCCGACGACACCTATGTCGCCGACCCGCACGTCCAGGTCGGACTCGTCGCGGGTGACGGCGGCGCGTACGTCCTGCCGCTGCTCGTGGGGCTGCCCCGGGCCAAGGAGCTGCTGTTCCTGGGCGACCGGGTGCGGGCCGAGGACGCGGTCCGGATGGGCATCGCCAACCGGGCCGTGCCCAAGGACAAGCTCATGGACGAGGCCATGGACCTGGCCAAGCGGCTGGCCGCGCTGCCGGCGCAGGCGCTGCGCGAGACCAAGCGCGCGGTCAACCGGCATCTGGAGCAGGCCCTCGACACGGTGATGGAACCGGCCCTGCTCGCCGAGCGGGAGACCATGCACTCGCCGGATCACATCGCCGCGGTCGAGCGGATCATCGCGGCGCGCGGCAGCCGCTGAACCGAGGCGCTGAACCGAAGCGTCGGACCGGCGGGTCGAGCCGGAGAGGAGAGACTGCGATGGACTTCGCGTTCAGCGAGGAGCAGGAGGAACTCGGGCGGACGGTGAGGGCGTTCCTCGCGGACACCTCGCCCGAGACCGAGGTACGGCGGCTGATGGAGACCCCGGAGGGCTTCGACCGGGTGCTGTGGCGCCGGATGGGTGCGGAGCTGGGGCTTCAGGGGCTGGCCGTACCCGAGGAGTACGGCGGGGCCGGATGCGGGCCGGTCGAGATGGGCGTCGTCATGGAGGAGATGGGCCGCGCGCTGCTCTGCGCGCCCTTCCTCTCCTCGGCCGTGCTCGCGACGACCACGCTGCTGCGGTGCGCCGACGAGGAGGCCCGCAAACGTCTGCTGCCGGGGCTCGCCTCCGGTGAGCTGGTCGCGACGCTGGCCCTGACCGAGGACTCCGCCCGCTGGGACGCGGCGGGTGTGGGGCTCACCGCCCGGGAATCCGGCGGGAGTTGGCTGCTCACCGGGCACAAGACGTTCGTCCTCGACGGCGCCGGCGCCGATGTCGTTCTCACCGTGGCCCGAACGGAGCCCCGCATCGAGGGCGGAACCGACGACGCACCCGACGACGGCATCGGCGTCTTCCTGGTGGACGGCGACGCGCCCGGCCTGACGCGTGAGCCGCTCCCCACGATGGACCCGACCCGCCGCCAGGCACGCCTCGACTACCTCGACGTACCGGCGACCCGGCTGCGGACGCACGGTGGCGGGTGGGATCTGGTCGCGGAGGTCCTGGACCGGGCCGCGGTGGCACTGGCCGCCGAGCAGGTCGGGGTGGCCTCCCGCGCGCTCGACATGGCCGTGGAGTACGCCAAGGTGCGCCACCAGTTCGGGCGGCCGATCGGGTCCTTCCAGGCGGTCAAGCATCTGCTCGCCGACGTGCTGCTGGAGGTGGAGTCGGCGCGTGCCGCCGCCCACTACGCCCTGCTCGCCGCCGAGAACGAGGCCCCGGATCTGTCCGCCGTGGCGAGCCTGGCCAAGGCCTTCTGCTCGGATGCCTGTCTGCGGGCGACGACGGAGAACATCCAGGTCCACGGCGGTATCGGCTTCACCTGGGAGCACCCGGCCCATCTGTATCTCAAACGGGCCAAGACGTCACAGCTGCTGTTCGGCGACCCGGCGTACCACCGGGAACTGCTCGCGCGGCGCATCGGATTGGGCACAGTCACGGACGCGGACACGGTCTCCGTCCCGGTCGAGGGAGCGGCATGAAGGTCGACGGCAAGCTGAACGTGTGGAGCACCGCGGGGGTCGTGGAGGAGGCCCGGCACCACGAGAAGACCGGCTACGACGGGCTGTGGGCGTCCGAGTCCAAGCACGACCCCTTCCTGCCGCTGCTGCTGGCCGCCGAGCACACCGACCGGCTGGAGGTCGGCACGGCCATCGCGGTCGCCTTCGCCCGCTCCCCCATGCAACTCGCGTACACCGCACACGACTTGCAGTCCTACTCCGGCGGACGCTTCTCCCTCGGCCTCGGCAGCCAGATCAAGCCGCACATCGAGCGGCGGTTCTCGATGCCGTGGAGCCGGCCCGCGGCCCGGATGCGGGAGTACGTGAGCGCGCTGCACGCCATCTGGGGCGCCTGGAACGACGGCGAGAAGCTCGACTTCCGCGGTGACTTCTACACGCACACCCTCATGGCCCCGTTCTTCTCTCCCCCGCCCGCGACCGGCGGCGCGCCCAAGGTGTTCGTGGCCGCCGTCGGGGAGGCGATGACCCGGGTGGCGGGCGAGGTCGCCGACGGGCTGCTCGCGCACGGCTTCACCACCGAGCGCTATCTGCGGGAGGTGACGCTGCCGACCGTGGAGGCCGGCCTCGCGGCCACCGGCCGGACCCGCGCCGACTTCTCCGTCTCCCATCTGCTGCTGACCGCGACCGGCCGCACCGAGGAGGAGATGGCCCGCGCCGTGGACGGCACCCGCCGGCAGATCGCCTTCTACGGCAGCACGCCCGCCTATCGCGGGGTCCTCGACCTGCACGGCTGGGGCGAACTCGGGGACGAGCTCAACGCGCTGTCGAAGTCGGCCCGCGAGGACAAGTGGGAGGCGATGGGCCGGCTCGTCGACGACGACGTGCTGCACACCTTCGCGGTGGTGGCGGAACCGGAGCGGGTCGCGGGCGAGATCCGGCGCCGGTACGGGGCTCTTGTCGACCGGGTGTCCTTCTACACCGCGTACGAGATCGACGCCGAGGTGTGGGAGCCGATCGTGCGGGAGCTGCGCGACAGCTGACACGCACATCTGGCGGCAGGTCAGCCGAGCAGGTCCAGGACGGTCGTCATGGACCTGCTCCGCAGCAGGTAGTCCTGCGCCTCCTGGAGATGGACGCGCCACAGTTCCTCGGCGGCCTCGGTCCGGCGCGCGGCGACCAGGTCGACGAGGGCGCCGTGGGCGCGGAAGCCCCGGCGGTTGGCCCGGATGTTCTCGGGGCTGCCGGCGTCGAGGTCGACATGGGACCAGTTCGCCTGGTCGATGATGTGGCGGACCATGCCGTTGAGGACACCGAGCGTCTCGTTGCCGGCCAGTTCGACGACGAGGGCGTGGAACTCCATATGGGCGCGGATGAACGCCGAGGGGTCGTCCATGAGCCCCTCGGCCTCGGCGACGGCGGCCCGCAGCCGCTCCAGGTCCTCGTCGGTGCGCCGCTCGGCCAGCAGTCCGGCGCACGGCGCCTCGATCACCGTACGGGCGTCGTACACGTCCTTGAGGGTCGTGCCCCGGTACTCCAGCACCACGCCCGCGTAGCGGGCGGCCACCGTGCCCTCCGGGACCTGCACCCGTGCCCCGCCCCGGGCGCCGCGGCGCACGGTGATCAGCGACTCCGACTCCAGCACCCGGAACGCCTCGCGCAGGGTCGGCCGGGAGACGGCGAACTCCTCCATCAGCGCCGTCTCGGACGGCAGCGCGTCGCCCTCGGCCAGTTCGCCGCGCACGATCATCCGGCGCAACCGTGCCGCCACCAGCTCGGCCATCTTGGGGACCCGTACCGGCGTGTTCGCCACCGCGTCCACCTCCGCCCTCAGTGAGTGTTCTCCGGTACGAAGTACGGCAGCGCGATCTCGTCGGTGAGGGCGCGGAAGTCCACGCGGACGCGCAGCCCGATGGTGACGCCGTCGACGCCGTCGGAGCCTGAGGCGTCCACGTGCGAGAGCAGGGCGCCCCCGTCGTCGAGGTCGATCACGGCCAGTGCGAAGGGCGTGTCGAAGCCGGGGCCGGGCGCCCGGTGCACGACGGTCACCGAGTAGACGGTCCCCCGGCCCGCGCTGGGCGCGTACCGCCAGTCCCGCGACATGCAGCCGGGGCAGGCGGGCTCGGGCACGAAGAAACGCAGACCGCAGGTCGGGCACTGCGGGACGACCAGCTCACCGCGGAGGGCCGCGTCCCAGAACGGCCGGGACAGCTCGGTGGGGACGGGGACGGGCCTGCTCATCGCATCGCTCATCGCATCGCTCACCGCATCCTCCCGAGGACGCTCATCTCGTAGTGCTGGGCTCCCGAGCCGGCGTTCCCCACCACGGCCAGCTCCGCGCCCTCGACCTGGTGCACCGCGGTGCCGCGCAACTGCCGTACGGCTTCCACGACTTTGAGGGTCATCTGCTGGGTCCCGTTCCAGGCGTACGCCAGGCAGCCGCCGTCCGGGTTGACGGGATGCTTGCCGCCGACGGCGATGGCACCGCTCGCGGCCAGCGGTCCGCCCTCCCCCTCCCCGCACAGCCCGAGGATCTCCAACTGTCTGATGATCTCGAAGGAGTTGGGGTCGTAGAGCGAGAAGACGTCCACGTCGTGCGGGCTCACCTGGGCCATCGCGTAGGCGCGGGTGGCGGCGTCCCGGCCGAGTTGTCCGACCTCGCGGTACAGGGCCGGGTTGGCGTACGCGGCCTGGTGGTACTCCATGCCGCCGCCGAGTACGGCGACGGCAGGGTGGGGCAGGTCGCGGGCGCGTTCGGCGGTGGTCACGACGAGCGCGGCGCCGCCCTCGCCGACGATGCAGCAGTCCAGCAGGTGGAAGGGGCTGGCCACCATGCGGGAGGCGAGCACGTCCTCGGCGGTGTACGGGCCGCGCCCGTACATCATCGCCTCCGGGTTGGTGGTGCCGTTGTTGCGGACGGTGGCGGCGACCTCCGCGAGCTGGCGGGAGGTGGTCCCGTACTGGTGCATGTGGCGTGCCGCCACCAGCGCGAACTGAGCGACGACATAGCTGCCCCACACATCGGCGAACTCCAGCGGCGTCCCGGCCCCGACCGGGCCCGCCCCGCGCGCGACCAGCTTGCAGCCGCCGACCACCACGGTGTCCGCGAAGCCGGCGCGGACGGCCGCCGCCGCCTTCAGCAGGCCCCGCGAGCCCGCGTTGTCGAGCATCGAGTCGCTGGTCCAGCGCAGGTCCCGGCCCAGCATCCGCGCCCAGGAGCTGCCCTCGCCGGGCACGCCGCCCGGGCCGGGCCAGTCGACCTGGGCGCCGTCGACGTCCGCCGGGGTCAGCCCGGCGTCGTCGATCGCTCCGCGCACGGCTTCGAGGGCCAGGTCCATGGCGTCGCGGTGCGGGAGGGAGAGGGCCTGCTCGGTGGCGTACACGCCCGCGACGACGGGCTGTCTGCGGTCCATCAGGGCGTCACCGGCCCGCGCCGAGCGTGTCGCCGCCGGGATAGCCGCCGCCGCCGAACCGCTCGTCGAGCGCGTCGTAGTCCTTCGCGAAGTCCTTGGTGCGCGGCAGCGCCTCGACGAACTCGACCGTCTTGGGCTTCTTGTACGAGGCGATCCGCGCCCGGCAGTGCTCGATGACGTCCGCCGCCGTGACCGGCTCGGCGTCGGGGCGCAGGACGACGACCGCCTTGACGTCCTGTGCCCAGCGCTCGTTGGGCACGCCGATGACCGCGGCCTCCTTGACGCCGGGGTGGGACTCGATGCAGTTCTCGACCTCGGCGGGGAAGATGTTCTCGGCCGCCGACTTGAGCATGCGGGTCGTCGTCCCGAGGAAGCTGATCGTGCCGTCGCTCTCGCGTCGGCCGAGGTCGGTGGTGTGCCACCAGCCGAAGCGGAAGCGTTCCTCGTTGATCTCCGGCCGGTTCCAGTAGCCGAGGTGCACCAGGTCGCCGCGGACGCAGATCTCGCCGGCCACGCCGGCCTCGCACTCCCTGCCGGTGCCGTCGAGGACGCGTACGGCGGTGAAGGGGCCGGGGCGTCCCGCGTTGCCGGTGCCCGTGCCGCCGTAGGCGCCGGTCACGGCGAAGCCGGTCACCTCGGTCTGCCCGTAGCCGCGTCCCTCGCCGCCGCCGTTGCGGGTGAAGCGGCTGGTGTCGGTGGGCACGGTGCCCTGCCACAGGGGTGCGGCGACGCTCGCCCGCAGGTGGGAGAGGTCGTGTCCGGCCTCGCGGTTCAGGGCGACGAGTTGCGCGATGGTCGGTGGCATCAGATAGGCGTGGGTGCAGCGCTCGGCTGCGAGGAGCGGGAGTAGTTCCTCGGCGACCACGCGGCGGACGATCACGTTCTTGCCGCCGTGGACGAAGGCCGGGACGCCCCAGAACTGGTAGTTGCCGATGTGGAACATCGGTCCGGCGCCGAGGAAGGCGGTCTCCGTGCCGATGTCGCCCATCCAGGCGGCGCTCGCGCCCATGGCGAGGAGGTTGCGGTGCGAGAGCATCGAGCCGGACTGCCGTCCGGAGATCGCCGCGGTGTAGATGACCAGGAGCGCGGAGTCGGGGTCCACCTCGGCGTCGCTGTCGGCGGCCGGGTCCTCGGGTGAGCCGGAGGCCAGGAAGGACTCGTACGTGTCGGGGTCCGGGGTGCCGGACGCGCCCTCGGTGTCGTGGCGGAGCCACAACGCCCTGTGGTCGGTGCCCAGTTCGGCCCGGGCCTTGCGTACGGTGTCGCCGATCTCCTCGTCCTGCCAGACGACGACCCTGGGGTCGAAGTCCTCGACGGCGAAGGCCATTTCGGGGGCCGCCCAGCGCCAGTAGCCGGGGCAGACCATGGCGCCGATCTTCGCGGCGGCGCCGAGCAGCTCCCAGATGCGGAAGGAGTTCTGGCCCAGCCACAGGATGCGGTCGCCGGAGCCGACGCCCGCGTCGGTGAGGGCGTTGGCGAGTCGGTTGGTGCGCTCGTCGAGCTGCGGCCAGGTCAGCCGGGTGTCGCCGTCGACGAGGGCGACGCCGTCGGGGTAGGACCTGCGGTGTTCGCGGATGAGGTCGCCGAACGTCAGGCGGCGGGCGGGATGCATGCTGGTGGCTCCAGGGGCTTGGAGAAGAAGGGGGGCGCCGTCAGACGCGGCCGACGCCGACGCCCTTGACGTTGATGAACTCGTCCAGCCCGGCCCTGCCGCCTTCCCGTCCGAACCCGCTGATGCCGACCCCTCCGAAGGGGGTGGCGGGCGAGGTGATCGGGTTGGGGCCGGGGTTGACGTACACGGTCCCGGCTTTCAGGCGAGGCACCAGACGGTTGACGCGGGCGATGTCGCGGGACTGGATGTAGGCGGACAGGCCGTACTCGGTGTCGTTGGCCAGGGCGACGGCCTCCTCCTCCGTGTCGAACGGGGTGAGGGCGAGTACCGGGCCGAAGATCTCCTGCTGGGCGAGGTCGCTGCGGTTGTCGACGTCGGCGAAGACGGTCGGGGAGACGAAGTAGCCGTCGGAGGCGATGCGTTCGCCTCCGTACACCAGCCGGCCCGCCCGCTCGTCGACCGCCTTGTCGATCACGTGCTGGACGCGGGCGTGGGCGGCCTTGTTGATCAGGGGCCCGATGTACGTCGTCGGGTCGAGCGGGTCGCCCACGGGCAGATGGGCGACGACTCCGGCGACGCGCGCGACGACCTCGTCGTAGATCGGGCGCTCGACCAGCAGCCGGGTGGGCAGGGCGCAGCCCTGGCCGGTGTTGCTCATCGCGAAGGCCGCGCAGTACGGCACGACCGTGTCCAGGTCGGTGTCGGCGAAGAGCAGGTTGGCGGACTTGCCGCCCAGTTCGAACAGGACGGGCTTGAGGCTCTGGGCGGCGGTCGTCATGATGCGGCGCGCGGTGGCGGGGCCGCCCGTGAAGGAGATCTTGTCGACGCCGGGATGCGAGACCAGCGCCTCGCCCGCGTCGCCGAGTCCGGTGACGACGTTGATCACGCCGTCGGGGATGCCGGCCTCGCGGGCCAGGTCGGCGAAGAGCAGTGCGGAGAACGGCGTGGACTCGGCCGGTTTGATGACCACCGTGTTGCCGGCGGCGAGCGAGGGCGGGACCTTCATCGCCAGGGACAGCGCGGGCGAGTTCCAGGTGATGATGTGGCCGATGACGCCGTAGGGCTCGGCGATCGTGTACTCGACGTTCTCGTGCGGGCTGTAGGCCGCGCCGACCATGCCCTCGATCTTGTCCGCCCAGCCGGCGTAGTACTCGGTCCATTCGGCGACGTACGGGCCGACGTTCTCGGCCCAGCCGCCGATGCAGACGCCGTTCTCCAGGGGGCAGATCGCCGCGAAGTCGGGGATGTGGTCGCGCAGTAGCCCGGCGAAGCGGGTGAGCAGGCGGCGGCGTTCGGCGGGCCGCATGGGGCCCCATACCTCGAAGGCCTGACGGGCGGCGGCCACGGCCCGGTCGACCTCGGCGGGTCCCGCGAGCGGGATGTGGGCCTGGACGAGACCGGTCGCGGGGTTGATGTGGTCGTAGAGACCGCCGCTCGCGTCGGTGACGTCCTTGCCGCCGATGACGAGCCGGGGCTGCGGCAGGTCATGGGCGGCCCTGTCCTGGTGGAGCTTCACATCGACGGCGACCATGGATACTCCTTGAGCCGATCCCACACATCCAGGCTAAATAGCTAACCTATTTAACCGAGGTAGTCAATGCAAAGAGCTACAGTCCCAGCGACCGCCCGACGATCTCCTGCATGATCTCCGAGGTGCCGCCGAACACCCGCTGCACCCGGCTGTCGCGCCAGATGCGGGCGATCTCGTACTCGTTGACATAGCCGTAGCCGCCGAAGAGCTGCATGCAGCGGTCGATGACCTCCCAGCCGGTCTCCGTGGTCCAGTACTTGGCCGCGGCGGCCTCCTCGGCCGTCAGCTCGCCCTCGACCAGGGCCATGATGCAGCCGTCCAGGTAGACCCGGGCGACCCCCAGCTTGGCCTTGATGTCGGCGAGGGCGAACCGGTTGGCCTGGAACTGGCCGATGGGCCGGCCGAAGGCGGTGCGGTCCTTGGCGTACTGGAGCGCGCATCCGAAGGCCCGCTCGGCGGAGGCGAGCGCGGCCACGGCGATGGCGAGCCGCTCGGTCGGGAGGTTGCCCATCATGTGGTAGAAACCGCGCCCTTCCTGCCCGAGCAGGTTCTCGGCGGGGACGCGGACCTCGCGGAAGAACAGCTCGGCGGTGTCCTGGGCCTTCATGCCGACCTTGTCGAGCTTGCGTCCGCGCTCGAAGCCCTCGGCGCCGCGCTCGACGACGATCAGACTGATGCCCTTGTGTCCGGCGTCCGGGTCGGTCTTGCAGGCGACGATGACCAGGTCGGCCAGGATGCCGTTGGTGATGAAGGTCTTGGACCCGTCGATCACCCATTCGTCGCCGTCCCGGCGGGCGGTGGTGCGGATGCCCTTGAGGTCGGATCCGGCAGCCGGCTCGGACAGCGCGAGCGCGCAGATCGTCTCGCCGCTGATCACACCCGAGAGCCAACGGGCCTTCTGCTCGGGGGTGGTGAGGTTCATCAGATAGGGCGGGATGACGTCGTTCTGCAGGCCGAGCCCTATGCCGACGGCACCCGTGGCCGCCATCTCCTCGGCCATGATCGCGTTGTAGCGGAAGTCCCGGATCCCCTGGCCTCCGTACTCCTCCGGGAACTGCCAGCCGATGAGCCCGGCCTTGCCCGCGGCCGCCCACGCGGCACGGCCGACCTGCCCCTCACGCTCCCACTCCTCGGTGTGCGGGACGCATTCCCGCAGGTAGTAGGAGCGGGCGGTCTCCCGGAACAGGTCGTGCTCCTCGGTGAAGATCGTACGGCGCATGCTCGACTCCACTCCTGCATCTCACGTGCTCTGCATCTCGCTTATTTAGCTGAAGTAGTTATACGATAGCGCTGTTTTCGGAGTCGGGCGAGGGAGGACGCGTGAGCGTACGGGACAGGGTGGCGCTGGTCACCGGAGCGGGCCGGGGCATCGGCGAGGCGATCGCCGACGCGCTGGCCGCCGCCGGAGCCTCGGTCGCCGTCTGCGACGTGGACGCGGAGGCCGCCGGGAAGGTCGCGGCCGGACTCGCCGAGCGGCACGGAGTGCGTGCGATCGGGGTCGGCGCGGACATCTCCGACGGCGCCGCCGTTCGCATGGCCGTGGCGCGGGTGAGCGCCGAGCTCGGCCCGGTGGACGTGCTGGTCAACAACGCGGCCGTGGACGTCATCGGCCGCTTCGTCGACAGCGACGAGGAGACCTGGGACCGGATCATCGCCGTCAACCTGCGCGGGACGATCACGATGACACGGGCCGTGCTCGACCCGATGATCGAGCGCGGCGGCGGCCGGATCGTCCACATCGCCTCGGACGCCGGGCGGGTCGGCTCCTCCGGCGAGGTCGTGTACTCCGCGACGAAGGGCGGTGTCATCGCCTTCGGCAAGGCCCTCGCCCGCGAGGTCGCCCGGTACGGCGTCACCGTCAACAGCGTCTGCCCCGGGCCGACCGACACCGCGCTGCTCGGGCAGGTCGCCGAGTACAGCCAGAAGATGTACGACGCGACCGTGCGGGCCATCCCGCTGCGCCGCGTCGCCCAGCCCGCCGAGATCGCCGGCGTGGTGGCCTTCCTCGCGTCCGACGACGCCGCCTACATGACCGGGCAGACGCTCTCGGTCAGCGGCGGCCTGACGATGGTGTGAGGTGAGGACCGTGCTGCGCGTCGAACTCCGCGACAGGATAGCCGTGTTGACACTGGACCGGCCGGACCGGCTCAACGCCGTGGGCTCCGGGACCGTGGAGCAGCTCACGCGGGCGCTGGACGACATCCGCGACAACGACGACGTCCGCGCCGTGGTGCTGGCCGGTGCGGGAAGGGCCTTCTGCGCCGGCGCCGACATCGGTGAGATCGAGTCGTGCACGACGCCGGGGCAGTTCCGTGCGTTCGTGGGGCGCCTGACGGACGCGTACGCGCTCCTGGAGAACTTCCCGAAGCCCTCGGTCGCCGCCGTCCACGGGTTCGCCTTCGGCGGCGGCCTGGAACTGGCGCTCGCCTGCGACCTGCGGGTGGCGGAGCGCGGCACCCGGCTCGGCCTGCCCGAGATGAAACTGGGCGTCCTGCCGGGCGCGGGCGGCACCCAGCGGCTCCCGCGCCTCGTGCCCCCGGCGGTCGCCAAGCAGATGATCCTCACCGGCGAACCGATCGACGCGGAGCGCGCCTGGCAGCTAGGGCTGGTCAACGAACTGGCCGAACCCGGTGGGGCACTCGCCGCCGCCGAGAAGCTGGCGGCCGGTCTGACCGCCGGGGCCCCGCTCGCGCTCGCCGCGGGCAAGCGACTGATCGACTACGGGCTCGGCATGGACCTGGAGACGGCGATCGCCTACGAGCGGGAGACCGTCACGGTGCTGTTCTCCACCGAGGACCGGGCCGAGGGGCTGAAGGCCTTCCGGGAGCGGCGCCCCGGCGAGTTCCGCGGCGTGTAGCGAACCGACCCGACAGATCTGGAGGTGGGCCGTGCGGCCACTGGAAGGCGTTTCCGTCGTCGAGCTGGGCATGTGGGTGGCGGCTCCGGCCGCGGCCACCATGCTCGCCGACTGGGGCGCGGACGTGATCAAGGTGGAGGCGCCGACCGGCGACCCGAACCGCTACACGCTCAAGCACGTCGGGCAGGAGATTGACAGCGAGCCGCCCTTCGAGACGGACAACCGCGGCAAGCGCGGCATCGTCCTCGACCTGCGTTCGGCGGACGGCAAGGACGCGCTGGAACGGCTGCTGGAACGCGCCGACGTCTTCGTCACCAACCTCCGCCCCGGCGCGCTGGAGCGGCTGGGGCTGGGCCCGGACGAGCTGCGGGCCCGTCATCCCCGCCTGGTCGTCGGCACGTTGACGGGATACGGCTGGACGGGAGAGGAACGCGACCGGGCCGGCTACGACGTCTCCGCGTTCTGGGCCCGCCCCGGCATCGCCGGCATGCTCAACCCGGCCGGTGAGCCACCGCCCGGGATCCGCCCCGGACTCGGCGACCGCACCGCCGCCTCCAACCTGGTGGCGGGCGTGCTGGCCGCCCTGCTGCGCCGCGAACGCACCGGCGAGGGCGGTGTGGTGGATGTGTCGCTGCTCCGGTCCGGGACGTACGCCAACGGCAACGACCTCGCCCTGCAGAACTTCTTCGGCAAACGCGGCCGCACCCGCCACCGCACCGAACACGAGTCCCCGCTCTACAACTGCTACCGGGCCGCCGACGACCGCTGGTTCTGGCTGGTCGGCCTGGAGGGCAACCGGCACTGGCCCGGCATGATCAAGGCACTGGGCCGCCCGGACCTGGAGACGGACGAACGGTTCGCGACCGGCCGGGCCCGGCGTGGCCACGTGGCCGAACTGATCGCCGTGTTCGACGCGGAGTTCGCGCGGCTGCCGCTGGCGGAGTGGGCGGCGCGGTTCGACGCCGAGGGCGTGTGGTGGGCGCCCGTGCAGACGCTGGCGGAGGTGTCCGCCGATCCGCAGGCGGAGGCCGTGGGGGCGTTCGTCGAACAGCCCGGCATGGGCGACGGGCCGCCGCTGCGGACGGTGGCCACGCCGGTGAGCTTCTGGGGCGTGGACGACAAGCCGCGCACCGGCGCGCCTACGCTCGGCGAGCACACCGACGCCGTACTCCGCGAACTCGACCGACCCGACACATCTGCTTAGGAGGTACGGCGTGGGCATCCTCGACGACAAGGTCGCCATCGTGACAGGCGGCGGCAGGGGGCTCGGCCGGGCGCACTGCCTGGCCCTGGCCGAGGCCGGCGCGACCGTGGTCGTGAACGATCTCGGCGCCGGCGTGCACGGCGAGCGGACCGGGGACTCCCCCGCCGACGACGTGGTCACGGAGATCACCAAGCTCGGCGGCCGGGCGGTCGCCAACCACGCCTCGGTCAGCGACTGGGCGGCC
This sequence comes from Streptomyces sp. SP18BB07, assembly GCF_036322545.1. Classification (NCBI taxonomy): domain Bacteria; kingdom Bacillati; phylum Actinomycetota; class Actinomycetes; order Kitasatosporales; family Streptomycetaceae; genus Streptomyces; species Streptomyces sp. SP18BB07. The sequence continues at coordinate 61,011 of NZ_JAQYWT010000338.1, forward strand.
ACGGAGACGATGGTGGCGGACACGGTCGCGGAGTTCGGCCGGCTGGACATCATCGTCAACAACGCGGGCATCGTGCGCGACCGCATGCTGTTCTCGATGACCGAGGCCGAGTTCGACGCCGTGATCGCGGTACACCTGAAAGGCACCTTCGCCCTCACCCGGCACGCGTGCGCGTACTGGCGCGAGGTGTCGAAGCGGGGTGAGCGCGTCACCGGGCGCGTCATCAACACGACGTCCGGGACCGGCCTGTTCGGCAACCAGGGCCAGTCCAACTACGGCGCCGCGAAGGCCGGGATCGCCGGCCTCACCGTCCTCACCGCCCTGGAGATGCGCAGGTACGGCGTGACCGCGAACGCCATCTCGCCGATCGCGGCCACCCGGATGACGGACGGTCTGTCCGTCGGCGATTCCCTCAAGGCCACCGGCGACTTCGACCCGCGCGATCCCGCCAACGCCTCCGGTGTCGTCGTCTATCTGGCCTCCGACAGCGCGGCCTGGCTGACCGGTCAGGTCCTGCGCATCGAGGGCAACCGGCTCAACCGCCTCCAGGGCTGGACGGTCGAAGCGGTCCACCCCAGCCAGTCCGGCAAGGCCCTCACCTACGAGGAACTCGTCGACGCCGTACCGCAGTTGTACGGGGTCGCGCCCGCGGGCCGGGCCACGGGAGTGGGCCAGTGAAGGGGCGGGGGCACGACGTCGCCGCGCTCGTCCTGCGCGCGACGCTCGGGCCGATGCTCTTCGCCCATGGCTGGAACAAGGTCGCCGGGCCCGGTGGCCTCGAAGGCACCACGGGCTGGTTCGAGGCGCTCGGCCTCCGGCCGGCCGAGGTCCACGCCCGGATGGCGGCCGGCACCGAGATGGCGGCGGGCGTCGGCATCGTCCTGGGCGCTGCCAACCCCCTCCCGGCTGCCGCGGCCGTCGGCCTCATGACCGTGGCCGCCCGGACCGACCACCGCGGCAAGGGCTTCTTCGTCTTCAAGGGCGGCTGGGAGTACGCCGGTGTCGTGGGCGGAGCCGCCGTCGCCCTGGCCGCACTGGGCAACGGCCGCTACTCGCTCGACGGGCTGCTGCGACGCCGACACGCGGGCGCGGGGCCCGCGTTGCTGGCGGCGGGACTCGGCACGGCGAGCGCGGCGGCACTCCTGGCGGTGTGCTACCGGCCGGAGCGGAAGCCGGACGAGACACAGACGGATCAATAGGTAAGGGAGTCGACATGGACGCGGCTGACTTCAGCGCGGTGCTGTCCGAGGTCCGGCGTTTCGTCCGGGAACGTGTCGTGCCGCTGGAGGCGGAGATCGACGAGAAGGACGAGATGCCCGCGGACATCCGCGAGGCGGCCAAAAAGATGGGTCTGTTCGGGTTCGCGCTGCCCGAGGAGTACGGCGGACTGGGTCTGTCGATGTACGAAGAGGCCCAGCTGATGTTCGAGCTCGGGTACACGACCCCGTCGCTGCGTTCCATGTTCGGGACGAACAACGGCATCGCCGGCCATGTCCTGATGGTCGGCGGAACGGAGGAGCAGAAGGCGCAGTGGCTGCCGAGGATCGCCTCGGGCGACGTCCTGGCGTCGTTCGCGCTCACCGAGCCCGACGCCGGCTCCGATCCGTCGACGCTCACCACGCGTGCCCGACTCGACGGCGACACATGGGTGATCAACGGCGCGAAGCGGTACATCACCAACGCCCCGCTCGCCGACGTCTTCATGGTCTTCGCCCGCACCGACCCCGACGCTCCCCGCACCCGGGGCATCTCCACCTTCCTGGTCCCGGCCGGCACTCCGGGCCTGACCGTGGCTCCCCGGGACCACAAGATGGGCCAGTTCGGCGCCTGGACGGCGGACGTGTTCTTCGACGACGTACGCGTACCGGCCTCCGCGCTGGTCGGCGGCGAGGCCGGGCTCCACCGGGGCTTCGGCACGGCGATGGGCTGCATCGCGCACGGACGGGTCCATATCTCCGCGCTGATGGTGGGCATGGCCGAGCGCCTGGTCGACGAGTCGGTCGCGTACGCGAGCACCCGCAGACAGTCCGGAAAGCTCATCGGCTCCTTCCAGCTCGTGCAGGGCCTCATCGCGGACGCGCAGACCGACTACTACGCCGGCCGCGCCACGGTCCTGGAGGCCGCGCGCGCCTTCGACGCCGGGACCGACACCAAGATCGGCCCGTCCTGTACGAAGTACTTCGCCAGCGAGATGGTCTGGCGGGTCGCGGACCGCGCGGTGCAGGTCCACGGCGGCGCGGGCTATATGCGCGGGGTCGCCGTCGAGCGCTTCTACCGTGACGCCCGGCTGTTCCGCATCTACGAGGGCACCAGCCAGATCCAGCAGGTCATCATCGCGAAGGCGCTGCTGGGCGAGGCGGCACGCGGCTGACCGATCGACGCGGGCACGGAGAAAGGCCCCTGGAATCCGGCGGATTCCAGGGGCCTTCCTTCTCGTTCGTACCGCGACCGTCGGATCCTCAGATCCCGAGCCGGTCCAGCAGTCGCTCGTGGTAGACGGCCGGCCCCCCGAACAGCAGCTGTGAGGACTTGGCGCGCCGGAAGTACAGGTGGGCCGGGTGTTCCCAGGTGAAGCCGATGCCGCCGTGGACCTGGATGTTCTCCATCGCCGCGAACATGTACGCCCGTGAGCAGCAGGCGTGGGCCACGGCCGCGGCGACCGGGAAGTCCGCGGCCCCCTCGGCGGCCAGGCGGGCCGCTTCGCGGGCGGACGCCTCCGCCAGTTCGACCTGGACGAGCATGTCGGCGCACTTGTGCTTGACGGCCTGGAAGGAGCCGATGGGCCGGCCGAACTGGTGCCGGGTACGGGCGTACTCGGCGCTCGCCTCCAGGCACCTGCGCGCCCCGCCCGCCTGCTCGGCGGCCAGCCCGACCGAGGCCGTGTCCAGGACCTTGGCCATGACGCGCCCGCCCGCCCCGTCCGCGCCGACGGGCGTCGCGGACACGGCGTCGAACGTCAGCCGGGCCATCGCCCGGGTGGCGTCCAGGGTCTCCATCGCCACCGCCGTCACCCCCGGCGCCGTCCGGTCCACCGCGAAGAACGAGGGGCCGGCGACGGTGCGGGCGACCACGAGGATCAGGTCGGCCGTAGTCCCGTCGATGACGAAGGACTTGCGGCCGCTCAGCTTCCAGCCGCCGTCCCCGTCCGGCACGGCGCGCGCGGAGATCAGCGCGGGGTCCCAGGAGCCGCCGTCCTCGGCGACGGCGAGGGTGGCCGTGGTCCGCCCTGTGGCGATGCCGGGCAGATGACGTGCGCATGCCTCGCTGTCACCCGAGGCCAGGAGGGCCTGGGCCGCGAGCACGACCGTCGAGAAGAACGGCGCGCACAGCAGGGCGCGGCCCATCTCCTCCATGACGACACCGAGTTCGACCGGTCCGAAGCCGTCGCCGCCGTACTCCTCCGGGATCACCAGGCCCGGCAGCCGCAGCTGGTCGGCGGCCTGCGCCCACACGTCGGGGTCGAAGCGCGGTTCGCTCTCCATGAGCTTGCGCACGGCCTCCTCGGGCGACTTGTCCTCCAGGAACTCCCGTACGGATGCGCGGAGTTGACGCAGTTCACTCTCGCCGGCGGTCACGACCGCACCTCCCTGGCAGCTGTGGCGGTGGCGGTGGTCACCGGTTCCTTGGGCAGGCCGAGGACCCGTTCCGCGAGGATGTTCTTCATGATCTCCTCGGTGCCGCCGAGGATGCGCAACGCCGGGGTGGCCAGCAGGAGTTCGGCCCAGGAGTAGGTACCCCACTGCCCGGTGTCGGCGATGATCCGGGGGCCGAGGCAGTCGGACACGAAGTGCGCGGCACGGGTGAGGTTCTGCCCGTACATCAGCTTGGAGATCGACCTCTCGGGACCCGGGGCGATCCCCGCGCGCAGCGTGCGCTGGGCGCGGTCGTTGAGGTAGCCGGTGGCCATGGCGTCCACGAGGAGTTCGGCGAGGCGTCCGCGCAGAGCGCGGTCGTCCCAGGTCCAGGTGGCGCGCATGAGCGCCGAGAGGTGTTCCGGGGACAGGGCGGCGGTCACCGGTCCCGCGCCCTCGCTGCCGACCGTGTTCCGCTCGTTCATCAGGGTGGTCAGGGCCACCGTCCAGCCGCCGTCGACCTCGCCGAGGCGGTGGTCGTCGGGGATGCGGACGTCGGTGAGGAAGACCTCGTTGAAGTCCGCGCCGCCGGTCATCTGCCGCAGGGGCCGGACCTCGACGCCGGGGGCGTCCATGGGGACCAGGAAGGCGGTGATCCCGCGGTGCTTGGGCGCGTCGGGGTTCGTCCGGGTCAGCGCGAGGCCGATCTCGCTGTGCTGGGCGACCGACGTCCACACCTTCTGCCCGTTGAGCACCCAGTTGTCGCCTTCGCGGACGGCCCGGGTCGCCACGCTCGCCAGGTCGGATCCGGCGCCGGGCTCGCTGAACAGCTGGCAGGCGATGGCGTCCCCGCGGTACATCGCGGGCAGCCAGCGTTCCTTGATGTGGGGTTGGGCGTGGGCGAGGATCGTCGGCCCGATCATGCCGAGGCCGACGACGCCGAGCACACCGGTGTCGGGGACGGCGTACTCGGACTCGACGGCGTCGTAGAGCAGGTCGTGGACGGGGGCCAGGCCCCGGCCGCCGTACTCGGGCGGGCCGGTGATCCAGCCGAAGCCGTTCTCGTGGCGGGTCCGCTGCCACGCGCGTCCCCGCCGCACCTGCTCCGCCTCCTGCTCGGGCGGGAGGCTGCTGAAGTACGCCATCGAGTCGTCGCCCTCGCCCCAGGTGACGGTGGCGCGGTCGGGGGCCTTCGGGGCGTGCGCGTCGAGGAAGCGGCGCGCTTCGGCGGCGAAGTCCTGCGGGTCCTGCGTGTCACGGGGGTTCATCGCGTTCGCTCCGCTGTCAGGTGGAGAGGATCGTCACCGCCGACGCGCCCGGCGCGCCGTACAGGTGGGTGTAGCCGACGCGGGGGCTGCCGGGGATCTGCCGGGCCCCGGCCTCCCCGCGCAGCTGGAGGACGATCTCGTGGATCTGGCGCAGGCCGGACGCGCCGATGGGCTCGCCGTTGCCGAGCAGTCCGCCGTCGGTGTTGACCGGGAGCCGGCCGCCGATCGCGGTGGCGCCCTCGGCGATGAGGCGTTCCTGCTCGCCGTCCTTGCAGAGGCCGTTCTCGGCCATGTGGATGACCTCGGACCCGGCGTCGGTGTCCTGGAGCTGGGCGACGTCGACGTCCTCGGGGCCGATGCCCGCGAGTTCGTACGCGGCCCGGGAGGCGTCCACGGTCGGGCTCTCGACGACCTCACCGACCGGGAACGACGGGCTCTGCACCTCGAAGGCGCCGAGCCTGCGGCTGCGCAGGGCGGTGGAGCGGACGCGTATGGGCTTGGAGGTGTACTTGTGGGCCTGGTCGGCGCGGCACAGCACGAGGGCGGCGGCGCCCTCGTTCGGCCCGCAGTACATGAACTGCCGCAAGGGGTAGTTGAGGACCGGGGAGGCGAGAACCTCCTCCGGTGTGAGGGGGGTTCGGCGCCAGGCCTTCTCGTTCGCGGCCGCGTTGGAGAAGTTCTTCGAGGCCACGCGGGCGAGCGTCTCGTGGGAGATGCCGTGCTCGTGCATATAGCGGTTGATCTTCATGCCGAAGAAGTGGGTGGTGAGGAAGAGCCCGGTCTGCCCGTACCAGGAGGGGATGCCCGCCACGGACGGGTCGGCGGCGAAGGCGCCGCGCGGGTGCTTGTCCAGGCCGATCGCGACGGTGAGGTCGTGCTCGCCGGTCTCGATGGCGCGGGCGGCCAGTGCGACGGCCGTACCGGCCGTGGCGCAGCCGTTGAAGACCCCGCGCAGCGGGATTCCGGTGAGGCCGAGCCGTCCCACGATCGCGTCGGGGTTGGCGACCTCGTAGCTGCCGATGTAGCCGCCCTGGATCTGCGGCCACCGCACGCCGGCGTCGGCGAGTGCGAGCCGCACCGCGTCCGCGCCCATGTCCAGTGCAGGCTTTCCGGGGAACCGCCCGAAGGGGTGGAGCCCTACGCCGATGATGACGGCCTCGGTCATGCTGTCTCCTCCTCGGACTCGACGGACTCCTCGTCCGGGGCGAACGCGAACGTGACGACCTCGGTGCCGTCGTCGCGCACGGTGTAGGGCACGAGCGTCAGCCGCATGGCCTGGCCGATGCGCAGCCTGTCCGGGTCGGGTTCGGTGAGGCGGGCCTCGACCAGCAGCTCGCCGGGGAGTTCGATGTAGCCGACCGCGTAGGGCTCGAAGGTCTCGGGGCCGTCGTACGGCGGCGACGGCGGGCGGAAGTCCTGCGTCGTGTACGTCCACAGCGTCCCGCGGTCCGCGAGCAGCCGTTCCTCGGGCTCCGCGCTCGCGCACCGTACGCAGTCGGGGGCGGCGGGGAAGCTCACCAGGCCGCAGCCCGTGCATTCGGAGCCGATGAGCCGAGTGGGCCGGTCAGCGGCAGGCGGCCAGGTGAACAGGCCCTCGGCGACCGGCTGTTGGGCCCCTGTGACAGCTGGTGTCGTCATCTCACGCCCCGTTCCGGTTGCCCAGCGCGTCGGCGTTCGGAGCCGCCTTGGCCACCAGGTTCGGGACGACGGAGGTCAGCTCCTCCGGCGTCCACCGGGTCTCGGCGCTCGCGCCGGGGCCGTTGACCCAGCCCTCCAGTACGGTGATCCGGTTGCCGACGACGCCGAAGACCCGGCCGGTGACCTCGCGCGAGGCCGCCGAGCCCAGCCACACCACGAGGGGTGAGATGGCCTCCGGGGTGAGGTCCTGGCTCTCCGCGGCCCGGCGCATCATCTCGATGTCCTCGGTGAGCCGGGTGAGCGCGGTGGGTGCGATGGCGTTGACCGTCACGCCGTAGCGGGCGAGTTCGGCCGCCGCGATGACGGTGAGGCTCGCGATCCCGGCCTTGGCGGAGCCGTAGTTGGACTGTCCCGGGTTGCCGAAGATGCCGGACGGGGAGGTCGTGTTGATGACCCGGGCGTCGTTGGCGTGGCCGGCCTTGGCGCGCTCGCGCCAGTACGCGGCCGCGTGGTGCAGGGTGGCGAAGCTGCCCTTGAGATGGACGGCGAGCACACTGTCCCAGTCCCGTTCGGTCATCGACACGATCATCCGGTCGCGCAGGATGCCGGCGTTGTTGACCAGCACGTCCAGGCCGCCGTAGGTGTCCACGGCCTGTTGGACGAGACGGCCGGCGCCGTCCCAGGTGGAGATGTCGTCCGTGTTGGCCACGGCCTCGCCGCCGGCCGCGACGGTCTCGTCCACCACGGTCTGGGCGGGGCCGGCCGATCCGCCGCCGCCGTCACGGGCGCCGCCGAGGTCGTTGACCACGACCTTCGCCCCGTGCGCGGCGAAGGCCAGGGCGTGTGCCCGGCCGATGCCGTTGCCTGCGCCGGTGACCACCACGACGCGGCCGTGGACCACTCCTTCGGACATCCTCAACTCCTCGTTCATGAAAGCTGGTCGGCCTCGGAGAACAGGACCCTCGGGTCCTCGCTGCCGCAGGCGCACCGGCCGGTGACGACGCGCCCGGCGATGCCGAGCGGTGTCTCGGGGAGCGGCGAGGCGCGTCCCTCCCCGGCCGCGACGGACAATTCCCCGTCCCGTTCGCCGACGCGCCACTCGGCGGCGTTGACGTGTGCGCCGCTCCGCGCGGAGCACTCCAGCGCGAGCGCCGGCCCGACGGGCGAGAACAGACTGGCGGAGACGCCCACCGCGCGGAGCTTCGGTATGGCGGCGGGCCGGGCCAGGACGACGGACATCGGCCGGAACATCTCGCCGACGTCGGTGGCCCCGGCGAGTCCCTCCAGGGTCTCCGCGGACAGGCCGATCACCGCGTCCGGCCGCAGTTCGCGGTGGAAGACCGAGGTGCGGCGGTGGTCCCAGCCCATCGCCTCGGCGATGCCGTACGGCACCTTCAGCGCGCGCAGGGCGCCGATCGCCGCGTGTCCCCAGAAGCCCTCGAAGCCGGACATGGTCAGCAGTGCCCGCTGCCCGGCGGCGAGGCCGTGTTCGCGCAGGCGGGCGGTGACCCAGTCGGTGTCCCGGGCGAGTTCGGCCCAGGTCAGTTCCGTCTCCCGCGGTCCGTCGGCGGTGGGGAAGCGTACGAGGTAGGCGAGTTCGGGGCGGTCGAGTGTCCTGGCGCGGGCCAGGGTGTCGGCGCGGGCCATCAGCTCTTCACCACCCGGGGGAACTTGGCGACGCTGGTCATGGTCTTCAACAGGTCCTCCTCGGTGCGCAGGTCGAGCACGGGCTCGACGCCGGTCCGTTGCCGCACGGCCTCGCCCAGTCGGCCGGCCAGGGCGTCGACGTCGCCGGTGAGGGCGGGGTCGTAGCCGACACGCAGCCGCAGTTCGTCGACCTCACGGCGGTCGCGGACGATCTGGAACACTCCGGCGACCGTCTCCGGTTGGTCCTCCACCGCCTGCCAGATGTCCCGCAGCACCACGGAACGCCCCTGGACCAGCGTCTCGTCGCCGCGCCGTCCGGCCACCCACATACGGGCATGGGTACGGCCGCAGCCGCAGGTCCGGCCGGACAGCCGGACCAGGTCCTCGCTGCGGTAACGGATCAGCGGTGCGGCCCGGTTGTCCAGGTCGGTGGCGACCAGTTCGCCGAGGTCGCCCTCGGGGACATCACGCCAGCCGTCCTCGCCGACCTCCACGCACTCCGCGAAGACGGTGTCCTCCCAGAGGTGGAAGCCGTCGTGCTCACGGCACTCCCAGGCGGTGCCGGTGTCGGCGGCGCTGGTGTACTCGTAGACGTCGATGCCCCAGTCGTCGCGGATCCGCTCGCGCATCTTCCGGCTGAGGGGCTGCCCGGCGCAGGACGCGCCCTTGAGGGAGGAGAAGGCCTCCTTCAAATCCGTCTTCTCCGCCAGGCGCTCCAGCTCCACCATCTGCGGATACATCATCTGCAGATACGCGGGCCGGTAGGTGCGCAGGGCCTCGACGACCTCGTGCATCTTCCCCATCCAGGTGTCGACCTCGATCACCACGGCGCCCAGCGCCTGGTAGCCCGGGTCCATGAGGTTGCGGAAGGTGCCGGGCGGGCTCAGCACCCGGTCGCCGGGCCGCAGGCCGAGTTCCCACAGGTCACGTACCTGCGCGGTCACCAGGGGCGGGGCGTCCTGCCAGATCTCGGCGAAGAACTCCGGGTCGCCGGTGGTGCCCGAACTGGAGGAGACCGAGGTCAGCTCCTCCACCGGCACGCAGAGCAGACCGCCGAAGGGGTCGCCGGTGCGGGTCCGGTAGGCGCGCACCATGTCCTTGGTGATGAACGGCACGCGCTCCCGGAAGTCGTCCAGGGTCCGGATGTCTCGCGGATGCACCCCGTGCTCACCCCAGAGCTCGCGGTAGAACGCCGAGTTGGCGTAGGCGTACTCGACCAGCTCCAGGATCTGTTTCTCCTGCCCCGCCCGCAGCTGCTCACGGGGCATGGTCTCCACCTGGGGCTCGAAGTACCTGTCAGCGGTGTCGCTGTCACCGACCATGGCGCCTCCTCGCGGCTCAGTGCCCAGATCTTCCAGCTATCAGCGCAATCAGTCAACCAATTGGACGGATTCAAGGACAGGCCTCGCACTGCGCTCCTCTATATAGTTAACTATTAGCACTCATTCAACCTGCTGGAGGGCGCCGTGAAGATCGTTGTCTGCGTGAAGCATGTGCCCGACGCCGCGGCGGACCGCACCTTCACCGAGGACGGCACCACCGATCGCGCGTCGGTCGACTCGCTGCTGTCCGAACTCGACGAGTACGCGGTCGAGCAGGCCCTGCGGATCGCCGAGTCGGACGACCTCGACGTCGAGATCAGTTACCTGACGGTCGGGCCCGACGACGCGCGCGACGCGCTGCGCAAGGCGCTGGCCATGGGCGGTGACTCGGCGATCCATGTGAGCGACGACGACATCGAGGGCAGCGACGCCTTCGGTACGTCGCTCGTCCTGGCCAAAGCCATCGAGCGGCACGGCTTCGATCTCGTGCTGTGCGGAATGGCCTCGACGGACGGCACCATGGGCGTCGTACCGGCGCTGCTGGCCGAGCGGCTCGGCGTCCCGGCCGTCACCCATGTCGAGGAGCTGACGGTGGCGGACGGCACGGTGACCGGGCGCCGTGAGGGCGACGGCGCGACCGTACGCGTCCGGGGCACCCTGCCGTCCGTGGTGTCGGTGACCGACCGTACCGGGGACGCCCGCTACCCCTCCTTCAAGGGGATCATGGCCGCGAAGAAGAAGCCGCTGGAGACCCTCGACCTCGACGACCTCGGGCTCGACGCCGAGCAGGTCGGGCGGAGCGCCGCCCGGTCGGCCGTCGACACCACGACCAGACGTCCGCCGCGCACGAAGGGCGAGATCGTCGTCGACGAGGGCGCGGCGGGCACCGGACTGGCCGCGTTCCTGACCGCCAAGAAGTTCATCTGACCCGCCCGTTCATCTGCCCCGCCCGTTCATCCGACCCACCCGCCCCCGCTCCTCCGCTCTTCCCCGACCCCGCTTCGAAAGGAGTGCGGCTCCATGGCCGAGATCCTCGTCCTCGTCGACCACACCGACGGCGCCGTACGCAAGCCGACCCTCGAACTCCTCACCCTGGCCCGCCGGTTGGGCGAGCCGTCCGCCGTCTTCCTGGGGGCGGGCGCGGACACCGCGACCGACGTCCTGGGCCGGTACGGCGCCCACAAGGTCTACGTCGTGGACGCCCCCGAGGTCGACGAGCAGCTCGTCACCCCGGCCGTCGACGCCCTCACCCAGATAGCCGAGCGGACCGGTCCGGCGGCGATCCTGCTGCCGTCCGGGCCGGACGGCAAGGAGGTCGCGGCCCGCGTCGCGCTCCGGCTCGGCTCCGGGCTCATCACCGACGCCGTCGACGTCAGCCCCGGCCCGGACGGCCCGGTCACCGAGCAGTCGGTGTTCGCGGCGACGTACCAGGTCACGGCCCACGTCACCCGAGGCGTGCCGGTGATCACGGTCAAACCCAACGCCGTCGCACCCGAGCCCGCCCCCGTCAGCCCGGTCGTCGAGAAGCAGGACATCGCCTTCGGTCCGGCCTCCGCCGCCGTCCAGGTGCTGTCCCGCACGCCCCGGGAGCGCGGGGACCGCCCCGAGCTGACCGAGGCCGACATCGTGGTCTCCGGCGGTCGGGGCGTCAACGGCGACTTCACCGTGATCGAGCAGGTCGCCGACGCCCTGGGCGCGGCCGTCGGGGCGTCCCGGGCCGCCGTGGACGCCGGCTGGTACCCGCACAGCTACCAGGTCGGCCAGACCGGCACCCAGGTCTCCCCGCAGCTCTACCTGGCCGCCGGCATCTCCGGCGCGATCCAGCACCGGGCCGGCATGCAGACGTCCAAGACCATCGTCGCCGTCAACAAGGACGCCGACGCCCCCATCTTCGAACTCGCCGACCACGGTGTGGTCGGGGACCTCTTCTCGGTGCTGCCCCAGCTGGTGGCGGAGATCGAACGGCGCCGGAGCTGATCCACCGCCCGTCCGGCCTTCCCTTTCCCTCTCCCATACAACTAAAATCGCTAACTGATTGCATCCATTGACCTCGAAGGAGCGTCATGTCGTCGAAGATCTGGGTCAACTCGGGGGACTCCCATGTGATGGAGCCCGCCGACGTGTGGACCGAGAGGCTGCCGGCCCGGCTCGGCGCCCGCGCCCCGCGCAGCGAGCGCGGTGAGAAGTACGAGCTGCTCTACATCGACGGCGAGCGCATCGACCGTCAGCTCGGTGACTTCATGGACGCCATGCGCCCGCCGGGCGCCTGGGACCTGAAGGTCCGCCTGAAGGATCTCGACCAGGAAGGCGTGTGGGGTCAACTGGCCTTCCCCTCCATGGGGTTCTGGCTCGTGTCGATCACCGACCGGGAGCTGGCCCGGGAGACCGTCCGGGCGTGGAACGACTGGGCGTACGAGGAGATCCTGAGCAAGAACAAGCGGGTCATCACCACCGCGTGCGTCTCGACCGCCGACATCGACGACGCGGTCGCCGAGGTCGAGCGGGTCGCGGAGCTGGGCTTCCAGGCGGTCTTCATGCCGTGTGCGACCCGGCCCGGCGAGGAGTACGCCCTCGACCGCTGGGAGCCGCTGTGGACCGCGGTCGAGCGGGCCGGTCTGGTACTGGGCTTCCACATCGGCACGGGCGGTGAGAACGTCGTCTTCCGCGGCCCCGGCGGCGCGGTCGTCAACTACATGGAGACGACCTACCCGGGCATGCGGGTGGTGTCCCACATGGTCGCGGGCGGCGCCCTCGACCGCCATCCGGACCTGAGGATCCTCATCGCGGAGGGCGGCGCGGGCTGGGTGCCGGCCATCGGCGACCGGATGGACGAGGCCTACCGCCAGCACGGCATGTTCGTCCGCCCGAAGCTGAGCCGGCTGCCCAGCGAGATCATCCGGCAGCAGGTGTACGCGTCCTTCCAGCACGACAAGAGCTCGGTGGAGATCGTCGAGTCGACCGGCTACCGCAATGTGATGTGGGGCGACGACTACCCGCACCTCGAGGGCACGTACGGCCACACCCAGTCCACGCTGCACGACCTCTTCGACGGCGTGTCGGACGACGTCCGCGAGCGCGTCACCCGCGGCACCTTCAACGAGCTGTTCAAGCTGCCCGAGCAGACACCCCAGCAGGCGGCGGTCTGAGCGGCAGCAGGACGGACCGACGGTGACCACTCCCCCGTACCCCGAGGACCTGGAGCGGCCCGGACTCGTCCGGACCGGGCGGTCGACCTTCGTCAGGCCGATCCGGCCCGAGGACGCCGACCGCCTGGTCGCGTTCGTCGGCAGCCTGTCCCGGGCCACGCTCGCCTACCGTTCCCTCGGCCCGGTGGTCCGCGCCCGTGACGACGTCATCCGGCGCGGCGCCCAGGTGGACTACCTCAACGAACTGGCGCTCGTCGCCCTGGCCGGCGACGAGATCGCCGGCCTGGTCCGCTACGTCCGCGACCCGGAGGATCCGGAGCACGCCGAGGTCACCTTCACCATCCGCGACGACCACCAGAGCGAGGGCTTCGGCCGGCTGCTCCTGGAGCACATCGCGGGCGCCGCCCGCACCCGCGGCATCCGGGTGCTGGAGGCCGACGTCCTCGCCGACAACACCCGGATGATCAACGTGTTCCTCGGCTCCGGCTACCGGATCGAGAGTGGCCCGCCGGGCCAGATCATCCACTTCGAGATCGCCATCGACCCGCAGGCGCTGGCCGTCGCCCGCGCCGAGCGCCGCGAGCACACGGCCGTACGGCGCTCCCTGCGGCCCCTGCTCGAACCGCGGTCGGTCGCCGTGATCGGCGCCAACCGCAGCCCCCTGACGATCGGCCACGAGATCGTGGCCAACCTGCTGCGCGGCGGGTTCGGCGGCAGTGTGTTCCCGGTCAACCCGCGCGCCGAACAGATCGCCGGAGTACGGGCGTACGCCGACCTCCGGGAGCTTCCCGAGCCCCCGGACCTGGCGCTCGTGGCCGTGCGGGCCGAGGCCGTGCCCGAGGTCGTACGCGAGTGCGCCGAAGCCGGGGTGAAGGCGGTGGTCGTCGTCTCCACGGGCTTCGGGGAGACCGGGGCCGAGGGCCGGGCGACCGAGCTGGAGCTGGCCCGTTTCGCCCGAGCGTCCGGGATGCGGCTGGTGGGCCCGAACTGCATGGGCGTCGTCAACACGACACCCGAGGCGCGGCTGGCCGCGACCTTCTCGCCCGCCCTGCCGACGCCCGGCCGGGTCGCGATGTCCAGCCAGTCCGGGCCGCTCGGGCTCGCCGTGCTCGACTTCGCCCGACGGCTCAGGCTCGGCTTCTCCGGCTTCGTGTCCGTGGGGCACGCCGTGGACGTGTCCACCAACGACCTGCTGCAGTGGTGGGAGGAGGACCCGGGGACCTCGGTGATCCTGCTGCACGTCGAGACCTTCGGCAACCCACGCCGGTTCGCCCGCGTGGCCCGCCGGATCGCGCCGCGCAAGCCGATCGTCGCGGTCCACCCGGGCCACGCCGACTCGGCGGTGAGTTCGCTGTTCGCCCAGTCCGGCGTGATCCGCACCCGCAGCCTCCAGGAACTCTTCGACGTGGCCCTGCTCCTCGCCCACCAGCCTCCCCCGCCCGGCGACCGGGTCGCCGTGATCACCAACGCGGGCGGGCCCGCGGCACTGACGGTCGGGGCCTGCGCGGCGAGCGGTCTGCGCGTACCCGCACTCGGCGAGCACACCCGCCAGGAACTCCGCTCGGCCCTCCCGCCCCAGGCGGAGGTCTCCAACCCGATCGACCTGACCCCGAGGGCCACCGCCGCCCACTACCGGCGGGCCCTGGACGCGGCCCTGGCCGACGACGACATCGACGCGGCCATCGTGCTGTTCATGCCCCCGCTGGCGGACAAGCCCGACGAAGTGGCCTCGGCGATCCTCGACGCGGCCGCCGCCCGGCCCGAGAAACCCGTGGTGGCCAGCTTCCTGGGCGGTGCCGGCGTCGCCGACCTCCTGCACCGGGGCGACCTGGTCGTGCCGACGTACACGTTCCCGGAGGCGGCGGCCGGCTCGCTCGGGCACGCGGCGGCCTACCAGGCCTGGCGCAGCACGCCGGCGGGCGTCGTACCCGACCTCCCCGGAGTCGACACCGAACGCGCCCGCTCGCTGCTGGCCGGATGCGCTCCCGGCCCGGTCTCCGCGCCCGTCGCCGCCGAGTTGCTCGCCTCGTACGGAATCGCCGTACGGGAGACGGAGCCCGGTCCCGGCCCGGACGCGTTCCTCTCCGTCAGCGCCGACCCGGTCTTCGGGCCGGTGGTCGCCTTCGGTCTGACCGGGGACTACGCCGACCTCATGGCGGACGTCGCGTACCGGGTCACCCCGCTCACCGACCGCGACGCCCGGGAGATGGTCCGCTCGCTGCGGGCGACTCCCCTGCTGGAGAGCCGGGGGGTCGCGTTCGCGGCCCTGGAGGAGACCGTCATGCGGATCTCGGCGATGGTCGAGGACCTGCCCGAGATCGAGGCACTGGAACTGCGACCGGTACGGCTGCTGCCGCCCGGGGACGGGGTAGCCGTCGCGCACGCCACGATCCGCCTTGCCGCCGACAGGACAGGAGGAGGCCCCTCATGAAGGTGGGCATCTACTTCGACATGCGCAACCCACCGCCGTGGCAACGGAGTTGGTCGCGGGTGTACGGCTTCGCCCTGGAGATGTGCGAGGAGGCGGACCGGCTGGGCCTCGACTCGGTATGGTTCTCCGAACACCACGGCTTCGAGGACGGGTACCTTCCCCAGCCGCTCACCATGGCCGCCGCGGCGGCGGCCCGCACCCGCCGGGTCCGCCTGGGCACGGCGGTGATCCCGGCCCCGCTGCACGCGGCGCCCGAACTCGCCGAGCAGGCCGCGATCGTGGACATCATCAGCGACGGCCGCCTCGACCTCGGGCTGGGCACCGGCTACCGCGTGCCCGAGTACCGGCTCTACGGCGCCGACCTCACCAGGCGCTACACCACGACCGACCAGCGCGTACGGGAGATCCGCGGCCTGTGGGCCGAGTCCCTGGTCACCCCCGGCCCGGTCCAGGACCCGCTGCCGATCTGGCTCGGCTACCAGGGCCCGCAGGGCGCCCGGCGGGCCGGCCGCCTCGGCACGGGGCTGCTCTCGCTCAACCCGGCGCTGCTGACGCCGTACCGGGACGGGCTCGCCGAGAGCGGGTACGACGTGTCGGCGGCCCGTATGCAGGGCTCGTTCACGACGTTCGTCACCGAGGACCCCGACGGTGACTGGCCGGTGGTGCGCGAACATCTCCGGTACCAGTGGGACAGCTACCGCCGTTACATGGTCGAGGGCACCGACCAGCCCCTGCCCCGCCCCATCGACCCCGAGAAGTGGCGGCGGACGGGGCTGAACGCGACGGGCGTCGGCCAGTTCCTGTACGGCACACCGCAGGAGACCGCCGAGGCCATCAAGGCGTACGTGGCAGGGTTGCCCGTGGAAGGCGTGTTCCTGTGGGCCTCGCTGGCCGGGATGCCCGAGGAGATGGTCGCCCGCCAGGTACAGCTCATCGCCGGGAAGCTGCGCCCGTTGCTTGCCGATGTCTGACACGAGGAGTTCGAGCATGTCGAGCACGACGCCCGGGACCGGGCAGTGGGCCGGGGCGGACTTCCAGGAGCCGCCCCGCACGCCCGGCGGGGTGGCCCTGTGCGGTGCGTGCCGCGCCGCCGGATCCTGCCGGCTCGGGGTGGAGCGTGAGCGGCTCGACGAGGACGGCGTGGCCTGGTTCGGGCTCGCCTGCCCGCGGGACCAGGAGGGTGGCCCCGATGTGGCGCACGGCGGCTGGACGGCGGCTGTGCTGGACGACTGCCTCGGTCATCTCCCGCTGCTGCACCGGGTGTTGAGCGTGACGGCGGAACTGACCGTGAGCTTCGTCAAGCCGGTGCCGGTGGAACATCCGCTGGAGGTCCGGGCCTGGGTCGAGCGGCGCGAGGGCTCCCGCTGGTACATCGCGGGCGAGATGGTGCTGCTGCCGACGCGCGCGGTGCTGGCCCGGGCGTCCGGGATCTGGGTGACCCGCGACCGGGGCCACTTCGCCCGTCACGAGGAGTGGCTCGCCGGTCAACGCGCCGACGCCGAGGGCCAGTAGCCGGTGGCGCGGGCCGGGTGTCAGTAGGAGCGCAGTCCCATGCTGCGGGCGATGCCGTTGCGCTGGATCTGGCTCGTGCCGCCGGAGATGGTGGCCACGATCGACTCCCGGTACCGGAAGCTCATCACGCTCTCCGTCGAGAAGCCGTGCCCCGCGAGGACCTGCATCCCGAGCCGGGCGGCCGCCACATAGGTCTCCGACCCCTTCAGCTTCGCCATCGAGCCCTCCCGCGTGCACGGTCTGCCCTGGGAGAGCAGCCAGGCGGCGCGGTAGGCGAGCAGCCGGGCGGAGTCGATCTCGGTCTGCAGGTCGGCCATGGCGTGGGCGAGCGCCTGGAAGTTGCCGATCGGCCGGCCGAAGGCGTGCCGGGTGCGGGCGTACTCCAGCATCTCGTCCAGGGTCGACTGGGCGGCGCCCAGATAGCCACCGCTGATGATCACCTTCTCCAGCTCGATGTTGGAGAGCATGACCTTCCAGCCTTCGTCGCGCGGGCCGACGAGGTTCTCCTTCGGGACCAGGGCGTCATTGAAGAAGACCTCATTGGTGCCGAGGATGTGCCGGGCGAGCGTCGGCGTCCTGCGTACCTCGACACCCTGCGTGGAGGGGTCGACGAGCAACAGGCTGATGCCTCCGTGCTTGGGCTCGCGGGGCCCGGTCCGCACGTACGTGGCGATGGTCGTGTCGGGCAGGCCACCGCCGGTGCACCACGCCTTCTGGCCCCGCACGAGGAAGTGGTTGCCGTGGTCCTCGGCGGTGGTGCGCAGCGCGGCGGCGTCGGACCCGCTGTCCGGCTCACTGAGGCCGACGG
This sequence comes from Streptomyces sp. SP18BB07, assembly GCF_036322545.1. Classification (NCBI taxonomy): domain Bacteria; kingdom Bacillati; phylum Actinomycetota; class Actinomycetes; order Kitasatosporales; family Streptomycetaceae; genus Streptomyces; species Streptomyces sp. SP18BB07. Next base: position 78,355 of record NZ_JAQYWT010000338.1, read on the forward strand.
CGAGCCGGTGGCGCCCCGTCATCACCTCCTGGCGGATGAAGTCGCGCTGCGCCTCGTCGCCCCACCGGAACACCGTGATCCCGGGGATGAGCACGCCGATGTAGCACATGGCGACGTCGAAACTGGCGCGGCCCAACTCCTCGGCGATCAGGATGAGTTCGAGCGGCCCGCCGCCGTCTCCGCCCTCCTCCTCGTCGAACGGGAGGGCGAACCAGCCCAGCTCCGCCATGCCCCGGAACAGTTCGGGCGGTACGACGCCGTCCTCGTCCCACTGCTTGGCCTTCTCGGCCGGGCACACGTCGGCCACGAACTGCCGTGCCGTCGCGCGCAACAGGTCCTGCTCGTCGGTCAGCCCGAAATCCACGGCCACTCCTCGCCACCACTAGGCTATTCATCTATCTAATTATTCTATGTTAACGGATGAGGCTCTCGCGAGTACCCCCTCGCCCGCGGCGAGATCGGCCTGCTGTCGGCCGAGGGCCTCACCCGGTCATCGTCGGCAGGATCACGCGGGACACCGCACCGGTGCCCTCGTTGCGTGCGTACCGTGGGTGGGAGCCGCCGGCGATCAGCAGACGTATCCGGTGTCCGGCCTTCACCTCGTGCGCGCAGGCGTCCAGCCGTACGCGTACGGTCCGCACCTGGTGACGGGCGATGTGGGGTCCAGACGGAGAAGTCCTTCGGCGAAATTGCGTGCCACGCGCCGCGAGTCCACGGGCCACGCCTCCGGCCGCGGGCACCGCCCGGTACGGGTCCTGTTCGGTCAGACACCGAGGGCGTCGATCAGGGCCTTGGTCACGTCCTCCGTCGTGGCCGTGCCGCCGACGTCGCGGGTGAGGACGCCCGCCGCGGTCGTCGTCTCGATCGCCTTCTGGAGGCGGGCCGCCTGGTCCGGCAGGCCGAAGTGCTCCAGCATCAGCGCGGCGCTGCCGACCGCGCCGATGGGGTTGGCCAGGCCCTGCCCGGCGATGTCCGGGGCGGAGCCGTGGACCGGCTCGAACATGCTGGGGAAGCGGCGCTCGGGGTTGAGGTTGGCGCTCGCCGCCAGGCCCAGGCTGCCCGCCAGCGCGCTGCCGAGGTCGGAGAGGATGTCCGCGTTCAGGTTCGAGGCGACGACGACCGACAGGTCCTCGGGGCGCAGGACGAACTTCGCCGACATCGCGTCCACCAGCACGCTCTCCGTCTCCACGTCCGGGTAGTCGAGCGCGACCCGCTTGAAGACGTCGTCCCACAGCACCATGCCGTACTGCTGCGCGTTGCTCTTGGTCACCGAGGAGACCTTGCGGCGGCTGCGCGTACGGGCCAGGTCGAAGGCGAACCGCATGATGCGTTCGCAGCCGACCTCGGTGAACAGCGCCGACTGGACGGCGACTTCACCGCCCGGTCCACGCCCGCCGAGGTTGCGGCCGCCGAGGCCCGCGTACTCGCCCTCGCTGTTCTCTCGGACGACGACCCAGTCGAGGTCCGTGTCGTCGGCCTTGCGCAGCGGGCTCTGGACGCCCGGCAGGAAGTGCACGGGGCGGACGTTGGCCCACTGGTCGAAGTTCTGGCAGATCTTCAGGCGCAGGCCCCACAGGCTGATGTGGTCGGGGACGGTGGGCCAGCCGACGGCGCCGAAGTAGATGGCGTCGAAGTCCTTCAGCCGCTCCAGACCGTCGTCGTCGATCATCTTGCCGGTGCGCTCGTAGAACTCGCAGCCCCAGGGGAACTCCTCCCAGGCGAAGGCGAAGGGGTCCGCCGAGTTCCGGGAGCCGTCGGCCAGCGCGTCCAGGACGGCCCGGCCGGCGGCGACGACCTCCTTGCCCACCCCGTCGGCGGGGATGGCGGCGATGCGGAACGTGCGGGGTGCGGCTGTCATGGGTGCCTCCGGCTCGCTGTCGTGCGGTCGGTTCGAGTCAACACAGCGGCGCGGTGGTGCGTCCAAGACCTGCTTTCGATGGCACGTATAGGCGGAGCCGATCGATTCCGCGTCAGGCGGCCGGGGTTCGCCGACCGGCCAACGACCTGGTCAGGGCGAGGAACGCCCGCGCGGCCGGTGTGAGGTGCGCCGGCAGGCTGACCATGGCCACGTGGAGGTGAGCGGTCGGCGCCAGCGGTGCCACGACCGCCCCGCAGCGGCGGGCCAGCCGGGTCCAGGACGACGGGAGCACCGCGATCCCGACGCCGGTCAGGACCAGCGGCAGGATCGACGTGCGGTGGTCGACGACCGTCACGATCTCCGTGCCGGTGCCGCCCGCGGTGATGTCGTCGACGATGTGGCGCATCAGGCTGCCCGTGCGCGAGGCGATGAGTTTCTGTCCGGCCAGGTCCTGGGGACGGAGAGTGACGTCGTCCTCGATCGCCCCGCCGGGCGCGGCGACGACCACGAACGGCTGGTCCTCGACGTGCAACACGTCGAGGCCGGTCGGGTGGACCGGGGTCGCGCTGCCGAGGAGGCCCAGCTCGCAGGCGCCACTGCGGACCAGCGCGACCACTTCGTCGGGGGTGAAGGCGGCGTGCGTGCTCACGGTCACCGCCGGGTGCAGGTCGGCGAAGCGGTGGATGAGCGTGGTGAGCGGTTCGATGCCGGGCGAGGGCATGGTGGCGACTTCGACCGTGCCGCCGTGCAGACCGGCGAGCGCGGTGGCGGTGTCCCGTACGGCGGCCAGGTCGCGCAGCACCCGGCGGCTCGGCTCCAGCAGTTCCCGGCCGGCCTCGCTCAGGACGACGCCCCGGCCGACCCGGTGGAAGAGAGCCACCCCGAGATCGGCCTCCAGGTTCGCCATCGCCTGCGACAGCGACGGCTGGGCGACATGGAGGGCGGCGGCGGCCTTGCTGAAGCCGCCGTGCTCGACGATGGCCAGGAAGTACTCCAGTTGCCGGGCGTCCACGGCACCTCTCCGCTCTGTGCTGGTCCGAAGGCGGAGCGAGCCTACCCGTCGGCTTCCGTCCCTCCCCGTCCGATCCAGCGGTCGGCGAGGCTGCGCCCGCACCGGGCGAGCAGGCGCGCGGACAGTTCGCTGTCCCGCGCGCAGTCCTGATCGGTCAGGTCCGTCAGGGCCTGCACGGAAACGAAATGGGCGGCGGCCCGGTCCCCGGGCAGGGTGCAGCGGCCGGCCACCGCGTGCACCGCCACCCCGAGCCGGCGGGCCCGCCGGGCGAGCGCGACCGGCAGTTTGCCCGACAGGGACTGCTCGTCGAGGCTGCCTTCGCCGGTCACGACGAAGTCGCTCGCGGCCAGCAGGTCATCGGCGCCGAGAAGGGTGAGGAAGTAGTCGGCGCCCGAGCACGTCCGCCCTCCGAGGAGCATCCCGGCGTACCCCAGTCCGCCGGCCGCGCCGGCCCCCGGGGCGTCGGAGTGTCGTGCCGCTTCCGCGACTCCGCCCGCTTCCAGTCGCCGTACGAAGCCGGTGAGCGCGTCGTCCAGTTGCCGCACCTCGCCCGCGGTCGCCCCTTTCTGCGGGCCGTACACGGCGGCCGTGCCCGTCGTCCCGAGCAGTGGGTTGTCCACATCGGTGGCGAGGACGAGGTCGACTCCCGCCAGGGCCGCGCGGGCCTCGGCGATGTCGGCCGTGCGGAGCTCGGCGAGGCCCGCGCCTCCCGGGCCGATCGGCGTGCCGTCCTCTCGGGCCAGCCGCGCGCCGAGGGACTGCAGGAGGCCCGCGCCGCCGTCGGTGGTGGCGACCCCGCCGAGCGCGAGGACGATCGTGTCCGCGCCGCCTGCCAGTGCGTGGTGGAGGGCCTGGCCGACGCCCCTGCTGGTGGCCGTGAGCGGCGCCTTGTGGCCGCCCGGCAGCACGCCGAGCCCGCAGACGGCCGCCGCCTCGATGAGGACGGTACGGCCGTGCACCGCGAGTTCGGCCGTGACGGGCCGGCCCGTCGGCCCGGTCACCGTGAGCTCCTCCGGGCTGAACCGGCCCGCGCAGGCGGCGGCCACGCTTCCTTCCCCGCCGTCCGCCAGCGGGAGGCGGGTGACCCGGGCCCCGGGGGCGGCTTCCAGCAGCCCGCGCTCCAGGGCACGGGCCACCTCGTCGGCACTGAGGGAGCCCTTGAACTTGTCCGGGGCGACCAGCACGGACACCATCAGGGCGTCACCTGGGCGGCCTTGGGAACAGTGGACGCGGCGACCGGCCGGACGTCCTCGTCCTCCGCCTCGGCTCCGGTGATGGCGTCTTCGGCTTCGGCTTCGGCTTCGGTGGTCAACGGCGGCTCGCCCGCCTTGCCGGAGAGCACCAGCCGGGCCCGCTCCAGGTCCAGGCCGTTCTCCCACCGTGCGATGAACAAGGTGGCCACGGCATTGCCGAAGAAGTTCACCAGCGCCCGGCACTCCGACATGAACTTGTCGATGCCGAAGATGAGCATGATGCCCGCGGCGGGGACGGTACCGACCGTCGACAACGTCGCGGTGAGCGCGATGAAACCACCGCCCGCGACGCCCGCCGCACCCTTGGAGGTCAGCAACATGACGGCCAGGAGCCCGAGTTGCTGGCCGACGGAGAGGGAGGTGTCGGTGGCCTGGGCGATGTAGAGGGTGGCCAGCGACAGGTAGATCGCCGCGCCGTCGAGGTTGAAGCTGTAGCCGGTCGGCACCACCAGTCCGACCGTGGACCGCTCCGCCCCCATGAACTGCATCTTGCGCATCAGCCCGGGCAGCGCGGGCTCGGCGGTCGAGGTGCCGAGGATCAGCCAGAACTCCTCCTTGAAGTAGCGGAAGAGCTGGAAGATGTTCAGCCGCACGTACAGGGCGAGCACACCCCCGAGCACGACCACGACGAACAGTGCCGAGGTGACGTAGAAGAGGAGGATCAGCGAGCCGAGGCTGGTCAGCGTGGACAGGCCGAACTTCCCGATGGCGTACGACATCGCGCCGAAGGCACCCAGCGGCGCGGCCTTCATGACGAAGGACAGGACCTTGAAGACGACCTCGGTCAGTCGCCCCACGGCCGCGATGATCGGTTCGCCCGTCCTCCCGACCAGCTTGACGGCGATGCCGAAGACGACGGCCAGGAAGATGACCTGGAGGATCTTCCCCTCGACGAACGGGCCGAAGAAGCTGTCCGGCACGATGTCGGTGAAGAACTCCCACCAGTGCTGGTGCTCACCCTGTTCGATGTACTGGCTCGCGTCGCCCGAGGTCTGGAGCGTCGACGGGTTGGCGTGCACGCCGTCGCCGAGCCGGAAGAGGTTGATCGCCACGAGACCGGTGAGCAGGGCGACGATGGTGCCGACCTGGAAGTACGTCAGCGCCTTGATGCCCGTGCGTCCGACCTTCTTCAGGTCCGCGACGCCTGCGATGCCGCCGATGATCGTCAGGAACACGATCGGTCCGATGAGCATCTTCATCGCGGTGATGAACGTCGTGCCGATCGGCTCCATGTCGGTGGCCAGATCCGGCCACCGCCAGCCCAGCACGATGCCGATCACGATCGCCACCAGCACCTGGACGTACAACTGCCGGTACCACGGCTTCGCCGCGATACGCACGGCCTGTTCGGCTCGTCCGTTGCCCGGGGTATGCGTCATTGCAGCCTCCCTGATCGCGCGACACCGAGCCCGATCGGCGCGCGCCAGCTTGCGCCACAGTGAACCGGGGGCCGGGCAGGGGGTCCACGACCAAAAATCGATGCCCCGTATAGGCCGGGCCTATCGATGGGCGCGCAGGGCGGCGGCGTCAGCGTCACTCGGGCGCGGGGCCGCCCGGACCCTCCTTGTCGGCCCCCCGGGCGGTACGCGACGCACCTGATCCGGACGCGGCGGCACCCGTGGAAGCGGGACGCAGCATGGCCCGGTAGAGGGCCTCGTGCTCGGGCGAGGGGGGCAGGGGGCCGCGGGCGGGGGCCTCGAAGGACTGGATCAGCAGGGCGACGACGCGTCGCCAGGCGTCGGGAGCGGCGTCGCCGGTGGCGTTGACGACGCCGGCATTGGCCATGTGGATCAGCACCAGGTCCGAGGGGTCGAAGTCCTCCCGGAGGCGGCCGGTGGCCTTCGCGCGGCCGATGAGCTCGACCATGCCCTCGTACGCCTCGTTGCGGCGGCGCTCCAGGGTCTTGGCGGAGGGGAAGGTCGTGGTCAGTACGTCGGCGAAGCCGTAGTCGGCGGCCTGCATCGCGCAGGCGTTCTCGATGTAGCCGACGAAGCCGTGCCAGGGGTCGGGGTCCGCGAGGGCGGTGGTGACCGCGTCGGCGTAGGCGCCCATGCGGTCGATGAAGACCGCGTCGACCAGCTCCGCCTTGGTCGGGAAGCGCCGGAACATGGTCGCGATCCCCACCCCAGCCTCGCGGGCCACCGAGGCCATGGAGGCATTCAGACCGTCCCGCGCGAAGACCGTACGGGCGGCGGCGATGATCCGCTCCCTGTTGCGCTCGGCGTCGCTGCGCAGGGACTGCCCGGTAGGGGTGTCGGAGTGCTGGTCACCAGGGGTCATGCGCGGAAGTCTAGCAACCGGATCGCCCTATCCAGTTTTAGTGGTACGGTTGCTCCAGTTAACCGGAAAGGCCTATCCGATCTCGCGAAACGGATAGGTCTTACCGGATACCCCTCCCTGTTCTTCGCCCCTCCGGAAAGGATCGTCATGACCAGCATCGCCATCATCGGGGCCGGCCCTCAGCTCGGCCTGGCCATAGCCCGTACCTTCGGCACTCAGGGCTTCGATGTCGCCCTGATCTCCCGCAGCCGCGAGAACCTCGACACGCTCGTGGACAAGCTCACCGCGGAGGGCATCACCGCCGCCGCGTTCCCCGCGGACGTACTCGACCGCGACGCACTCACCCAGGCCCTCAAGGACGCCGCCGCCCGGTTCGGTGGCATCGACGTCCTGGAGTACTCCCCGGTCGCGGCCCTGACCACGACACTGGTCACGCCCACCGAGGCCGAACCGGCCCACGTCCAGCACGAGATCGAGTTCCAGCTCTACGGGGCGATCGCCGCCACCAAGGCGGTGCTGCCGGCGATGCGGGAGGCCGGCGCGGGCACTCTGCTCTACACCACGGGCGCGGGCTCCATCGACCCCGTCCCGCAGGTCGGCAACGTCAACGCCGCCGCCGCGGCGCTGCGCAACTGGGTCATGAACCTGCACAAGGAACTCGACGGCACCGGCGTCCAGGCCGCCCACGTCGGCATCGACGTCTCGATCGGCACCCCGGCCGTCCCCGGGTTCCCGACGGCCCAGCCCGAGGAGATCTCCCCCGTCTACTGGGACCTGCACACCACCAAGCGCGACCAGGCCGAACTCGTCTTCAGCCGCTGACCGCCCACCGGCAGTGAGCCAGGGTAGGTCATGAAGTCACCTCGACTGGACGGGGCGGCGCACCCGACGTCATGGTCTGCGTCTACGCGCCCGCCGAGCGCGACGACCTACTGCCGGGCCTGCTCTACATCCACGGCGGCGGGTTCATCATGGGCAGCGTCGAGCAGTTCGACGCCCAGGCCACTCGCATCGCCGCCGAGGTCGGCACGGTCGTGGTCTCCGTCGAGTACCGGCTCGCGCCGGAACGGGAGGCGGCCTCGCCGCCGCCGTGACCCTTCTCGCGCGCGACCGCGGCGGGCCCGCGCTCTGCTTCCAGTACCTGGGCGTCGCCGAACTGGACGACCGCCTCCGGACGCCGTCGATGCGGGACTACGACGACGTACCGCTGTGGAACAGCCGTGCCAGCGAGGTCAGTTGGGACTGCTACCTCGGCGAGGGCCGCCGGGGCACCGCCGAGGTCTCTCCGTATGCCGCACCCGCCCGCGCGCAGGATCTGTCCGGGCTGCCGCCCGCGTTCGTCACCGCCTGCCAGTACGACGCGTTCCGTGACGAGGACGTCGACTACGCCCAACGCCTCTCCCACGCCGACGTCCCCACCGAACTCGCCCTCTACCCCGGCGTTCTGCACGGGGGCATCATCCCCGAGTCGACGACGGGCCAACGCATCCTCACCGACACGCTCGCGGCACTGCGCCGCGGCCTCGGAGTGCGAGGCGGCTGACATGTTCGGCTCCGCGTATCGAGGTCGCCGCCGCATGGCATCGAACGGGACGTGCGACGACTCCGGCCGACCTGTCCACCTGATCAGTTCCCCCACGACATTCCTCTGAAAGAGTCGCCATGACCAGCATGTCGTTCACCGACGCGGCACGCGTGTGCCTCACCACCAAGTACGCCATGTTCTCCGGTCGTGCCCGGCGCGCGGAGTACTGGTGGTTCTCAGTGCTCTATGTGATCGCCACCGCCGCCGTCGCCGGGATCAGCGTCGGGGCCGGGACCCCGCTCCTGAGCGTCCTTCTCCTGCCGTTCATCGTGCCCATGTTGAGCGTCTCGGTCCGCCGCCTGCACGACACCGGCAAGCCGGGCTGGAGGATGCTCGTCGCCCTCATCCCCGTGGCCGGCCCGGTCATCTACCTCGTGACCATGGCCGTGGACAGCGACCCGGCGACCAACCGGTACGGCCCCTCCCCCAAGGCCGTCGTCGACCTCGTCGGCTGAGCCCACCCGGCGGGCCCGCCGACACCGTGCCGCGCGTCATGCCTCAGAGCGCGGCGCGTATGCGCTCCGCCGCGGTGGCCAGGGCCGCGGCGAGCTCCCGGACGCGCTCCGGCTCGTAGCGCACGCTCGGCAGGGACACCGACACCGCGGCGACCGTGTTGCCGTGGGAGTCGGTCACACCGCGGCCGAGCGCGACCAGGCCACGTTCGGAGCGTTCCAGGTTGAGGGCCACGCCGCTGCGCCGGACCGCGCGGAGCTCATCGCGCAGCTTGTCCAGGTCCGGGCGCTCTTCGGACGGACTCGTGGGAGCGCCCGCGTACAGCGCGTCCACTTCCTCGTCGGTGAGGGCCGCCAGCATGACCAGGCCCCCGGTCACCAGGTGTGCGGGAAACACCATGCCCTCACGGCTCCCCACCCGCAGCGCCTGGGAGCACTCGACCGAGGCGACGAACCGCGCGGTGCGGCCGGTGCGAATGCTCAGGTTCGCGGTCTCGTCGACGGTGTCGACCAGGGCGCGCAGCGGGCCGAGAGCAGCCTCCCGGAGGGCCGAGACGTTCGAGTGCGCCTGGGCCGCGATCTCGAGGACGGGGCCCACCCGGTAGCTGCGGTCCTCGTCCTGGACAGCGAAGTCGCGGTAGACGAGCGTGGACAGCAGGCGATGGGCGCTGGAACGGGCCACTCCGATCCGTCGGGCGGCCTCGGAGACCGTGAGGGGCCCTTCGACCTGCAGAATGACCGCCAGCTGCAGAGCGTGGTCCACGCTCGTCACGCCGTACGACGGCGGATTCTTCATCGACCTCACCATGACCGCCACCCTCTCATGGCGTTCTGCTGAGCAGAATCCACTGTTCCAGGAGGTGCCGCGCGGAGCACGGTCTGCGTATGACCGCACTCCGCGACGGGGCCTCCCCCGTCTCACTGATCGCCGAGGAAGGGCCGGACCAGCCGCCTGTGACTCCCGCGCTCGAAGACCTGTACCGAGGTTTCGAGCAGGCCCTGCTGGTGCCGTTGTGGACCCGGATCGGGGACCTGATGCCCGAGCACCCGCGCTCGAAGGCCCGGCCCCACCGGTGGGAATGGAAGACGCTGCTCGACCTGGCCGGCCGCTCCGGCGACCTGGTTCCGGTCGGCCGGGGCGGCGAACGGCGCGCGATGGCCCTGGCCAACCCGAGCCTGGGCGGCCGGCCCTACGCCACGCCGACCCTGTGGGCGGCCATCCAGTACCTGATGCCGGGCGAGGACGCACCCGAGCACCGCCACTCCCAGAACGCGTTCCGGTTCGTCGTCGAGGGCGAGGGCGTGTGGACGGTCGTGGAGGGCGACCCGGTACCCATGCGCCGCGGCGACTTCCTTCCGCAGACCGGCATGCACTGGCACGCTCACCACAACGCCACGGACCGGCCCATGGCCTGGATCGACGGTCTCGACATCCCCTTCCAGTACGGCATCGAGGCGCAGTTCTTCGACTTCGGCCGCGACCGGCTGTCCGACGAGGAGCACGCGACGCCCGACCGTTCGCGCTCCGAGCGGCTGTGGGGTCACCCGGGGCTGGTGCCGGTCTCCCAGCTCGGCCGCGGAGAGGGGACGCCGCTGCTGTGCCACCGCTGGGCGGACACCGACGCCGCGCTGACCGACCAGCTGGAGCTGGAGCGCGCGGGACACCCCGGCACCGTCGAGCCCGGCCACGCACTGGTGCGCTACACGGACCCCACCCACGGCGGAGACGTCCTGCCGACCATCCGCGCGCAGTTCCACCGCATCCGCAGCGGCGCGGAGACCGCCCCGCGCCGGGAGACCGGGTCGTCCGTGTACCAGGTGTTCGACGGCTCGGGCCAGGTGACCGCGGGCGGCCTCTCCTGGTCGGTCACCCGTGGCGACCTCTTCGTCGTCCCGTCGTGGACCCCGCTGTCGATCCGGTCGCAGGCGTCGCCGTCGGACTCGGACTCCGGAGCGCTGGACCTGTTCCAGTTCAGCGACGCCCCGATCTTCACCAAGCTCGACCTGTTCCGCACCCACACCGAGGAGACACTCGCGTGAAGCTCGCCACCATCCGCCTCGCAGGCCGGACCGCAGCCGTCCGGGTCGAGGGCGACTCACTCATCGATCTCGGACTGCCGGACGTGGGTGCGGTCCTGGCATCGCCCGGCGGTCTCGACGCGGCGGCGCGGACCGAGGGAACGGTACTGTCCGCCGCCGACGCGGTGTTCGCGCCCCTGGTGCCGCGTCCCGGCAAGGTGGTCTGCGTGGGACTCAACTACCGGAACCACATCAAGGAGATGGGCCGCGACCTGCCGGAATACCCCACCCTTTTCAGCAAGTTCGCCGACACCCTCGTCGGCGCCCGCGACGACATCCACCGTCCCGTCGAGACCGAGCAGTTCGACTGGGAGGCCGAACTCACCGTGGTCGTCGGCCGGCAGGTCCGGCGTGCCGACGAGGCGGAGGCCGCGGCGGCGATCGCGGGCTTCACGGTGCTCAACGACATCACCTGCCGCGACTGGCAGTTCCGCACCCGCGAGTGGCTGCAGGGCAAGAACTGGGACTCCACCACCCCCCTCGGCCCCTACCTCGTGACACCGGACGAGGTAGGCGGCCCCCGCCCCGCGCTCGACATCCGCTGCGAGGTGAACGGACAGCTGGTGCAGCAGGACAACACCGGCGACCTGCTCTTCGACCCGGTCGACCTGGTGCGGTACGTGTCCACGATGATCCGGCTGAACCCCGGCGACATCATCGCCACCGGCACACCGGGCGGCGTCGGCCACGCCCGCAAGCCCCAGGTCTACCTGCGGGAGGGCGACACCGTGGTCACCGAGATCGACGGTCTGGGCCGCCTGGAGAACCGCGTGATCACCGAGGGAGCGGCATGACCGACCTGCGGACGGCGCTCGCCTGGGTCACCGAAGGCACCGACCTGTGCCGCAAGGCCCTCGCCGGATACGACGACGCCTCGTACGGCGCGCCCTCGCTGCTGCCCGGCTGGAGCCGGGGGCACGTCGTGGCCCACCTGGCCGGCAACGCCGAGGCGCTCGGCAACCTGGTGCACTGGGCGCGCACCGGTGAGCGCACCCCTATGTACTCGTCCCCGGAACAGCGGAACGCCGGCATCGAGTCGGGAGCGCGTCTGCCCGCGGACCGGCTCACCGCGTGGTTCGAGCAGTCCGCGCAGACCCTGCACGACGCCATGACCCGACTGACCGACGCCCAGTGGCGCGCCGATGTGGTCACCGCGCAGGGACGCACGGTGCCCGCCTCCGACATCCCCTGGCTGCGCGGCAGAGAGGTCATGGTGCACGCCGTCGACCTCGACGCCGGCGTGCGTTTCACCGATCTGCCGGAGGACTTCCTCACCGCCCTGCGCGACGACATCGGCGCAAGGCGGGGCGAGAGCACTCCCTCTGTAGTCGGTGCTCCCGCAGAAATCACCGCCTATCTGGCGGGCCGCCCCTACACGGGTGTGACCACGGTCGACGGCTCCCCCGCCGAACCCCTGACACCGTGGCTGTGACCGCCCAGGTGAACGGCATGAACACGGCAGACGCCTCCCGCCCCGACGTCCTGGTCGTCGGCGGCGGGATCGGCGGGCTCTCCACGGCGTTGGCGCTCACCCGTCAGGGACTGAGGGTGCGCGTGTACGAGCGGGCCGCGGAGTTCGGCGAGGTCGGGGCGGGTCTGCAACTCGCCCCCAACGGCACGCGGATCCTCGACGCCCACGGGCTCCTCGACGAGGCCCGCTCACTGGGCGTGGTACCCGAGCGCATCGTGATGAAGGACGCCCTGGACGCCGAGGAGCTGACCTTCCTCGACCTGGCGGACCTGGAGCGGCGCTACGGCTCGCCGTACCTGGTGATCCACCGCGGCGACCTGCACGGCATCCTCCTGCGCGCGTGCCGACGGGCGGACGTGGAGCTGGTCAACGGCGCCCACTGCACCGCGTACGAGAACACCCCGTTCGGAGCCCGGGTCACCTTCGCCGACGGCACGACCGACGAGGCCGAGGCCGTCATCGCCGCCGACGGGCTGCACTCGGTGGCCCGCCCGCTCGTCGTGGCCGACGAGTTGGTGAACTCGGCCTACGTCTCCTATCGCGGTGCGGTCTCCTTCGATCAGGTGCGCGCCCACGAGGTGCACGAGAAGGACGTCGTGGTCTACGTCGGCCCGCGCTGCCACTTCGTGCAGTACCCGCTGCGCGGCGGCGAGATGTTCAACCAGGTCGCCGTCTTCGAGTCGCCCAAGGCGGTGGCCGGCGAGGAGGACTGGGGCACCCCGGATGAGCTCGACCGGGCCTTCGAGGGAACGTGTGCCCAGATCCACGAGGGGCTGCCGCTGATGTGGCGTGACCGCTGGTGGCGTATGTACGACCGCGATCCGATCCCGGACTGGGTGACCGGCCGGATCGCACTGCTCGGTGACGCCGCGCATCCCCCGCTGCAGTACATGGCACAGGGCGCCGTCATGGCCATCGAGGACGGCTGGGTCCTGGCCGAACACGTGCGTGCCGGACGCCGGCAGCGCACCGGGCACTCCTCCGGAGTCGACTGGGAGACGGCGCTCACCGCCTACGAAGCCGTCCGCGCCGAACACTGCCGACGGGTGGTCCTCACCGCACGTGCGTGGGGCAGGCTGTGGCACCTCGACGGCATCGAGCGGCTGCGGCGCAACGTTCTGCTGCGCTCGCGCGACCCGTACGACTACGCCTACACCGACTGGGTCTACGGCCCGACGGCGCTGACCCCGAATCAGTTGCCGGACCTGCCGCGCGACATCGGACGGAGGTAGCGGCGGCCCGGGACGGCATCCCAGGCACCCCAGTATCTGCAGGTCAGATGGGTGAGATGGTTCCAGGGTGCTCGATCGGGCGTCGAACCCATGTCCATGCGCATCCGAACCAGCGCTCTCACCGCACTCGCCGTCGCCGCCCTCACCGTCGCCGCCCTCGCGGTCGGCACGGTCCTCATGGCGCCGGCCGCGGGCGCCGCGTCGAAGGCCGCCGCGCCCACGCTCCTGTCGGCGTCCCAGCTGCCGCCGCACCCGACCTCGTCCTGGACCGCCGGGCCGGTCACCGAGGGGTTCCCGGAGGCAATCGGCGTCTGTGTGAGCACCGAGGGCGTGCTGTCCTACGACTACCGCTACCGGGAGTTCC